>CAYUAX010000024.1:0-36755 GCA_964442845.1 uncultured Bifidobacteriaceae bacterium | reverse complement strand
GGCCGCATCGGCATGCGGACCCGCGAGGAGGACGTTGTCAACCACCTGTTCGTGGCCTCGACGCATTCCTACATGATGATCTTCTCGGACCGCGGCCGGGTCTACTGGCTCAAGGTCCACGAGATCCCCGACGTCGGCGCCGACGGCCGCGGCAAGTCAATCGCCAACCTGGTGCAGATGGAGACCGGCGAGAAGACGGCGGCGATGGTGCCGGTGCGCGAGTTCGACGACGGCCACTACGTGGTGATGGGTACCCGCCAGGGCACCATCAAGAAGACGGAGCTGTCGGCCTACGCCAACCCGCGTGCCGGCGGCATCATCGCGATGGGTGTGGACGACGGCGACGAGGTGATCGCGGTGCAGATCTCCGACGGCGCCAGCCAGGTGTTTATCGGCACTCGCGACGGCATGGCGATCCGCTTCCCCGAGGACGACGTCCGGCCGATGGGCCGCACCGCCTATGGCGTGCGCGGCATCAGCCTGCGCGAGGGCGACGAGGTCGTGGCCATGGAGGTGGTCAAGCCGGGCGGTACGCTGCTCACCGTGACCGAGCTTGGCTATGGCAAGCGGACGCCGCTCGAGGAGTACCGGGTCCAGAGCCGCGGCGGCCTCGGCTTGAAGAACGTCGAGATCACCGAGAAGAACGGCAAGGTGATCGAGATCGCGCGGGTCGAGGACGCCGGAAAGGAACTGCTGCTCATCACCGAGCAGGGCAAGATCCTGCGCACGCCGACCGAGGACATCCGGACGATCGGCCGGGCGACCCAGGGCGTGCGGCTGATGGACCTCGAGGCCGGCGACAAGGTAGTGTCTGTGGCGCTCGTCGACCGCGACGAGGAGGCCGCGGCCACGGCCGAGCCGGCACCGGTGCCGCCGGCCGAGCCGGGCGCGGAGACGCCGAGCGAGGGCTGACGAACAGGTGCCGCAGGACGGCGCCGGCCGGACGGTCCCGCGACACGAGGGAGGACGAGATGACGCGCTATCGTTTCCGGGCGGTGCTGGTCGTCGTGGCGGTGATGATGCCCCTGGCTCTCCTGGCCGTCGCCTGCTCCCGGCCGCCCGAGCAGCAGCTCCTCACGCAGTTCTTCCGCGCCGCCCGGGCCCGCGACAACACCACGCTGGCGATGATGTCGGCGGTGTCGCTCGACCCCCGCGAAAAGGGCACCGTCGAAGACTTCTCGATCACCAGCGTCACGCCGGAAGTACGCACCCCGCTCGACCTGAAGGCGCTGCTCGAGGCCGAGCGAAAGGCCCGCGACGCGGAGGCCGAGTTCGCCAAGCGGAAGATGGAGTATCAGACCGCCAATCTGCCGATGATCGAGCAGGTGGTGAAGCTCGAGCGCGACCCGAAGGCGCGCCTCACCGCGGCGCAGCAGGTGGTGAAGTCGGCGTGGGACAAATGGCGCGAGGAGAGCGGGACCTACACCAAGGCGGTGTCGGCGGCCCGCGCCGCCGTCGTGGCGGCCACCGGTCCGGCCGAGGCGTCGCTGACCCAGCCGGGCCAGCCGCCGTTCGACCCCTCGGCGTTCCAGGGTGAGATGGTGACCAAGGAGGTCGCCATCGACGCGCAGCTCCGTAGTCCGCAAGGCCAGACCGCCCCGGCCACGCTCACGCTGACGATGTCGCGCGCGGTCGGCACGCTGGCCGGCCAGGCCCGCGAGGGCCGCTGGATCATCACCAAGATCGCCGGTGTGTAGGGCCGCCGCCTGGACGTGGCGGGGCGTCTCCTCCAGGCCGAATGATCTTGGAGCGATAGCTGCCTGAGGCCAGGAGGAGATGCCGCGTCGCGTCCAGGCTCAGGCCAACTCCAGCTTGGCGTACTTGGCGCGCAGGGTCTTCTGGCCGACCGAGCCGAACTTGACGACGACCTTGACGTCGTCGTCGAGCTCCTCCACCGACACCACGGTGCCGACGCCGAACATCGGATGACGCACGCGGCCGCCGGCGCGCAGTCCGCCGCGTCCCGACTGATCTTCGTCCTCGGCCGCGAACTCCCGCCGCCGTGGCGGCGCCGGCGCCTGGTGCCGATAGGGGTTCGGGGCGTAGCCCCAGCCGCCGCGGCTGGCGGTACGGAATGCTTCGGCACGTGACTCTTCGTGGCGCAGCAGGTGGGGCGGGATCTCGTCGAGGAACCGCGACGGCTCGGTGTTCTGGTACTCCCCGAACACCCGCCGCCTGATCGCGCTGGTGAGGATCAGCTCACGCCGCGCCCGCGTGATGCCGACGTAGCAGAGGCGCCGCTCCTCCTCCAGCTCTGCTTCGTCGTCCTTCGCCCGCGAGTGCGGGAACAGCCCTTCCTCCATGCCGGCGATGACGACGAGCGGAAACTCCAGGCCCTTGGCCGAGTGCAGCGTCATCAGCAGCACCTTCGCGACGCGGCTGCCCTCGGGCTTGTCCACGTCCGACAGCAGCGCCAGGCGATCGACGAAGTCGGGCAGCCCGGCGTCGGGCGTGGCCAGCTCGTATTCGCGGGCCGCCGACACCAGCTCCATCAGGTTCTCGATGCGGCCGTCGGCCTCCTCGCTGCGTTCTTCGCGCAGCTCGCGCAGGTAGCCGCTGCGATCGAGCAGCAGGCCGAGGACGACCGACACCGGCTTCTCGGTGGCCGCCGCCGTCACTTCGAGCAGCATGTCGCGGAACGCCCGCAGCGGCGTGAGCTGACGCCCGGCCAGCAGCTCGCGCGTCACCGCGGCGTCGAGCTTGGCCCACAGCGACACCGCCGACTCGGCGGCGATCAATCCGGCCAGCAGCGGCGGCGCGTCGACGTCGGGCGCCGACGGATCGACGCGTTCGAGCGCGTCCATCACCCCCTTGCCGATGCCGCGCGGCGGCACGTTGATCACGCGGCGCAGGGCGACGTCGTCGTGCGGGTTGAGCACCAGTTTCAGGTAGGCGAGCGCGTCCTTGATCTCCTTGCGCTCGTAGAACCCCGTTCCGCCCAGCACCTGATAGGGAACGCCGGCCATGCGCAGCCCGTCTTCCACGGCGCGGGACTGGGCATTGGTGCGATAGAGGACTGCCGCGGTGGATCGGGCGTCGTCGCTCAATGCGCGGCGGATCGACCGGACGATGAAGTCGGCCTCGTCGAGCTCGTCGGCGCCGCGATAGGTGACGATCGGCGTACCGCCGGCCTGGTCGGTCCACAGCACCTTGTCCTTGCGGCCGCGGTTGTGGCTCACCACGGCCGATGCCGCATCGAGGATGACCTGCGTCGACCGGTAGTTGCGCTCCAGCTTGACGGTGACCGCGTCGGGAAAGTCGTGCTCGAAGTCGAGGATGTTCTTGACGTCGGCGCCGCGCCATTTGTAGATCGACTGATCGGGGTCGCCGACGACGCACAGGTTGCCGTGCACGCTGACCAGCTGCTTGACCAGCAGGTACTGCGGCCGGTTGGTGTCCTGGTACTCGTCGATCATCGCGAAGCGGAACCGGCGCGCGTAACGTTCGCGGACCGCCGGCGCGCGATCGAAGAGCTCGACGGTCTTGAGCAGCAGATCGTCGAAGTCGAGGGCGCTGGCGTCGGCCAGGGCCTTGAGATATCCGGCGTAGAGCCGGCCGATTTCCTTGTCCTTCGGGTTCCAGGTGCCGGTGAACGTCTCCGGCCCTTCCATCCGGTTCTTGGCGTGGCTGATCCGCGACAGCACCATGCGCGGCTGCCAGGTGCTCTCGTCGAGCTGGTACTCGCGGACCAGCTGCTTGATCACCGCCTGCTGGTCGGCCGAGTCGTAGATCGTGAAGTTGCGCGACAGCCCGAGGTGCTGGGCCTCGCGGCGCAGCAGCCGGGCGCACAGCGCGTGGAAGGTCGAGATCCACATCGCCCGGCAATCGCGGTCGAGCAGCCCCTCGACGCGCGTGCGCATCTCCTCGGCGGCCTTGTTGGTGAAGGTGACGGCGAGAATCTGGTCCGGGTGCGCGTGCCCCTCCAGCACCAGCCACGCCACGCGATGGGCGATCACCCGCGTCTTGCCCGAGCCGGCACCGGCCAGGATCAGCAGCGCGCCGTCGACGTGCGACGCCGCCGCACGCTGCTCGGGGTTGAGGGAGGAGAGGAGATCCATATCTAGCGGCTAGGGGCTAGCGGCTAGCGGCTAGACCCTCAGTTCCTTGCCAGCTCGGTGCTGGAGTGCGGAGCTGAGAGTACTAGCCGCCAGCCGCTAGCCCCTAGCCGCTAGCTATTCTACCGTGACGCTCTTGGCGAGATTCCTCGGCTGATCCACGTCGCAGCCGCGGCGCACGGCGATGTGGTACGCCAGCAGCTGCAGTGGCACGGTGATCACGACGGGGGCGAGGAGCGGCGACATCGCCGGCACGGCGATGATCGAGTCGGTGGCGGGGTCGAGCAGTCGCCACAGCGTGTCGTCGCCGGCGGTGGTGATGGCGATCACGGCGCCGCCGCGCGCCTTGGCTTCCTGGATGTTGCCCTGCATCTTGTCGAAGACGTGGTCGTGCGGGGCGATGGCCACGACCGGCATCGCCTCGTCGACGAGCGCGATGGGCCCGTGCTTCATCTCGCCGGCGGGATAGCCCTCGGCGTGGATGTAGGAGATCTCCTTGAGTTTGAGGGCGCCCTCGAGCGCGATCGGATAGTTGATGCCGCGGCCGAGATAGAGGAAGTCGGTGCGGCTCTGGAACCGCGAGGCGATGTCCTCGATCTGGGCGGCGCACTTCAGCACCTGTTCGATCTGCAGCGGCAGCTGCAGCAGCTCGGCGATGTGCGCCTTGCGGGCGGTGGCGTCGAGGGTGCCGCGGGCCTGGGCGAGCTGCAGCGCCAGCAGGTGCAGCGCCACCAGCTGCGACGTGAAGGCCTTGGTCGACGCGACGCCGATCTCCGGCCCGGCATGTGTGTGGATGGTGCCTTCGCTCTCGCGGGTGGCCATGCTGCCGACGACGTTGCACACCGCCAGGCTGCGGGCGCCCTGCCGGCGCGCTTCACGCAGCGCCGCCAGGGTGTCGGCGGTTTCGCCCGACTGGGTGATCGCCACCGCCAGCGTCTTGCCGTCGGCCAGCGGTCGCCGGTAGCGGTACTCGGACCCGTAATCCACTTCGACCGGCACCCGCGCCAGCTCTTCGATGAGGAACTTGCCGACCAGCGCCGCGTGCCACGACGTGCCGCAGGCGATGAGCGTCACCCGGTCGATGGCGCGCAGGGTGTCGTCCGACAGGCCCGATTCGTCGGGGAAGATCGTGCCGGTCTCGACCGAGACGCGGCCCAGCACGGTGTCGCGCACCGCCGCCGGCTGCTCGTTGATCTCCTTGAGCATGAAGTGCTTGTAGCCGGCCTTCTCGGCGGCGATCGGATCCCAGGTGACGCGCGTCGGCGTCTTGGCGATCGGGTCGCCGTCGAAGTCCGAGAAGACCGCGCCGTCGCGGGTGACCACCGCCATCTCCTGGTCGCCGAGGAAGACGACGCTGCGCGTGTAGGCGAGGATGGCTGGAATGTCGGAGGCGACGAAGTATTCGCCCTCGCCCAGCCCGACCACCACCGGCGGGCCGTTGCGCACCGCGACGATCTTGAACGGATCGTCGGCGGCCAGCATCACCAGCGCGAACAGGCCCTTCAGGCGGCCCATCGCCCGCCGCACCGCGCCGTCGAGGCCGTCGTCCTTCCACTCGCGTTCGACCAGGTGCGCGACCACTTCGGTGTCGGTCTCGGTGACGAACGTGTGGCCCTGCGCCTGCAGCTCGCGCTTCAGCTCGAGGTAGTTCTCGATGATGCCGTTGTGGACGACGACGATCCGGCCGTGGCAGTCACGGTGCGGATGCGCGTTCTCCTCGGTCGGCCGGCCGTGCGTGGCCCAGCGCGTGTGGCCGAGCCCGAACTGTCCGGACAGCGGCTCGACGGCGATGGCGGCCTCGAGGTTGGCCAGCTTGCCGGCGCTGCGCCGGATGGCCAGAACGCCGTCGGTGACCACGGCCACACCGGCCGAGTCGTAGCCGCGGTACTCCAGCTTCCGCAGGCCGTCGACGATGAGAGGCACGACGGGCCGCGGCCCGATGTATCCGATGATCCCGCACATGGTCCGTGTGTCCGCCCGCGGCTATCGGCCGCGATCCTTCGCCGCCGCCCGGGCGGTCGCCCAGCCGGGCTTGTTGATCTGACGGCCCCGGGCGATGCCGAGGCCGCCGGCGGGCACGTCCTCGACGATCGACGACCCGGCGGCCACGTAGGCGCCGGCCCCAATCGTGACCGGCGCCACCAGCGTCGAGTCGCTGCCGATGAAGGCCTTGTCGCCGACCGTAGTCCGGTGCTTGGCCCGCCCATCGTAGTTGCAGGTGATGGTGCCGGCGCCGATGTTCACGCCGCTGCCGAGCGAGGCATCACCAATGTAGGACAGATGACCAATTTTAGCACCCTCGCCCACCGACGCCTTCTTGATCTCGACGAAGTTTCCGACGTGAGATCCGGACCCAAGTGTTGATTCTGGACGAATTCTGGCAAATGGCCCAAGATGAACATCGTCACTGATGAGCGACTGCGCGATTACCGTGTGATTGAACACGGTCACCCTCGCCCCCAGCTGCGAATCGACGATCCGGACTCCGGCGTGCAGCTCGCAGTTCGGGCCCACCGTGGTCCGCCCCTCGAGGAAGACGAACGGGTGCACCACGGTATCGGCGCCGATGACCACGTCCGGGCCGATGTACGCGGTAGCCGGGTCCACCAGGGTGACGCCGCCGGCCATCAACCCGGCGTTGATCCGGTCGTGCAGGAGCCGCCCTACCGCCGCCAGTTCGGCCCGGGTGTTGATGCCGCGAATCTCGTCGGCGTCGGCAAGGCGGTCGGCGGCGACGACGCGGCCGGCGCGGCGATGCACGGCGACGAGCTCCGGCAGGTAGTACTCACCCTGGGCGTTGCTGGTCCCCAAGCCACGCAAGGCGTCGAACAACGAGGCGAGGGCGAAGGCGTAGACACCGCTGTTGATCTCGGTGACGGCGCGTTCGGCCGGCGTGGCGTCGCGATCCTCGACGATGCGGATCAGGGCGCCGTCTTCACGGATCACCCGGCCGTAACCGGTGGGATCGGGCAGGTCGGCGGTGGCGACGACCACCGACGCGCCCAGCTCACGCCGCCGGGCGACCAGCCGCTCCAGGCTGCCGCGGGTGACCAGCGGTGCGTCGCCCGACAGCAGAAGCACCGTCCCGCGCCGCCCGCCGAGCGCCCGCTCCGCCTGGAGCAGCGCGTGTCCGGTGCCCAGCTGCGGCTCCTGGATGACGAAGCGCACGTCATCGGTCTCGGCGAACCACTCACGGACCTGGTCGGCTTCGTGGCCGAGGACGACGGTGATGGTCTGCGGGCGCATGGCCCGGGCGGCCCGCACCACCCATTCGATGAGCGGCAGGCCAGCGGCGCGGTGCAGCACCTTGGGCAGGGCCGATCGCATCCGGGTCCCCTTGCCAGCGGCCAGGACCACGACGTGCAGGTCGTCGGTCACCGTGTTCGCTCCTTCTTCACCAATCGCCTCGTGTTTTCGGTTCGGACGGACCGGCGCGTCAGGGACGGCCGCGCTGGACGATGTCGTACACCTCGTTCGCGGACAACCCTGTTGCCTGCGCCACTTCGCGAGCCGCCGCCCTGGCTGGCTTGTCTGTTATTCGACCAAACATGGCGAGAATCTCGTCGTCCGGCGGGCGCTCTGCAGGTGCCGACGCATCCCGCCTCGGTATCACCAAGGTGAACTCGCCCGCCACAGGTGCAATTGACGCGGCGAGATCGCCAGGTCGGCCCTCGTACCTGGACTCGTGAAGCTTGGTGAGCTCACGGAAAACAATGATTCGGTCATTTGACACATTGGCCAAATCCATAAGGGTTTGAATCACTCTGTGAGGCGCCTCGAAGGCGACGACCGGGCCGTGGCCTGACCGTCTTACGACGTCCTCGAGCCATTGTTTTCGGTTCTTACCCCTAATTGGCGGGAACCCGGCAAACGTGAACCACTGCGCGTCCACGCCGGCAGCGGACAGGGCCGCCATCACGGCGCTGGCGCCGGGCACCGGCTCCACCCGATGTCCCGCGGCGGCCGCCGCCGCGACGAGCCGAGCCCCGGGGTCGGAGACGGCCGGTGTACCGGCGTCGCTGACCAACGCCACCGACTCGCCGCTGGCCAGCCGTTGCAACACGCCCGCGGTTCGCGACAGCTCGTTGTGCTCGTGCAGGCTGAGCAACGCGGCGGCGCTGCCCAGGTGCCGCAGCAAATGTCCGGTGCGTCGGGTGTCTTCGGCGGCCACGACCGGCACCTCGCGCAGGACGCGCGCGGCCCGGAAGGTCAGGTCTTCGAGGTTGCCGATTGGCGTGGCGACGACGTAAAGCGTGCCGGCCATCGTGGAGATTTTTTATTGTACCATTGCGAGATGCTCGTTCCCCGACGCTGCGGACCGAGCAACGGATCGACGTGGCCGAGCCCTTCCAGCATTTCATCGACGACTACCTCGCCTACCTCTACGAAGCGCATCCCACCAGCGCGACGTTGGATGGCAACCACGTCCACGACGACCTGCTCGACGACCTGAGCCGTACGGCCGTCGACAGTCACGCCGGAGCCCTGGCCGGCTTCGGACGTCGTCTGCAGGCGATTCCCGCCGACCGGCTGACGCCGATCGAAGCCGTCGAACACCGTATCGTCACGGCCAACATCGCCGCCCGCCAGTTCGAGACCGATGCCGTGCGGTCGTGGGAGCGCGACCCCCACTACTACGGGCAGATCCTCGCCGCCAGCCTGGCGCCGCAGGCGCTGTTCGGCTTTGCGTCGGAGACCGAGCGCGCCCGCCGCGTCCTGTCGAAGCTGCGTCAGGTGCCGCGGCTGGTGCAGGCCGCCCGCGACAACGTCAAGGACCCGCCGGCGATCTTCGTGAAGACCGGCATCGACACCGTCCGTGGCGTCGTCACGTTCATCGACGCCGACCTGCCGCGGGCGTTCGCCGGCATCGACGACATGCACCTGCTCGCCGACCTGGCCGACGCCTCCACCGAGGCGACCCAGGCGCTGTCGGCCTACGCCGAATGGCTCGAGACCGAGGTGCGGCCCAAGGCCAAAGCCTCGTTCCGCCTCGGCCGCGAGCGCTTCGAACGCAAGCTCGAGCTCGACGAGGGCGTGCCCTACTCCTGTGAGCGCCTGCTGCTGGTCGCCGAGCGCGAGCTGGGCCGTACCCAGGAGGCGTTTCGCACCCTGGCCGGGCGCCTCGACAGCGGCGATCCGGCGGCGGCGTGGCGCACGGCGAAGCTGTCCCACCCGGCGCCTGGCGCGCTGATCGGCACGGCGCGCGACCAGGTCGCCGAGCTGCGCACGTTCCTGGCCCGCAGCGGCGTCGTCGAAGTACCCGACGGCGACGACGTGCACGTGGCGCCCAGCCCCGGCTTCCTGCGCTGGTCGGCGGCGAGCCTGTGGATGCCCGGGCCCTTCGAAACCAGGCCCGCCGGCGCCACCTACTACCTGACCGACGTGCTGCGCTCGTGGCCGGAGGAGCGGCAGATCGAGCACCTGCGCGATCTGAACCTGCCGACCCTGTGGAGCATCTCGATGCACGAGGTGTTCCCCGGCCACTTCCTCCACTTCCAGCACCTCCGGAAGGTCGAGTCGAAGGTGCGCCGCTCGACGCTGCTCGCGCCGATGTCGTACGTGGAGGGCTGGGCCCACTACGGCGAGCAGATGATGATCGAGGCCGGCTTCGGCAAGCGCGACCCGCAGGTGCAGCTCGGCCAGCTCGCCGAGGCGCTGCTGCGGCTGTCGCGGCTGATCGTCGGCATCAAACTGCACGCCGACGACTGGTCGGTGGAACAGGGCGTCCGCTTCTTCAAGGAGGAAGCCTACCTGGAGGAGCCGCACGCGCGGCGCGAAGCCGAGCGCGGCACCTTCGACCCCGGCTACGTGGTGTACGCGATCGGCCGCCTGATGCTGCTGAAGCTGCGCGCCGACTGGCAGGAGCAGCAGGGCGGCAAGCCGTCGCTGCGGGCCTTCCACGACGCCCTGCTGGCGCAGGGCGCGGCGCCGTTCTGGGCGCTGCGGCAGCTGATGCTGGGCGGGCACGCCGACGACTTGCTGGAGTAAGCCGAGCCATGCCGCTGTACGAGTACCAGTGCCAGGCCTGCGGTCACCGCTTCGAGAAGATCCAGAAGTTCTCCGACCCGCCCGAAACGATCTGCCCGGTGTGCGGTGGCACGGTGGAGAAGCTGCTGTCGTCGCCGGCCATCCAGTTCAAGGGCACCGGCTGGTACATCACCGACTACGCGCGCTCTGGCAAGGGCGGCGACGGCGGCGCCGGCAAGGCCGACAAGTCGGCCAAGAGCGACACTAGCGAGGGCACGGGAGGCGAGAGCAAGGGCGGCGCCGCGGCGGGCTCCGCGGGCGGTGACGCCGGCGGCAGCGCGACGACGTCCGAGAGCAAGCCGGCCTCGACCGCGCCGGCCAAGGCCGACTAGCAGCCCCGCGCCCTGGTCTATCCGAACTTCTGGCTCGAGGGCGGCGCCGCCGGCCGCGCCTGCCGCCGGCAGTTACTTGGTGACGCCCTGCTCCGCCAGGTAGCGGCGGAACGGCTCGGCCAGATCGGGCCGGCGCAGGGCGAAGTAGACCATCGCCTTCAGGAAGCCCATCTTGTTACCGGCGTCGTGGCGCACGCCGTCCACTTCCAGGGCGTACAGCTTCCGTGTCGCCAGCAGGCGCTTGAGGCCGTTGGTGAGCTGGATCTCGCCGGTGCGGTCCGAGGCCGTCGCCTCGAGGGCCGGGAAGATGTCGGGCGTGAGCAGGTAGCGGCCGATGATCGCCAGATTGCTGGGCGCCTCGGCGCGCGGCGGCTTCTCCACCATGTCGAGGATGCGGTGCACGCGCGGCCCCAGCTCCGGCGCTGGCTCCACGGCCAGGATGCCGTAACTCGACACCTCGGCCTCGGGCACCCGTTCCACCGCGATCACCGGGCTCTGCACCCGATCGAAGACCGCGAGCATCTGCTGCAGCGCCGGCGGCGTCGCGTCGAAGATGTCGTCGCCGAGCACCACCGCGAACGGCTCGTTGCCGACGAGGCTGCGCGCGACCAGCACCGCGTGGCCGAGGCCGAGCGGCTCGCCCTGACGCACGTACGAGAGGTTGATCAGGCTCGAGACCTTCTTCACCTCCTCGAGCATCTCGTGCTTGCCCTTGGCGGCGAGGAACGCTTCCAGTTCGCTCGAGACGTCGAAGTGATCCTCGATCGCGTTCTTGCCGCGGCCGGTCACCAGCACGATGTCGGTGATGCCCGACGCCACCGCTTCTTCGACGCCGTACTGGATGATCGGCCGATCGATCAGCGTCAGCATCTCTTTCGGCATCGCCTTGGTGGCCGGCAGAAAGCGCGTGCCGAGGCCGGCGGCGGGGAAGACGGCCTTACGAATCGACGACGACATCGTATTAGGATTACACAGCTGAGCCGCGCCGATGCTTGATCCCGCCTACGTCCGCGACAATCTCGAGACGGTCCGTGCAGGTTATGTCAACCGCGGCCTCGACGTGTCGGGCGAGCTGGAACAGCTGGCCGGATTCGAGACGCATCGCCGCCGGCTGATTCCCGAACTCGAGGCGCTGAAGCGCGCGCAGAACACCGCGTCGGACGAGGTGGCGCGGGCCAAGCGCCAGGGCCTCGACGCGACGCCGATCTTCGAGGCCAACAAGGCCCGCGGGCAGAAGATCAAGCAGCTCGAGATCGAGCTCGACGGCGTCGAACAGCAGCGCACCCGGCTGATGACCGGGCTGCCCAACCTGCCGCACGCCTCGGTGCCGGTGGGGCGCAGCGCCGCCGACAACGTCGTCGTGCGCACGTGGGGCGAGCCCCGCGTGTTCGACTTCGAACCGCAGGCGCACTGGGACCTGGGCCCGCAACTGGGCATCATCGACTTCGAACGCGCCACCAAGATCGCCCGCGCCCGCTTCGCCGTGCTGATGGGCGCCGGCGCGCAGCTCGAACGCGCCCTGATCAACTTCATGCTCACGCTGCACAGCGGCGAGCACGGCTACACCGAGATCGAGCCGCCGTTCCTGGTCAACGGCGCGACCCTGTTCGGCACCGGCCAGTTGCCGAAGTTCGAGCAGGACCTGTTCAAGATCGGCGGCGACTGGGACCTGTATCTCATTCCCACCGCCGAGGTGCCGGTCACCAACCTCTATCGCGGCGAGATCCTCGATGGGCGGCGGCTCCCGATCCGCTACACCGCCTACACGCCGTGCTTCCGCAGCGAGGCCGGCTCGTACGGCGCCGACGTGCGCGGGCTGATCCGCCAGCACCAGTTCGATAAGGTGGAGCTGGTGAAGTTCACCACGCCGGAGCAGAGCTACGACGAGCTGGAGGCGCTGACCGCCAACGCCGAGGAGGTGCTGAAGCGGCTCGAGCTGCCGTACCGCACGGTGTGCCTGTGCACCGGCGACATGGGCTTCTCGGCCGCCAAGACCTACGACATCGAGGTGTGGCTGCCGAGCCAGAAGACCTACCGCGAGATCTCGTCGTGCTCGAACTGCGAAGCGTTCCAGGCGCGCCGGGCCAACATCAAGTACCGGCCCGACGGCACCGGCAAGGCCGAGTTCGTGCACACGCTGAACGGATCCGGCCTGGCGGTGGGCCGCACCTTGATCGCGGTGCTCGAAAACTACCAGCAGAAGGACGGATCGGTGGTGATCCCCGCGGCGCTGCGCCCGTTCATGGGCGGCCGCGAGGTGATCGTGCCCCAGTCGTAGGGCAGCTCTTTAGAGCTGCCTTCCGGCAGAGCTGAAGCTCTGCCCTACTTCTTCTTCAGGTTCGCGCAGCGCGGATCGCTCGCCGACGGCGGCTCCGGCTTCTTGCGGCCGAGCCCTCGGAGCAGCCGTCCGCCGGGGATGGCGTCGGCCACCGACGGCTTGGCCGCCGCCTGCGCGTCGATCTGCCTGCAGTAGTCCTCGTCCGACATCGCGCCCGGCGCGCCGCCGCCGGTACCGCCGGACATCGCCGCCGTCATGTCGACGACGCCCTGCGGCGACACCATGTCCATGCGCACCGACTTGAAGCTGACGCGCGAGAACCACTCCTGATCCCACGGCACCTTCACGTCGGCGGGCCGCGGCGGATGGATGAACGTCGCCTCGTCGCCGAACGCCGTGAACATCAGCATCGAGCCGTCCTTGGTGGCCTTGACGACTTCCGCCGGCACCGTGCAGTTGGTGGTGGACGGCGGCAGCACGGCCTTCAGGCCGATGAGGCGGTTGACCTCGGCCGGCGTCAGGTCCTGCATCACGACGAACGTCGCCGGCCGTTCGGCCGACGACCACATCACGATGTTGGCGCTGTCGTCGCCGACCTTTTCCGGCGCCATCACGCCGACGGAGTAGCCGGTGGCACGCGCCGGCGCGCTCCAGTTCAGGGCAATCGCGCCAGACGCCTGCACGGTGGTGGAGGTGTAGCGCACACCCTCCATGAACGTCTTGTCGGCCGGCAGCGTGAACTCGATCTTCGGCGAGTAGGTGCCCTCGATCACGTGCGGGCCGGCCAGCGTGGCCGGTGCGCGGAACAGCGCCTCGAGGTCGCGGTTCTTGCGCTTGCGGTCGCCGTGCGGCCAGTCGCCGTAGGTCTTCGAGTTGCCCGGCGTCGGCGTGCGCACGCTGCGCGCCGACACCGAGCCCTCGAGCGCCTCGAGCTCGGGATCGTTCTCGCCGCGCATCAGCTTGTCGAAGGTCAGCACCACCGGCTGGCCGGGGCCGGCCTTCTCGCCGCAGCCCCAGTAGAAGGAGATCTGTCCCTTCGGTGTCTGGTAGCCGCTCGTGCCGCCTGGCTGCGGCTTGCCCGGTTCGGGCGTCTCCAGGTAGATGGGCTTGTTCACCTGCGCGCCGGGCGGCATGGTGTGGAACGCCTCGGGCTCGCCCTTCGGCGCCAGGGTGCTGCCGAGCTTCAGCGAGAGGGTATGCCCCTCGGTGGGCATGCCGCCCGAGGCCATCTTCATCATCGTGGCCATCGACGGCCGCCCGCCGGCGACCATGCCGGCCATGGCGAGCATGCCGCTGCCGGTCGTCGCGCCCATCCAGTAGCGCGCTTCGGGCGGCAGCACTTGCTGTTGCGGCTGGCCGCTCGCGGCCGGGCTCTGCGCCACTCCGGACGCCACTGCCGACAGCGCGACCGCGGACGCGATTCCCACGACCAGAGATGTGCGCATGACCTGAACCCTCCAAAGCGGGGCCCGGCTCCGGGCGCCCGATCGGCACTATAGCGCGCAAGGACGAGTCGACACACATGTCCGCCGCCGCCTGCAACAGCGTGAAACCCCTCTCCAGGACCTCAGACAGGCCGGCCGCTCCCGCGCGCCCGCACCGCTGGATAGAATGACGCCGATGTCGGACACCACGCTCACCATCATCGGCAGCGTCGTCGCCGTGGCCGCCTTGGCGGTCATGGTCGGCGCGGTGGTGTTCTTCTGGAAGCTGGCCGGCCGAGTCCAGCAGACCAGCCAGCGTCGCCTGGACGAGCAGGCCGCGGAACGCGGCTGGCAGGTGGATCACAAGCGCGAGATCGGCAAGGTCGAGCAGCGGTGGTCGGGGACGACCGAGGCCGTGTCGTGGACCGCGCACTACACCGGCGTCGAGGACAACTCGGCGGACCATTCCTACCGGCGCCACATGTTTCGCTGGACCGCGCCGCTGGCGAACGGCCCGGCGGTCCCGTTGGTGCTCATCCACGACCGCTCGTCGCTGCACGGCGTCGACACGAAGACACAGGAACTCCCCGGCCTGCTTCGCGGCGTCGCCTCGGCGATGATCGACCGGGTGGCCGAGGCCTACTTCGGGCCGGCGGGAGCCGACGTCGACCTGTCGCGATGGGCCGCCGTAGACGGCCACGGCCTGCCCGGCATGCGGGTGCTGACGGCGTCGCCCGACCCGTCAGCGCTCCTCGTCTGCCAGCGACTGAGCACGGCGCTGGCGCAGGCGGCCCCGCTGCTGCAGGCCGCCGGCGAGGTGCCGGCGATCCTGATTCGCCGCGACGGCGTGCACCTGGCGGCGAAGACGCAGGCCGGTGACACCGAGATCGACCTCTTCGTCACGCTCGGCGTCGGCATCGCGCGCAGCGTGTCCACCTCCTGAGGCCGAGCGAGGAGGAGCGACGGCCCGCCCGCAAGAAGTACCGTCCTGAGCGAGCGAGGCCGGGCGGAGAAGAGACGTGGCGACCAGGAGGAGCGAAGGCCCACCCGCGATGTGGCGTTCAGCGCGAGCGAGGCCGGGCGAGAGCCCGGCCGACGCGAAGGGGGAGAGAGGGATTCGTGGCAAGTCGCGATGCCGGCGGCATCGCGCGATCCCTGAAGACCTCTCCCTCCAGGTCAGTTCTGCACAGCGGAACTGGCGGAGGGAGAGGGATTCGAACCCCCGGTGCCCTTCCGGGCACAGCGGTTTTCAAGACCGCCGCCATCGACCACTCGGCCATCCCTCCGCAGCGACTAACTCAATGTAACACAAGCACTTGCGGCGCACTGCGTCAGTCGGTGACGGCCTGCACCACGAGGTTCTTCACCAGTTGGCGGTAGTGGCGGCGGATCGGTCCGGGGGTGCGCGCCATGAACACCGCCACGAGCTCTTCTTTCGGATCGACCCAGAACATCGTGCCGGTGGCGCCGCTCCACATGAACTCGTCCGGCGAACCCGGCACGCCGGCCACCCCGGGCAGCGTGCGCACCGCCACGCCGAGACCGAATCCGAAGCCGTCCATGTGCTCCACCCCAAACTCATCGAGGCGCGTGCTGTCGACGTGCGGTCCAAGCTGATTCGCCGTCATGTACTCGACGGTCTTCTTGCCCAGCACCCGCGTGCCGGCGAGCGCGCCCTTGTTGAGCAGCATCAGGCCGAAGCGCAGGTAGTCCACGGCGGTGCCCGACGCGCACCCGCCGCCACAATCGAAGCGCGACGCCTGAGTGAGCGGCCGGTCGGCGATCGGCTGGCCGGTGTCGGGGTCCTTGGCCAGCGGCTTGGCGAAGCGCGCGGCTTTGCCTTCGGGCTGCGCGAACGCGGTGTCGAGCATGCCCAACGGCGTGAAGAGCCGCTCCTGCAGGAACGCGCCGAGGCGCTGCTTCGTCACCGTCTCGACGGCGAGGCCCGCCACGTCGAGGCCGTAGCTGTACTCCCACGCGGTGCCCGGGTGGTAGAAGAGCGGCAGCTCGCTCAGCTCCTTCAGGAACTCGTCGGCGCTCTGGGCGTTGCCGCCCCGCACGCGCAGCCCATAGAGCCGATGCAGCGGCGAGTCGCCGCGATTGCCGTAGCTGACACCGGCGGTGTGCCGCAGCATGTCCTGCAGCGTCGGCTGGCGGCGGGCCGGCTCGACGCCATTGGCGGTCTGCACTTTCATGTCCTTCAAGGCCGGCAAGACATTGCCGACCGGGTCGTTCAGCATCAGCGCGCCTTCCTCGGCGAGCATCAGCGTCGCGACCGCCGCAAACGGCTTGGTCATCGACGCCAGCGGGAAGATCGCGTCCTTCGGCATCGCCGTCTTCGTCGCCGGATCGACGAACCCGAACGCCTCGTGGTACGCCAGCTTGCCCTTGCGGGCGATGGCGACGACGGCGCCGGGCAGGCGGCCGCGATCGACGTCGGCGCGAATCGCCCGCGCGAAACGCTCGAGGCGCTGGCTCGACAGGCCCACGCTCTCCGGAGAGCCGGTGGGCAGCGGATCGGCACCACGGACGGTCAGGGACGAGGCGACGAGCAGGCCGACGACGAGAGACGCGCGCATGCGGCACCTCCAGCAGGGGACGCGCCCTGGCGAGCGGAGCAGCGCCGCGCCCCCGTGTTCAGGCGGCGTAGTGTATGCCAGATGCCGCAGCCGAGTGATCGCCGCTCGGTCGACCGCTCGAGTCACTGCGTCGGCGCGAGGCGCTTCAGCTCCTCGAACCAGTGCTGCACGAGGACCATTTGCGCCGGCGGCAGAGGCGGCGGCGGTTCCTTCCTGTAGGTCAGCAGGAACCGGCGTCCATCCGGCGCCACGTCATACGTGCGTCCCCACCCGGTCGCCAGATAGGAATTTGCGAACAGCGGCTCTGGCGTCCCCGCCTGAAACGTGGGGGTCGTCGCGATTCTCACGGACATGAGTGTCGTTGGACCACCCGGTGAGTACTCTCCGCCCTGGACGTAGAACAGCTCGCGGCCATTCGCGTTCCACGCGGGTTGCTCGCCGCCCCTGGTCGAAATCAGATGACGCTCTCCCGGCCCGGGATAGGGCTGCACGTACACTTCGTGGCGCCCCGACTCGTTCGACACGTACGCCAGCCAACGGCCATCCGGGGAGAACGCCGGTGTCATCTCGTTCGCCGCGGTGTGAACCACTGCACGAGTACTGCGATCGGCAATCGACAACACCCAGATATCGAACTGAAAGGCGTCCTTCCCGGCCTTGTCGCCCTCTTCGACGAAGGCGAGCGTCGTCCCGTCCGGTGACCAGGACGCCGGCGTCGGGCTGCGCGCACCAGTGGTGAGAGGTTCGGCGGCCCCGCTCCCGTCGGCGGCCTTCCAATACAGGTTGCCCTCCGCCGGACCCGCGCGGAACACGATCCGTTTCCCATCCGGCGCGAAGATCGGGTAGATGTGATCGCTCTGCGGATCGGCGGTCACCGGACTGAGCGTGCCGCGGACGAGGTCATAGCTCGACACTTGCCGGGTATCCGCGATGGCGATTGCCACGCGCTGGCCGTCGGGCGAGAGGTCGGGAGCGACGTACGGCCGCGGCGGTGCCGGCAGTGCGTGAATCGTCCCATTCCGATCCGCCCACGCCAGCGAGAGCTCGGGGGCAGCCACCGTGCCACCGGTCAGATACACGAGCGCTCCCGTATTCGACACGGTGAACTGGCCCGCGCCGGTATTGGCGATGTAGGTGTCGTACTGATTCGCGGCCTGCATCACGCCGTCGATCACGCCGGTTGCGCCCCCGGTGACGGCGAGTCGAACCGGATCGAACGGCACGGCCATCAGCGTTCCGCGACGGACATAGATCAAGTGCCCCGAGGAAACGTAGCGCCCATCCGATCCCCCGGTGACGAGCACGGTCTCGGTGCCCGTCTGGAGCGACCGCACGACGAGCTGCGCATCGTCCCAGAGATTCGGCCCCTTCAAGACCGTGAAGAGGACCGCGCGCCCGCCGGGCAGCATGTGGGGCAGCCGGTGGCTGTACCCGCCTGGCGGAACGGTGGTGAGCGCTTCGGGCGTGCCTCCGGTCGCGGGCACGCGCCATAAGCCCCCGTTCCGCTCGACCGCGAATGCGATGGTGCCGTCGTCACCCCAGCTCGCCCCGAAGAGCTCGACGGCCTGGCACAGCGTGACCGGCGGTCCTCCGCCGAGCGGAACCTTCCTGAGCTCGCCATCGGCGGCAAACCCGATCGATTGTCCGTCGGGCGAGAAGAAGGGACTGTAGCCGCGAGTCGTCCCCGCGATCGGTGTCGCGGTGAGCTGGTCCATTCGACGCGCGTAGAGCTGCTGAGTGCCGCCCCAGATGGCGCTGAACACCAGGGTCTTGCCGTCGGGCGAGAGGGCGACCGCCGTGCGGGTCGGTCGCGCGCCAATGCGTTGCTCCAGGGGGTTCGCCCCCGACGCCTCGCCTGTGGGCGCCACACTCAGGATCGTACGAGTCGTCTCCACGGGGCCGGTCGTCGGTCGGCTGGCCCACGCTGCGACCGCCGCCGCGGCCAATCCGACGAGCAGCAGCGAGGATGCCCACGCGAGCCGTTCACGGGTCCGTGGAATCGCAGGTGCCGCGGGCACATCCGCGTCGTGTGCGCCACTGAGCGCATCCTCGATGTCCAGTCGGGCATCCGCAATGTCGGCGAGCCGATGCCGGCGATCCTTCTCGAGGCAGCGGCGCAGCAGGCGCCGAATCAGCGGTGGCGTGGCCGCCGGCAGCGTCGTCCAGTCCGGCTGCCGCATCAGGACGGACGCCAGCGTCTCCGGGACGTCCTCGCCCTTGAACGGGCGCTGGCCCGTCAGCATCTCGTACAGCACGACGCCGAACGCCCACACGTCGCTGCGCTTGTCCACCGCGCGACCTTTGGCCTGTTCCGGACTCATGTAGGCGGCGGTGCCGAGGATCATCCCGGCCCGGGTCATCGCGGGTGAGGTGATGGTCGATTGCCCCACGCCGCCCTGCGCCTGGAGCCCGGCATCGGCCACGGGATCGAGGGCCTTCGCCAGACCGAAATCCAGGACTTTGACGGTGCCGTCGACGCGGACCTTGATGTTCGCGGGCTTCAAGTCGCGGTGGACGATGCCTTGCCCGTGCGCCGTGTCGAGGGCCTCGGCGATCTGCCGTGCGAGAGGGAGGGCGTCGGCAATTGGAATCGGGGCCCGCGCGATGACGTCGGCGAGCGTTGGCCCCTCGACGAGTTCCATGACGAGCGCCGTCGCCGGCCCGGATTTCTCGAGGCCGTAAATCGCGGCGATGTTCGGATGATTGAGCGCCGCGAGCATCTCGGCTTCGCGCTGGAGCCTGGCGAGCCGTTCGCCGTCGCCGGCGACCGACACGGGCAGCACCTTGATCGCCACGGCGCGCTTCAGGTTCGTATCGACGGCGCGATACACCTCGCCCATGCCGCCCGCGCCGATCGGCGCGGAGACTTCGTACGGGCCGAGGCGCGTGCCTGGGGTGAGGGCCACGAGTGGCGAGATTATAGGGCCGCGCGTCTCGAGTGGACGCTGGCGACCAGCACGCGGCGCGCGCAGATCGCTGTCAAGAGCGACGCGTTGACCGGCACATCAGCACGCCGCCCGAGACGAATCGAGCGGCACCCGATCGGACGCGTCAGTCG
Organism: uncultured Bifidobacteriaceae bacterium; assembly: GCA_964442845.1. Taxonomy (GTDB): domain Bacteria; phylum Acidobacteriota; class Vicinamibacteria; order Vicinamibacterales; family UBA2999; genus CAWAYR01. The sequence continues at coordinate 17,002 of CAYUAX010000024.1, read as the reverse complement.
TCTCCGCGGACCCGTCCGCGGCCGCTCTTCACCGTCGCGCGCTGCTTCTTGCCGGTGAGGCGCCGCTCCTTGGCGGCCCGCCCCGGACGGGTGGCGGTCCGGCGCTTGGGGCGCACCGCGGCTTGTCGCATCAGGTCGATCAGGCGTTCCCGCGCGGCCTCGCGGTTCCTGGCCTGGGTGCGGTGCTCGCGGCTGTCCACCACCAGGACGTCGTCGTCGGTCAGGCGCCGGCCGGCCAACGTCCGCAGCCGCCGCTTCACGTCGTCGGGCAAGGTCGAGGCGCCGACGTCGAAGCGCAGTTCCACCGCGGTCGACACTTTGTTGACGTTCTGCCCGCCCGGGCCGGACGCCCGCACGAACCGTTCGTCAAGCTCGCGGTCGTCGATGAGAATTCCCGGCGCGATCGTCAGCGGCATCGGCAGTTCACCAGCCCTCGGCGCGATACACGACGCGGCCGCCGACGATGGTCAGCAGCACCCGGGCGTCCCGCAGCACGGCGTCTGGCGCCGTCAACGGATCGGCGGAGAGCACGACGAGATCGGCGAGCCGGCCGGCCTCGAGCGTGCCCTTCTCGCTCTCCTCCATGGTCAGCCAGGCGTTGCCCGTAGTGGCCATGCGCAGCGCCTCGAGGCGCGACACGCGCTGATCGGCGCCGAGCACGCCGGCGGCGATCGTGTCGCGGGTGGCGAAGTGGTAGAGCGTCCACAGCGGCGGGTACGGCACCACGGGGGCGTCGGTGCCCGACGACACCGGCAGGCCGGCGTCGAGGTAGCGGCGCACCGGCGTGGTGAGCGCGGCGCGCTCGCGGCCCCAGTAGGCGACCAGGCTCGGGCCGGCGAGATACAGGTGGTTCTGCACTGCCAGCGCCAGGCCCAGCGCCTTGATCCGCGACAGGTGATCGGGCCGGCCGATGAAGGCGTGCTCGATCGACCAGCGGCGGGCCGCGATCGGTGATTTCGCGTCGGCCTTCTCGTAGGTGTCGAGCACCAGGTCCATCGCCGCGTCGCCGACGGCGTGCGTCGCCACGCGCCAGCCGCGCGCCTGCAGGCCGAGCACCAGCGTCTCGAACGCCGCCCGCGGCAGCAACTGCAGGCCGCGGAAACGCCCGCCCTCGCCCCACGGCTCGACGTAGGGCTCGCGCATCAGGCCGCCCTCGAAGCCGCCGTCCACGGCCACCTTCACGCCGCCGACGCGCAGCCACGCGTCGCCCTCGCCGTCACGCAGTCCCGACCGATCGAGCGCGTCGAGTACCGCCGCCGGCGCGCCGCCCGGTCGCAACAGCGCGTTGACGCGCATCGTCAGCACGCCCTGCCGCTGCATGTCCTGCAGCAGGCGGTAGTCGTCCACCGAGATGCCCGGATGCCGCACCGAGGTCAGCCCGGCGGCGTGCAGCGTCCGATACTCGGCGACGCGAGCGGCGATGCGCTCCTCCCGGCTGCGGGTGGGCGGGGGCGGCAGCGTGACCAGCGCCTTGGCCGTGTCCACCAGCTCGCCGTTCAGCCGGCCATCGGCGTAACGGGTGATGCGCCCGCCGGCCGGCTCCGGCGTCCGTTCGTCGATGCCCCACCGTCGCAGCGCCGCCGAGTTGACGACGTACTCGTGGCCGCCGCGCACCAGGACCACGGGATGCGCCGGCGCCACGCGATCGAGGTCGTCGCGCAGCGGCAGCCGCGCCTCCCGCAGCTGGCCCTCGTGCCAGTCGCTGTTCGAGACCACGACCTCGCCGGCGGCCGTGGCGGCGACGCGTGTCGCCACCGCTGCCAGCACCTCGTCGATCGATCGCGTGCGCGACAGGTCCACGCCCGGCCCGCCGCCGGCGCCGTGCAGATGGTTGTCCATCAGACCTGGCACCACGGTGCGGCCGCCGAGGTCCAGGACCGTCGCTCCTGGGGCTGCCAGGCCCCGTATCGCCGCCGAGGTGCCGGTGGCGAGCACGCGCGCGCCGGCCACGGCGATGGCTTCGGTGACGCGGTCGGCGCGGTCGAGCGTAATCACGCGTCCGTTGTGCAGCACCAGACTGGCCCGGGTCGCGCCTTGGGCCGCGGGCCGGGGAGCCACGGCGGCCGCCAGCGCCACGACGAGCAGCGGTACAAGAGCGCGCATGCGGCAGATGCTAGCAGCCCGGGCCGCTGGTGCGTCTAGAATGCCCGCACCTTTCCCCCGGGGGTCCGCATGTCCACAGGTCTCGTCATCGGCGTCGTCGTCGCCGCGCTCGCGCTGTTCGTGATCACGCTCTACAACCGGTTGGTCCGCCTGCGCAACGGCACCGAGAACGCCTTCGCCGCCGTGGACGTACAGCTCAAGCAGCGCTGCGACCTGATTCCGAAGATCGTCGAGGCGATGCGCGAGTACATGGCGCACGAGAAGGGGACGCTCGACGAACTGACGGCGCTGCGCGAGCGGGCGACGACGGCGTCGGCGGCCGAGGACCGCGTGAAGATCGATCAGCAGATGGCCGGGATGCTCCGCGGGTTGATGGTGCGCGCCGAGGCCTATCCCGACCTCAAGGCCAGTGAGACGGTGGCGATGCTGCAGCGCTCGCTCAACGAAGTGGAGGCGCAGATCGCCGCCGCCCGCCGCACCTTCAACGCCGCCGTCACCGCCTTCAACACCGCCATCGAGGTGTTCCCCGCCAATCTGCTGGCCGGCGCGTTCGGCTTCGGCCGCAAGGCGTTGTTCGAGGCCGGGGCCGACGAGCGGGCCGTGCCGGTGACCAGACGGTAGCGCCGTGATCGACGACGCCCGGATCGACGCGCTCTACGAGTCGACCCTGAAGCCGCGCCTCGACGCGCTCGAGGGCTCGCGGCTGGCGCTGCGCGGCTACATCGTGCGGGCGGGGATCTGCGTCGGCATCCCGTTCGCGTCGTTCTTCCTGGCCGACTTCATCGCCGGATTCGGCGACGGCATCGCCGGGGCGATCGTCACCGTCGGCAGCTTCGCGCTGATCTTCGTCGGCGTCGGCGTGGCCGGGTTCAAGTACCTGATTCCCGGCGTGACCGCCTACATGAACTACCGCAGCCGCTTCAAGCACGAGGTGGCGGCGGAGGTGTTCAAGATCGTCTGTCCGACGGCCACCTATGCGCCGACCCTGGGCATCGCTCGCGAGGTGTTCGACGAACCGGGCATCTTCAAGACCCACGCCAATTACCGATCCGACGACCGCGTGCGAGGGCGGATCGGGAACACGCCGTTCGAGGCCGCCGACGTCAGCCGCTCGTACTCGACCGGCGGCAAGAACAGCCGCACCGTGATCGTGTTCCGCGGCCTGTTCTTCCACCTCGATTTCAACAAGCGGCTGACCGGCCGCACCATCGTGCAACCCGCCGACACCGCCTACAGCACCGCGGGGGATCGCAGCGGGCTCGGGCGGGTGCGCCTCGAGAATCCCGCGTTCGACGCCGCGTTCGAGGTCTACGCCAGCGACGAGGTCGAGGCCCGCTACATCCTGACGCCGGCGATGATGGAACGCATCCTGGCGCTGGCGGCGCGCACCGCGCATCCCGTGTTCCTGGGCTTCAAGGACCACCGCGCCTACCTCGGGGTGAACTACGGGCGGGCGCTGTTCGAGCCCGGCATCGCCGCGACGACCTCGCGCGAGGCGATCCGCGAGATGGCCGCCCACTTCGCCCTGGCCGAGGGCGTCGTCGAGGAGCTCGACCTCAACACCCGCATCTGGACCAAGGGGGTCGACGACTCGCTGCTCCACGTCCCCGACGACACCACCCAGGACGAGTTCGACCGGCTGGCGGCCCGGGGCAACGTCACGGCCGGCGATCTGTGGCAGGCGGCGCAGAACGCCGCGGGCGATGCCGACGACGCCGACGACGCGGGCGCGGACGTGGCCACGCCGCACGGGACGTCGATCCAGGTGGATCACGGCGTCGGCACGGCGTCGGTCCACTACGGCCTGTCGGTCGGGTTCTTCATCGCCGTCGTGCTGTCGGTGGCGAGCGCGGCGGTCGTCGCGGTGGCCGCCCGGTCGCTGCCAGCCGCGCTCTCGATGCCGGACCTGGCGCCGCTGGTCGAGTGGCTGCCCGACGTGGCGTTCGTCCCCGATCTGGTGCGCCAGTACCCGATTCCGTTCGTGGTCGTCGGCGTCGTCGTCGGATTCTTCTCGACCCTCATCTGGGTGTTCCGCGTCCGCCGCGTCGAGATCGGCGCCGACGCCGTGCGCATCTGGCGCGGGCTGCGGCCGTGGCCGCGCACCTATGCCCGGCCGCTCTACGGCAAGGTCGTGCGCGTGGACAAGGCGGTCTTCATCGGCAAGACCGAAGGCTTCGCGCTCATCAACGTGTCGGCGTCGCCGATGCTGTCGCTGGCCGAAGCCCGGTGGGTCAAGGCCGAGATGCGGCGGGCGCTGCGCGCGACCGCACGTTGACCGGCCGGGTCGGTCCGGCGGATCATCGCCGGCATGATCGCCACGCCGCGTCTGCTGCTCCTGCTGCCGCTCGTCGCCCTCGCTGCCTGCGGCGGCGGTGACGGCGGTGCCTCCACCACCGCCCCGCCCGCCGGGGCCGCCCGTGCGGCGGCCGCCGACGTCGCCTCGCTCACGCGCGACGACCGCGTGGCCGGCACCGGCGCCGAGGCCCGCGCCGGCATGCTGGTGTCGGTGCACTACACGGGGTGGCTGTACGACCCGGCCGCCGCCGACAAGCGCGGCAGCAAGTTCGACAGTTCGAAGGACCGCGGCCAGCCGTTCGAGTTCCAGCTCGGCAAGGGCGACGTGATCGCCGGTTGGGACGAGGGCGTGCAGGGCATGAAGGTGGGCGGCACGCGCGTGCTCACCATCCCGTCGGCGATGGGCTACGGCGCCCGCGGCGCCGGCGCCGACATCCCCGGCGGCGCGGCGCTGGTCTTCGAAGTCGAACTGCTCGGCGTGAAGTAGGCGGCGCGGTGGCGGCCCTGACCCCGCGCTGCGCCCATTTCGGCGCGTGCGGCGGTTGCCAGTGGCAGGACGTCGCCTATCCGGAGCAGCTCGCCCGCAAGCGCGCGGCGCTCGACGCGCTGCTCCGCCGCGCCGTGCCACGCGGCCTGCCCGACGTCGCCTCGGTGGTCGGGATGCCGGTCGGCGATGACGGCCTGCCCTGGGGCTTCCGTCACAAGGCGGCGTTCGTCTTCGACAACGGACCGCGTGGGCTGGTGATGGGGCACTTCGCGGCCGGCGGCCGCGCCGTCGTCCCCGTGACGGAGTGCCCGGTGCACGGCGCCCGCGCCAATCGCATCGCCTTCCGGTTGCGCGACGAGTTGACCCGCGCCCGCGTGCCGGCGGCGGGGCCGCGGCTCGACGGCGTGCTGCGCCATGTCATCGTCCGCACCAGCGCTGACGAGCGCGACGCCGTGGCGTTGCTGGTGGTCACCCGCAACGACGGGCGGCTGCGCCGGCCGGTGCGGGCGCTGCTGGCGTCGCCCGATCGGCCCGACGGTCTCTATCTCAACGTCCACGATCGGCCGTCGCCCTACATGGTGGGCCGCACCACCGTCCGCATCGACGGCCACGCGCACGTGCGCGAGCGACGCCTCGGGCCGACGTTCCTGGTGTCGCCGACGGCGTTCTTCCAGACCAATCCCGACGCCGCCGCGGTGCTCGTGGACTTCGTGCTCGACGCCGCCGGCGCCGCGGGGACGCGGCTGCGCGTGCTGGACCTCTACGCGGGCAGCGGGCTGTTCACGCTGCCGCTGGCGGCGCGCGGCCACGCCGTGACCGCGGTCGAGGAGAACCGGCAGGCCACCGCCGACGCGATCCGCAACCTCGAAGTGAACCGGATCGCGCCGGCCGGCGTGCGGCTCGTCACCGCCCGCGTCGAGGACGCGCTGCCCGATCTCGAGCGGCGCGCCGTAGACCTGGTGGTGCTCGATCCGCCGCGTCAGGGGTGCCCGCCGCGGGTCGTGGACGGCGTCTTCGGACGGCTGGCGCCGCCGCGCGTCGTCTACGTTTCGTGTCACGCCGAGGCGCTCGCCGCGGAATTGCCGGCCATTCTCGGCCACGGCTACCGCGCCGTGCGCATCCAGCCAGTGGACATGTTCCCGCACACGCCGCACGTCGAAACCGTGACGGTGTTCGAGCGCCAGCCACGAATCCGTGCGACCTCCACCTCGGTGCCAGGCACCGTGCCGCCCCCCGGTGCCAGGCACCAGCCGCGGCGGATGCGAAGATCGTCACGATGAGCGACCTGCCGCCGATTCGTCCCGCCGCCACCGTGGTCGTGCTGCGCCCCGTCGACGCCGGCCCCGGCGTCGAGGTGCTGATGGTGCGTCGCAACCGCAGCATCGCGTTCATGGGCGGCGCCTATGTGTTCCCGGGCGGCCGCCTCGACGACGGCGACGCGCTGCGCTCGTCCGACGCGCGCGCCGGCGTCGACGGCCTCGCCGCCGTGACGCGCTGCCGTGACCTGACCCGCGACGACGAAGCCGCGTATCGCGTCGCGGCGATTCGCGAGCTGCTGGAGGAAGCGGGCCTGCTGCTGGCGCGTCGCGGCGAGGCGTTCGTGGACGGCGCCGAGGCGGCGCGGCTGCGCGCCCTGCCCGTCGGCGACGCGGGCTTCGCCGCGTTCGTCGCGGCGCACGGCCTGCGCCTGGCGCTCGACGCCGTGATGCCGTTCGCGCACTGGGTGACGCCGCCGGTCGAGATCCGCCGCTTCGACACGCGCTTCCTGCTGGCGCGGCTGCCGGCCGGCCAGGACGCCAGCCATGACGACGGCGAGATGACGGCGCTCGAGTGGATGCGTCCGGACGACGCGATCGACCGCGCGTTGGCCGGTGAGCTGCTGCTGCCGCCGCCTACCTGGACGACACTGCGCCGGCTGGCCCGCTTCGCGTCGGTGGACGAGGCGTGGGCGTGGGCCGCGACGACACCGATCGTGCGCATCGAGCCCGGCTTCTCGCGCGACGCCGAGGCCGCGACGCTGATGCTGCCCGGCGACCCGACGTATCCGCTGCCGCCCGGGCTGGAGCCCATCGCCGAGACGCGGTTCGCGCTGGTGGACGGCGCCTGGCGTCCGGTTACGCCATGACGTCGATTCCGCCGACCGTCGCCCGTCATCGCCGCAGGAGAGTCGCCATGCGCCCCGCACTGCTCGCGTGCCTCACCCTCGCCCTCGCGGCGCCGCTCGGCGCGCAGAGCACGACGCCGCCCCCGCCGCCGGATCCGCTGCACGACCGGTTCGCTGGCCGCTGGGCGGGCACCGGGACCATCCTTGGCCAGCCGTCGCGAGTCGAGCTGACGGTCGAACGCACACTGGACGGGCGCTTCACCCGCCTGGTGTGGGTCAGCCACATCGGGCCCCCGCCGACGGCCCAGCGTTTCGAGGGGCATGCCTACTACTCGCGCCCCGGGTGGGACGCTGGGTACACCGCGACGTGGTTCGACTCCAGCGGCGCGGTGCGACCGATCCGCGGCGGTCCTGACGGCGACGCCGCCGTGGTGGCGCTCTGGGGCAGCGCGGACACCGAACAGGGCGAGACCACTTATCGTCGCGTCGCGCCCGACGCGATCGAGGTCGTGGACCGCGTGCTCGGGAAGAACGGCCAGTGGCGCGAGTTCGGCCGCTCGACGCTGCGCCGCGTGCCGTGATCGCGAGCCCCGGCGCCACGCCCGCCACCGCGTGCGCGCACGACGCCCAGGTACACTAGCGGCATGACCGACCTGCCGGGCGAGCCGCCAGCCTCGCCCGCGCCCGAGGATCTCGCGCCCCTCGACGCGCCGCCGCTGCTCCCTGGGCCCGAATCCGGGTTCGAGCCCGCGCCCGCGGCCCCGCCTCCTCCGCCACCGGACCTGTCGCCGCGTCCGTTCCTTTTCACCGGACGCGGCAGCGAGTACTTCCGCATCTGGATCGTCAACCTGCTGCTCAGCCTGCTCACGCTCGGCATCTACTCGGCGTGGGCCAAGGTTCGGCGGCTGCGCTATTTCTACGGCCACACGTCGGTGGACGGCGGCAGCTTCGGCTACCACGCCTCGCCGATCGCCATCCTCAAAGGCCGGCTGGTCGCCTACACCGTGGTGCTGGTGTTCGCCGCGGTCGGCTACGTGGCGCCGCTCGTCGCCAACATCCTCTACCTGCCGCTGCTGGTGCTGATGCCGATCGTGCTGGTGCGCGCGTTCCGGTTCCGCGCCGCCAACTCGTCGTATCGCGGCATCCGCTTCAGCTTCGAGGGGATGGAGAACGACGCGTTCCGGGTCTACCTGCTGCTGCCGCTGATCGTGCCGTTCACGCTCGGGCTGATCTACCCGTTCGTGGTCGCCCGCCAGCGCGAGTTCTACGTGGACAACAGCCGGCTCGGCCGCTCCCCCTTCCGTCTGGCGATGCCGACCTGGCCGGTGTACCGCATCTACGGGTTGGCCGCGCTGGTCGGGCTGGCGTGGCTCGGGCTGGCGCTCTTCGTGGCCGCCGGCGCGATGGTCGCCGGTGGCGGCGACAGCGAGAGTCCGATCTTCGGCGGCGGCGTGGCGGTGGCCGTGCTCGTCGCCTACGTCGGCATCGGCGTGCTCTACGTCGGCGTGCGCACGGCGTTCGAGAACCTGGTGTGGAACCACACCTGGCTCGACGAGCACCGCTTCGCCAGCCGGCTGCGCATCGGCCGGATGCTCGGCATCTACCTGGTCAACATCCTCACCATCGCCGCCACGCTCGGCCTCGCAGTGCCATGGGCGCGGGTGCGGCTGGCCCGCTATCGTGCCGAGTCGCTCACGCTGCTTCCCGGCGGGCCGCTCGTGTCCGAAGCCGACCCGAGCCTCGATCGCGAGGGCGCCACCGGCGCCGAACTGAGCGAGGCGATGGACTTCGACATGGGGCTGTGATGGCGTCAGGGTTCTACTACGACGGGCGCACGTCGCGCTCGCATGCCGTGCGTGTCTCGGTGGAAGCCGGCGTGCTGCACCTGCGCGGCGACACGGTGGACGTGGCGGTGCCGGTCGATCGCGTGCAGCTGGAAGCGAAGCTCGGCGACCTGCCGCGCCGCCTCGACCTGCCCGAGGGCGCGTCGTGTCTGGTGGACGCCGCCTTCGAGCTGCCCGATCCGACGCCGCCGGCGCCGGCACGCGTCGAGCGCTGGGCCAACGAGCTCGAGATTCGCTGGCTGCCGGCGCTGGTGGCGGCGGCCCTGGTGGCCGGGCTGCTGTGGGGCGGCATCGTCTACGGCGTGCCGGTGCTGGCCCGGGTCGCCGCGGCTCGCATGCATCCCGGCGTCGAACGCCAGATGGGCTCGCAGGCGCTGGCGACCCTCGACCGCGTGGCGCTCGAGCCCTCGGCCCTTCCGGCGCCGCGGCGCGAGGCCCTGACGGCCCGCTTCGTCACGCTGGCCGCGCTCGCCGGCGGCGGGCCGTATGCGCTCGAGTTTCGCAAGAGCCCGGCGGTCGGCCCCAACGCGTTCGCGCTGCCCGGCGGCACCGTGGTGCTGCTCGATGAACTGGTCGCGGCCGCCAGCGACGACGAGATCGCCGCCGTGCTCGCCCACGAGATCGGCCATCTGCACGGCCGGCACACGATGCGCCACGTGCTGCAGACCTCGGCGGCCGGCGTCCTCGTCGCCGCGGTGGTCGGCGACGTGCTGTCGTTGTCGTCCTACGCCGCGGCGCTGCCGGCGTTCGTGCTCGACGCCAGCTACTCGCGCGACTTCGAGCGCGAGGCCGACGCCTTCGGTCTGGGCCTGCTCGACCGCGCCGGCATCGACCGCGCCCACTTCGTGAACTTCCTCACCCGCATGGAGAAGGAACATCCGAGCAGCGTGCCCGGCTTCCTCTCCACGCACCCGCGCGCCGACGAGCGCGGCCGCGCCGCCGGGCGCTGAACGCTGAATTCGTCGGCCTACGGCTCGGGCTGCGCCTTCGCCGAGTCCGACGTGGTCGCCTCCGACCACACGTCCGCGGTGATGGTCGGAATCTGGCCGAACGTCGTGAACGACGCCAGCGGCAACCAGCCGAGCACCTGCCCTCTGGCCTGCGCCGCGGCGACCAGCTTGTCGAAGTCCACGATGCACACGTGCGCCATACCGGTCGCGGTGTTCTGCGCGGCGAACCAGAAGACGCGCGGCCGGATGTCCATCACCCGCGACCACGGCGTCACTTCCCCGCCACGGCGAAACGCCAGCACGCGGCCGCCGCCGGGCGCGTTGAGGTCGAACAGGACGAACGTGTCGGTGCTCGGCTGGTACCAGAGCATGTCGTTGCGCTTGCCGGCGCCGCGATCGATCTCGTCCATGATGTCGTCGGGCAGCAGCGCCAGCGGGAACTCGCCGTCCCAATGGATCGACTCGCCCAGCACCTCGACGCCGCACGTGCCGTCGCATACACCCGGGTCGCCCTTGGGGCCGGGGGGGCCCGGCGGTCCCGCCGGGCCGGGCGTGCCCTCGCCGGTCCCTGGAGGTCCAGGAGGCCCGGCTGGTCCGGGCGGACCCGCCGGCCCGGCTGGACCAGGCGTCCCCGAGCCGGTGCCGGGCGGTCCCGGCGGTCCGGCCGGTCCCGCCGGCCCCTCGTCGCCCTTCGGGCCCGCGGGCCCCGCCGGTCCTGGTTCGCCGGCCGGTCCTGGCGGCCCGGCGGGTCCCGCCGGTCCCTCAGGCCCCGGTGGTCCGGCCGGTCCTTCGGGTCCCGGCGGCCCCGGCGGACCTGGCTCGCAGGTCGGCGTGGTGGTGGTCGTGGCGGTGCACTCGGTCGGCGTCGTGGTGGTCGTGTAAGTGGTCGGAATCGCGGTCTTCTTGGCGCCGAGCGAGATGGTCGTGGTCGTCTGCGCGGCCAGCGGCGCCGCCGGCCAGACGATGGCGGCGGCGAGCACGGCAAGGGCGAGACACGGGGGGCGTACGGTCGGAGTCATGGCTGGGAGCGCTCCATGTCAGTGCGGCGTTTCGCGCCCGTCTGGGTACAGGCGCGGGCAGGCACTGTAACGCAGGACGCGTGTGCACAGACAGGGCGTTCTGCGCTTCTTGGTGCAGCCCGAACAAGGGCTGGCTGAGGCCAGCGATCCCGAGCAGAATTGCGTGGTTTTGCTAGTCGGTGTTGATGAAGCGGTAGAGCACGCGGATCAGCCGGTAGGCCTCGGGCATCGTGTCGCGCGCGAACGACAGGGCGTCTGGCGCCGGGCGCTCCATCTCGCGAAACGCGCTCGCCACTTCGGGAATGGTCACGTCGCGGAAGCGCATCGTCACGGTGTAGGGACCGCGCCGCACCGGCGCCGGCTTCTTCGCCGCGGCGACGGCCTGCTTCGCGCCGTCCTCGATGAGCCGCCGCGCCTCGACCAGCGGCAGCAGTTCCACGGCGCGTGTGTTGATCGCCCGCTTGACCGCCACGGTGCGCACGCCCGGCGCGGCCGCCTTCACTTCCTCCACGGCGGCGTCGTCGCCGGTGACCAGCGCCACGGCGACGCCGTACCAGGCCGCCATCGCCGCGTTCATGCCGCCCTCACCCACCGAGACGCCGTTCACCTGCAGGTCGCGTACGACACCGGAGCCGGTGTGCGCGAACAGGCCGCGCGGCGCCTCGGCCTTGGCGTGGTAGCCGACGAAGATCACCGCGTCGAAGGTTTCGTCGAGCCCTTCCATCATGCCGTGGCGCTTGAAGCTGTGGCTGATGAGGCGGACGCGCGGATCGAGGTCCTCGGGCAGCAGGTTGCGCTGCGAGCCGTGCGAGTCGTTGACCACCACCTCGGTGGCGCCGCCGGCGAAGGCGCCGCGGATCGCCGCGTTGGCATCCTCGGCCATCAGCCTGCGGGCGCGGGCGTACTCCGGCTGGCCGGCCGACGTCTGGTCGTTGCCGTTGACGCCGCTGATGCCCTCCATGTCCACCGAGACGTAGACCTTGCGGGCCTGCGCCGAGGCGTTGGCAGCGGCGAGCAGCAGAGCGAGACCGACGGTCAGGATCGCGGGAGCGCGCATACGACCTCCGCGCGCGATTCTATGCCTTCTTCAGCACCGCCTCGACGAAGTCGGCTTCAGGCAGCCCGCCCAGCACTTCGATCGTGTCGTTGACCACCGTCTTGGGCACGCCGCTCACGCGGTAGCGGCGGGACAGGTCCATGAACTCGATGGCGTCCACCGAATCGGCGGTGATGAGCGGGTTGGCGAAGGCGAGCTTGTGAGCCAGGACGACCGCCCTGGGGCAGTGCGGTCAAGTTGGTGTCGTGAACACCTGCAGGTGCAGCGGTTCCTTGACCTCGGCGAGCGCGGCGACGGTCTCGGGCTCCAGCTCGGGCTCGCCCGTGCCGGCCAGCAGCACGGCTTCGACCAGCGACACGAACTCGTAGCCGGTCGGCGCGCCGTAGAGCCGCATGCGCGTGTCGGCGCCGTCGGAGAGCACGACGATCGCCGGCGCCTTGTCCACCTGGTACTTCGCGCGGTCGTCGGTATCGAGGACGAAGTTCTTCTCGACGACGGCGATCTTGTCGTGCAGCGACGCCACCTCGTCGAGCACCTGCTTGCTCAGTCGCCCGGTTTCGCTGCCGCCGAAGGTCTGGGTGAAGAGCAGCAGATCGACTTGCTTCCCGATCGGCGCCAGATGCTGGGTGAGGGTCGTGCGATCGACGTCGGACAACAGGGACATAGCGAAATTGTACCAGGGGCTGGGGGCTAGGGGCTGGGGACTAGGGCGTGCCAACTTCTCGCATCGCCAATCAAACTCGGCGACAACGTCAGGGTGAGTCCGTCACTGGACGGCCTGACCGGAGCATGCCCCAGTCCCTAGCCCCCAGTCCCCAGTCCCTAGAAATTGAACAGATCGTCGAAGGCCTTCTTCGCGCTCGATGCCGATTCGGGCGCGCTCGACGGCGATCCCGACGCGGACGCGGCGGCCGGCGCCGGCGTGGAGCTGGTCTCGCGCTCGTAGCTGGTGCGGGCGGTGAAGATGCCGCACTCGTTGGCGGCGTCCTTGGGCGAGATCCGCGCCGGGATCTTCTCGCTGCACTCGAAGCGCGCGCTGGGATCGAAGTTGACGCACTGGACGCAGGCGTGCAGCGCCGTGCTGCACTTCTCGCACTTGCTGAGGGTGAGGATGTCGGGGTCGACCGGAGCGCCGCAGCGCGCGCACTTGGCGACGACGCGGTAGCCCATCATGCGCGGATTCTTGGCCCCTTCCGACGACATGCGCCGCGTGCCGGCCGGCGCGCCCGGCTCGCGCTCGGGGCGGCGGTCGCCGCCGGGGGGACCGTCGCCGCGCGGGCGGCGGTCGCGGTCGTCGTCCTGGTAACCGTGCTGGCGATACTTGCGATCGGACATGGGCGCTCGTTTCGACGAGTGAGGGGAGGTTACCGGGTCGAGGTGGGCACGGGACGCGGCGCCAGCGCCAGGAGCTGCTCGGCCAGCTCGCGCAGGCGCGGCACGTTGTCGAGGTTGGTGAGCACGATGGCCGCGAGGCGGGCTTTCGGCTCGCGCAGCATGTAGGTCGTGCCGCCGGTGGCGCCGCCGCTGTGGGCGACGAGCAGCCGGCCGCCGTCCTGGCCGACCATCCAGCCGAGGCCGTAGCCGGTGGCGTTGCCGTTCGTGAGCCGCGCCGACGTGTACATCCGCTCGAGCGTGTCGGGCCGCAGCAGCCGGCCGCCGTTGAGCGCGATGTCGAAGCGCGCCAGGTCGAGGACGCTCGAGATCATGCCGCCGCCCGCCCATTTCACGCTCAAGTCCACGTACGGCGCGTGGAACCACGTGTTGGGCTGAGGACCGCGCACGTACTGGTGCGCGCGCCAGCGCACCACCTCGTGCGGCCGCTCGAGGAACGTCGAGGTCATGCCGGCCGGAGCGAACACGTTGAGGCGCAGGTAGTCATCGAACGACCGGCCCGAGGCCGCCTCGACGACGCCGGCCAGCAGGTTGTAGCCGTAGGTCGAGTACGAATACTGGTCGCCCGGTGCGAACAGCAGCGGATCGTCCCGGAACAGCGCGATGGCCCGATCGATGCTGGCGTACGTCTCGCGGCTGTTCATCTCGTTGCCGCGGTAGTGACGGATCCCGGACGTGTGCGTCAGCAGGTGGCGAATGCGAATCTCGCCCTGCGGCTTGCGCGGAAACGACGGCACGAACCGTTGAATCGGATCCTCGAGCGACACCAGGCCGCGCTCGACCAGTTGCAGCACCGCCGTTGCCGCGATCGGCTTGGAGATCGAGGCGATGCGGAACACCGACTCGGGCCGCACCGGCGCGTTCTGCTCGAGATCGGCGAGACCGAAGCCCTGCGCCCACACGACGGCGTCGCCGACGACCACGGCCGCGGCCAGGCCCGGCGTGCCGAGCGCCACGCGGTCGTCCTCGACCAGGCGCGCCAGCACCGCGGGGTCGCGATCGACGCCGATACGGCCGGGCTGGGCGACGAGGGCAGCCGACAGCCACAGCACGAGCGCGAACACGGGAGCGGGACGGCGTATCAGCCGGAGGTGCATGAGCCCAGGTGGGCGGGCCGTCCAGGAGCCGGGACGGTCAAGCGCGAGTTATGCGCCCACGGCCTGCGGCCTGTCAAGGACTGTTCACAGGTGACGTCCACAGCACAGCGACAGTAAGTTTCTGGCTTATGCCAGAAAATTCCTGTAATCAGACGGAAATCCGACCGTTTCGGTTCCTTGTCCTTTGACAGGGGATCTGGTACAAACTGCTTGCGAAAATTTTCACAACCCCCGGCACCCCCGCGATTCGGCCGGTCCCGTCGCGATGCCGAGGCTGTGGCCAACGGCGATCCCGTGTAGAGTGTGCCCGCGGTAACTCGCGGGGAGGGAGCGATCCCGGGGGATCGCTCGACGACGACGCATGCCTCAGATTTTTCCGAAGAGCGCCAACGCCTGGTCCAAGGCCAGCATCTTCATGGTGCTGGGCCTCGTGCTGTCCCTGGGATGGACGGTGGCGGTTCTCCAGCGGTCGGATTTCGTGACCGCCGCCAACACCTTCGTCGACCAGCCGGTGCAGTTCAGCCACCAGCACCACGTCGGCGGCGTCGGCATCGACTGCCGCTACTGCCACAACTCGGTGGAGGTCGCCGCCACCGCCAGCATCCCGCCGACCAAGACCTGCATCAACTGCCACTCGCAGATCTGGTCGACCAGCCCCTATCTCGAACCGGTCCGGGCCAGCTTCCGCGACGACAAGCCGCTGCAGTGGACGCGCGTGCACGACCTGCCCGACTTCGTCTACTTCAATCACAGCATCCACGTGAAGAAGGGCATGGCCTGCGAGACCTGCCACGGCCGCGTCGACAACATGCCGCTGATGCGCCAGCAGAACTCGCTGCAGATGGAGTGGTGCCTCGACTGCCACCGCAACCCCGCGCAATACGTGCGGCCGCGCTCCGAGGTGTTCACCATGGGCTACGTGCCGGCGGTGGCGCAGGCCGAACTGGGCCCGCAGCTGGTCGCGGAATACAACATCAAGAGCCTCACCAACTGCTCGGTGTGCCACCGCTGATCGCGACACCAGGCGAAGACGCCGGCGTACGGCACTGCACGGAATCAAACGATGAGTGAGCCCCTCGATCTGAATGCCATCCGCGCCAAGCTGGAGGCGGTCAACGGCCCCCAGTACTGGCGCAGCCTCGAGGCCGTCGCCGAGACCCCCGAGTTCCAGGAGTTCCTGCACCGCGAGTTCCCGGCGAACGCGTCGGAGTGGAACGACCCGGTCGGCCGGCGCGGCTTCCTGAAGCTGATGGGCGCGTCGCTGGCGCTGGCCGGTGTCACCGGTTGCACCCGCCAGCCCGATGAGCTGATCGTTCCATACGTGCGCATGCCCGAGGACGTCGTGCCGGGCAAGCCGCAGTTCTACGCTACCGCCATGTCGCTGGGCGGCGTCGCCACCGGGCTGCTGGTCGAAAGCCACGAGGGCCGGCCGACCAAGATCGAGGGCAACCCCGACCACCCCGCCACCCGCGGCGGCACCGACCTCTACGCCCAGGCGTCGATCCTGACGCTCTACGATCCGGACCGCTCGACCACCATCACCAACCTCGGCGTCGTCGAGCCGTGGAGCGCCTTCGTCGCCGCGATGCGCGGCGCGCTGTCGGCGCAGGCCGCCAGTCAGGGCGCCGGGCTGCGTATCCTCACCGAGACGGTGAACTCGCCGACGCTGGCGGCGCAGATCCAGCAGATCCTCGCCCAGCATCCCCAGGCGCGCTGGATCCAGTGGGATCCGACGCCCCGCGACAACGCCCGCGCCGGCGCCCGGCTGGCCTTCGGCGAGTACGTCGAGCCGGTCTACGACTTCGAAAAGGCCAGCGTCATCCTCTCGCTCGACGCCGACTTCCTGGCCGCCGAGAACGCCTTCGGCGTGAAGTACGCGCGCGGCTTCGCCTCGCGCCGCCGCGTCGACAGCGACCCCGATCGCCTCAGCCGCCTCTATGTGGTCGAGGCGACGCCATCGGTCACCGGCGGCCGCGCCGACCATCGGCTGCCGCTCAAGGCCAGCCAGATCGACGCGTTCGCCCGCGCCGTCGCCGCCGCTGTCGGCGTCAGCGGCGTCAGCGGCACCGCGCCCGAGGGCAGCACCGCCCACGTCGACGCGATCGCCAAGGACCTGGCGGCGCACCGCGGCACGTCGCTGGTCGTCGCCGGCGAGTCGCAGCCGCCGGCCGTCCACGCCCTGGCCCACGCCATCAACGACGCGCTGGGCAACACCGGCCAGACGGTGAGCTACCTGCCGACGCCGGAGATCGTGCCGGGCGAGCAGCACGCCGCGCTGCGCCAGCTGGTCGTGGACATGGACGCCGGCCGCGTGCAGCAGCTGCTGATCCTCGGCGAGGCGAATCCGGTCTTCTCGGCACCGGCCGACCTCAAGTTCGCCGACGCCCTGAAGAAGGTGGCGTTCCGCGCCCACTCCGGGTTGTTCCACGACGAGACCGCCGAGCTGTGCCAGTGGCACGTGCCGGCGACGCACTATCTCGAGATGTGGAGCGACGCGCGCAGCGTGGACGGCACCGTGTCGATCGTCCAGCCGCTGCTGCAGCCGATGTACGGCGGCCGTTCGCCGCACGAAGTGATCGCCACGCTGAGCGACCGCGCCGAGCGCAGCGGCTACGACGTGGTCCGGGAGCACTGGTCGGCGCTGGCCCCTGGGC
>CAYUAX010000023.1:0-36777 GCA_964442845.1 uncultured Bifidobacteriaceae bacterium | reverse complement strand
CCCTCGGGCAGCATCAGGAACGCGCCGACGCCGGCCGAGGGCGGACTGTCGGCGCCGAAGTCGGCGACGTCGCCCACCCACCGCTGGCCGTTCCACGCGATCGTCGGCCGCGTCGCGTCCCACGGCCGGCCGTCGCCATCGGCCGAACAGCGGTTGTAGAGGATGCGGCGGTTGGCCGGCCAGCTGAACGCCCACTCCGCGTGGCGGCCCAATCCGCTCGGATCGGCGAACGAACGGCGCTGCGTGAGGTTGCCGGCTTCGGTGTACATGCCGACGTAGAGCCAGTTCCCGCTCAGCGTCGTGCCGTCGGCGCGGGTGTCGGTGACACGCGACAGCTGCTGCCCGGCGCGCACCACCGTCGCCCCCGACGCGTCGCGGACGTCGTCGATCGCCCAGCCATTCAGCTCGCGGGCGACCTCGTCGAGCGACGGGCTGGTCGGGTTGGAGTACCACCAGTTGAGCGCC
Organism: uncultured Bifidobacteriaceae bacterium; assembly: GCA_964442845.1. Taxonomy (GTDB): domain Bacteria; phylum Acidobacteriota; class Vicinamibacteria; order Vicinamibacterales; family UBA2999; genus CAWAYR01. The sequence goes on along the minus strand of CAYUAX010000023.1, from coordinate 36,312 downwards.
TCGATTGGCGCGGGATAGGTGCCACCTTCTTCCGCGTAGAGCGCGCGGACGGCCAGGAAGATGCGGGCGATGATCTCCTGGTCGGGCTTGGCCTGTCCGGGCGGATCGACCGCCTTCCACTTCCACTGGATCCACCGCGCCGAGTTGACGAACGAGCCGTCCTTCTCGGCGAAGTTGGCGGCCGGCAGCAGGAACACCTCGGTGGCCACCGCCTCGGGCGTCGCGTCGTTGAGCGCCTGGATGTCCTCGCGCCAGAACGCCGCGGTCTCCTGCTCGAAGTTCTCGGCCACCACCAGCCACTTCAGCGTGCCGAGCGCGGCCACGGCCTTGCGCGAGTGCGGCCCGTTGCTCACCGGGTTCATGCCGAAGGCGAACAGCCCTTCGACCTCGCCGCCGTACATCCGATCGAACAGGTAGGCCCAGCTCCAGTTCTCGTAGCCGCCGGCCGGCGCCAGCGGCAGCCGCGGGTGCAGGCCGTAACCGAAGTCGGTGTCGCGCGTCGCGGCCGCGCCGTAATAGGCCTTGAACTGGCTGACGGCGAAGCGGTCGGTGTTGGCCCAGAAGTTCGTCGCCTCGGGACGGAGCGGCTTCGGCGTGACGGCGGTCACGAAGGCCGACAGATCGGCGTGATCGGCCTTGGGCACCGGGATGTAACCGGGCAGGTTGTGGTACGCCATGCCGCAGTCGGTACCGCCCTGGATGTTGGCGTGGCCGCGCAGCGCGTTCAGCCCGCCGCCGGCGCGGCCGATGTTGCCGAGCAGGAGCTGCAGCATCGCCGCGGCGTGGATCAACTGCACCGAATGGCTGTGGTGCGTCCAGCCGAGCGCGTAGAGGATGGTGCCCACCTTGTCGGGCCGGCCGGTGGAGGTGATGAGGTCGGCGACAGCCACGAACTGCTCGGCGGTGCAGCCGCAGATCTCGGCGACCTTGGCCGGCGTGTAGCGGGCGTAGAACGCCTTCATCACCTGGAACACCGAGCGCGGGTGCTGCAAGGTCGGATCGACGCGGGCGAAGCCACGCTCGTCGAGGTCGTAGGCCCAGCTCGACGTGTCGGTGTAGGCGCGGCGTTCACCGTCCCAGCCGGAGAACAGCCCGGTCGTCTCGTCGAAGGCGTAGCCCTCCTTCACCAGGAACGACGCGTTGGTGAAGAGGCGGACGTAGTCGGCGTGGTGCCGATCACGCGACAGCGTGTGGTGCAGCAGCCCGCCGAGGAACGCGATGTCGGTGCCGGCGCGGATCTGGACGAACGCGTCGGCGACGGCGGCCGTACGATTGAAGCGCGGATCGACCGAGATCAGGATGGCGCGGCGATTCCGCTTGGCCTCCATCACGAAGCGGAAGCCGACCGGGTGGTTCTCGGCGGGGTTGCCGCCCATCGCCAGCACGACGTCGGCGTTGCGGATGTCGGTCCACCCGTTGGTCATCGCCCCGCGTCCGAACGTGGCGGCCAGACTGGCCACCGTGGGGCCGTGTCATATACGGGCCTGCTGCTCGATGGGGATCACCCCGAGCCCGGCGCGGAACGCCTTCACCAGCAGATAGTTGATCTCGTTGGTGTCGGTGCAGCCGCCGATCACCCCCATGGCCGTCAGCGCCTGTACAGCGCGGCCCTGGGCGTCCTTCTCGATCAGCCGGCGGTCGCGGGTGTCCTTCACCAGCCGGGCGATGCGATCGATGGCCCAGTCCCACGACTTCTCTTCCCACTGCCGCGATCCGGGGGCGCGGTACTTCACCGTCGTCAGCCGGCGGTCGTTGACGATGTTCTGCTCGAGCGTGATGCCCTTCGGACAGAGCGTGCCCTGGTTGATCGGGTGGTCGGGATCGCCCTCGACGTGCACCACGGTCGGCGTGACGTTGCGCGAACGGTCGCCCAGCGTGTGCAGGATGACGCCGCAGCTGACCGAGCAGTAGGGACAGGTGGAGCGCGTTTCGGTGGTGCGGGCGATCTTCAAGGCCCGGACCTGCGCCTGCGCCGGCCCGAGGTCGAAGCCGAGCAGCGACACCGCGGTGCCGCCGAGCGTGGAGGCTTTCAGGAACTGGCGGCGGCCCTGATCCATCGGGATCCCGGAATCGCGGCCATGCTAGCACGGGCGTCGCCGGCGCGGCCGGGACCGCCCGGTAGGGTCCCGCTGGGATAGAATCCCGCGACCGCCCGCCCCGGAGATGATGCGCTTCCCCTTCCTCGCCGCCGCGATCACGGCGGTGGCGCTCGCCGCCACCTCGAGCCCACGAGCGCAGACACCACCAGCGACCGCGGCGGTGGCCGACGCCGCGGCGCCCGCGCGCCATCCCGACGAAGGCCGTCCGTTCGTCCGCACGTATCTGCCCGACGAGGTCGGCGGTGACGGCCAGAACTGGGGCATCCTGCAGGATGCCCGCGGTGTCATCTACGTGGCGTCGTCCCGGGGCGTGATCGAGTACGACGGCGTCGCCTGGCGGCTGATCGAGATGGCGAACCTGGCGATCGTCCGCTCGATCGCCATGGACGCCAACGGCCGCATCTACGTCGGCGGCGCCGGCGACCTCGGCTACCTCGACACCGATGCCACGGGCGCGCTCGCCTACCGGTCGCTGCTCGAGCACGTTCCCGCAGAGGCGCGCGGCTTCCGTGACGTGTGGCGCACGTTGGTGACGCCGTCGGGGGTCATTTTCGACAGCGAGCAGCACATCTTCCGCTGGGTCGACGGGGCCATGCAGGTGGTCCGGGCGCCGACGCGCGTGTCGCGCGGCTCGATCGTCGACGGAGTGTTCCACACCACCCTGCCCGAATCGGGACTCAACGTGCTGGAGGGCGACCGCTTCCGGGCTCTGCCAGGCACCGAGGCGCTGGCCCGGGAGGTCTATCCGGTCATCCTCCGCTACGACGACACCCGGCTGCTCATCGGCACGCGCGCCAACGGCTTCTTCCTCTACGACGGCGCCGGCCTGACCCGGTTCGCCACCGAGATGGACGCGGTGTTCCAGGGCGGCACGGTCTACCGCGGGATCGAGCTGCCCGACGGGAACTTCGCGATCGCGACCACGGGCGCGGGTCTGGTGCTGCTCGACCGCCAGGGGCGGCGCCTCGCCCACGTGAACCGCGACAACGGCCTGCGCTCCAACGCCGTGTACAACGTGATGGCCGACCGCGAAGGCGCCATCTGGGTGGTCGGCGAGCCTGGCCTGGCTCGCATCGAAACGCCGTCGCCGGCCTCGTTCTTCGACGCCGCGGAAGGGTTCGTCGGCTACTTCAACCACATCCGCCACGACGGCCGGCTCTACTTCGCCGCGCAGTCCGGCGTGTCGTACTTCCACCCGGCGGCCCCCGGGGATCCGCGCCGATTCACCCGGCTTCCGGGCATCGTCAACCAGTGCTGGTGGTTCGCGGTGATGCCCGATGGCCCGGGCCGCCCGCCGATCCTGACGGTGGCGTGCTCCGACGGGCTCTACGAAGTCAGCGGCCTCACCGCCCGGCCGATCAAGGCCCCGGCCGATGGCACGTTCCGCGCGGCGGTCGTGCTGCACAGCCAAGTGGATCCGACACGGCTGTGGATCGGGATGTTCGACGGCCTGGCGTCGTTCCGGCGCGTCGACGGCCGCTGGATCGACGAAGGCCGCGTCGACGGCGTCGTCGATCAGATCCGCTCGATGGCCGAACGCCCCGACGGCTCGCTGTGGGCCGGCACGAACGCGCGCGGCCTGCTGCACGTCGCGTTCAGCGCCACGCCGGCGGCGGGCCGGCCACGGCCGGCGCTGGCGACGGCGGAGCGGTTCGGGACCAAGGACGGCCTCCACGACGACGGGGTGTTCGTCACGCCGGTCGGCGACAAGGTGTACTTCGGCCGCTGGTCGGTGGGCCGCACCAACTTCGTCGCCACCTGGGACGAGGCGAGCCGCCGGTTCGTCTCCGACCAGAGTTTCGCCAGCCGGCCGTTCGACACCCTCAGGGGCGGTTTCCTGGTCGGCATGCCGGACGGCCGCCGGCTCTTCAGCAATGGCGTCGTCCTGTCACTGGCCACGCCCGCCGCCGACGGCACCTGGGCGTTCGACGACTCGGCCTTCGGCGCCCACGGGCGCAACGCCGGATTTCCGCACGTCGACGACGGCGGCGTGATCTGGTTCAATCAGCGCGGGCGGCTCATTCGGTACGACCTCGCGCGGCGCGCCGCCACGCCGGCGGTGCCGTATTCCGCGATTGTGCGCCGGGTGGTCGGTGGCGGCGACCGCGTGCTGTTCGCCGGTTCAGGCGGCATCGCCGCGCCCCGGTTGCCGGCGGACGACGACTCGCTGCGCTTCGAGTTCGCGGCGCCAACCTTCGTCGACGAGACCGCCACCGAGTACCAGACGCACCTCGATGGCCTCGATCGCGAGTGGACGTCGTGGTCGCGCGAAACCCGGCGCGACGTGACAAACCTGGGCTTCGGCGACTACACCCTGCGCGTCCGCGCCAGGAACGTCGCCGGCGTCACCAGCAGCGAAGCGGTGTACGCGTTCACCATCCTGCCGCCCTGGTATCGCACGTGGTGGGCCTACCTCGGCTACGTGCTGTTCGGCGCCGGGCTGGTGGCCGGCGTCGATCGGCTGCAGCGCCGCCGCGTCGTCGCCAAGGAACGCGAACGGGCCCAGTTCGCCGAGGCGCGGCTGCGCGCCGAGGCCGCCGAGGCGCTGGCGGCCACGGAGCGCGAAGGCAAGAAGAACATCGAACTGCTGAGCGCCCTCGGCCGCGAGATCACCGCCTCGCTCGACTTCGACACCATCTTCGGTACGCTCTACGAGCGGGTCAACCAGCTGGTGGATGCCGACGTGTTCGGCGTCGGTCTGTACCACCCGGAGCGCCGCGAAATCGAATACCGGCTGGCGATGGAGGAGGGCAAGCGCTACGCCCCCTACACGCGCGACATGAGCGACCCGGACCAGCTGCCGGTGTGGTGCATCGAACACCGCCGGCCGGTCTTCATCAACGACATTGCCGCCGAGTACTCGAAGTACGTCAAGCGCTACGAGGAGAAGCGCCAGCAGCTCGAGGACGGCTCGCTCTCGAAAGCGCCGCAGTCGCTCATCTACCTGCCGCTCGAGGCCAAGGACCGCGTGCTCGGCCTCATCACTATCCAGAGCTTCCAGACGCACGCGTACACCGACCACGATCTCAACGTCCTGCAGAGCCTGGCGTCATATACCGCCATCGCGCTGGACAACGCCGCGGCCTACCGCCAGCTCAACGAGCACGAGGCCGAGATCCGCCGGCTGTTCGAGGAGGCGCAGAAGGCCCGCGCCGCGGCCGAGGAAGCCGACGCCGCCAAGAGCGCGTTCCTGTCCACGGTGAGCCACGAGCTACGTACGCCGCTCACCTCGGTGCTCGGCTTCGCCAAGATCATCAAGAAGCGCCTCGACGAGCGGATCTTTCCGCTGGTTCCGGCCGACGACCGCAAGGTGGTCCAGACCATCGCCCAGGTGGACGAGAACCTGAAGGTGGTGGTGAGCGAGGGCGAACGGCTGACCAAGCTCATCGACGACGTGCTCGACCTGGCCAAGATCGAGGCCGGCAAGCTCGAGTGGCACATGGAGGCCGTCACCGTCGCCGACATCCTCGAGCGGGCCACGGCGGCGACGGCCTCGCTCTTCGAGCAGAGGGGCCTGACCCTGGCGATAGAGGTGGCGCCGGGTCTCCCGGCCGTGACCGGCGACCGCGACCGCCTGATCCAGGTGGTGATCAACCTCATCTCGAACGCCGTCAAGTTCACCGAGAGCGGGTCGGTCACCTGCCGCGCCGACCGGCGCGGCAATGACCTGGTCGTCAGCGTCATCGACACCGGCCTGGGCATCGCCGCCGACGACCAGCCGAAGGTGTTCGAGCGCTTCAAGCAGGTCGGCGACACGCTCACCGACAAGCCCAAGGGCACCGGCCTCGGCCTGCCGATCTGCCGCGAGATCGTCGAGCACCACGGCGGGCGCATCTGGGTGGACAGCGTGCCCGGCAAGGGCAGCACGTTCTCGTTCACGCTGCCGGTCGGCGTCAGCCCGCTGGCCACGCCGGGAGCGACGCCGGTCGAGCTCGCCTCGCTCATCCGCCAGCTGCGCGACCGGGTGATCGTCACGGCGCCGCGCACCACCGACCGCAAGGCCCGCATCCTGGTCGTCGACGACGAGGCCAACATCCGCGAGCTGCTGACCCAGGAGTTCACCGAGGCCGGCTACCAGGTGGCCACCGCCGCCAACGGCCGCGACGCGATCGCCGAGGTGCGCCGCGATCGACCCGACCTGGTGGTGCTCGACGTGATGATGCCGGAGATGAACGGCTTCGACGCCGCCGCGGTGCTCAAGAACGACCCGCTCACCGCCGACATCCCCATCGTCATCCTGTCGATCGTCCAGGACCGCGACCGCGGCTTCCGCGTCGGCGTCGATCGCTACCTGACCAAGCCGATCGACACCGACCTGCTGTTCCGCGAGGTCGGCGCCCTGCTCGAGCAGCGCAAGTCGCACAAGCGGGTGCTGGTGGTGGACGAGGACATCTCCACCGTCAAGACGCTCACCGACGTGCTGACGGCGCGCGGCTACACAGTGTCCGAGGCCCGCGGCGACGACCTGGTCGAGAAGGCGCGGGCGATGCAGCCCGACATCATCATGCTCAGCTCGGTGGCGTCGGCGCGATCCGACGCCGTACAGATGCTGCGCTTCGAGAAGGGCATGGACAACGTGCTCTTCCTCGTCTACCAGTGAGGCGCCCGTGCCCGTGACCCGGTCCATCCTGATCGTCGACGACGAACCGCACCTGCGGACGCTGATCCACCAGACGCTCGAAGAACTCGAGGACGAGGGCGTCGAGCTGCTGATGGCGGCCAACGGCGAGGAGGCGCTGGCGCTCATCGAATCGGCGCGGCCGGCGCTGGTGTTCCTCGACGTGATGATGCCCAAACTGAGCGGCTTCGACGTCTGCGCCCGGGCCAAGCAGGGCCTCGGCCTGCACGACGTCTACATCGTGCTGCTCACCGCCAAGGGCCAGGAGCTCGACCGCCAGCGCGGCCAGGAGGTCGGCGCCGACCTCTACATGACCAAGCCGTTCGACCCCGACGCCCTGCTCGAGAAGGCGCGCGCCGTGCTCGGCCTCTGACCCGGCCATGGCGCGCGTCGGCCTGAAGCAGCTGCTCGCCCGATCGGCCGGGACACGCGCGCTGATCGAGGCGATGGCCGCCGCGCCGGGCGGGCCGCTGACGATCGAGGACGCCGACGGCCGCCCGCTGCACGGCGGGCCGGCCGGTCCCGGCGCGGTCCGCATTCCGGTCCGCCACGACGACACCGTGCTCGGCGCGGTCGTCGGCGCCGAGCCCGGCGCGGCGCTGGCCGACGTGCTGGCCGACGCCTTGGGCGAACTCGCCGGCCGCGAAGTCGAGCGCAAGGCCCTCGGCGGCGAGGTGCTGGGCCTCTACCGCGAGATCAACCTGATCTACGGGTTCTCGGAGAAGCTGGCGGCGCTGCTCGACGTCGAGCGGGTGGCGCAGTTGACGCTGCAGGAGGCGCGGCGGCTGATCGTCGCCACCGACGGCGTGATCATGCTGCTCGACCCGGCCAGCGGCGCGCTGACGACGGTGGCGGGGTTCGGCGACGAGATGCCGGTGCTTCGCGGCTTCCATCGCGGCCGCGGCATCGTCGGGGCCATCGCCGCCAGCGGCGTCGCCGAGATCGTCAACGACGTCGACAGCGACCCGCGGCGGGTTACCGAGCACACGACCATCAAGGCGCTGATCGGCGCCGCCCTGCGCGTCGGCGACGAGATCACCGGCGTCATCGCTCTCGGCAGCACCATCCCGATGGCCTACACCGCCGGCGAGCTGAAGCTGCTCAACACGCTGGCCCTGCAGGCGGCCACCGCCATCGAGAACGCGCGGCTGTTCGAACGCACCGTGCAGGCGGCGGCCGAGCGCGAGCGGCTGCTCAAGCTGCACAAGGAAGCCGAGGTGGCGCGCGCCAAGCTGGAGAGCGAGCTGACGCTGGCGGCGCGCATCCAGTCGAACCTGTTCCCCGCCGAGCTGCCGGCGCTGTCCGGGTTCGAGCTGGCCGCCCGGAATCGTCCGGCGCGCCAATGCGGCGGCGACTACTACGACGCCATCGCCAGTGCCGACGACGGCGGCCGGGCGCTGCTGTGCGTGGCCGACGTATCGGGCAAGGGCCTGCCGGCGGCGCTCGTGATGGCCAACATGCAGGCGACGCTGCGGGCGCTGCTCGGCCGGACGCCGTCGCTGCCGGCGCTGGCCGAGCAGTCGAGCGCGCTGCTGCTCGCCTCGACCTCACCGGAGAAGTACGTCACCGCGGCGCTGGTCGATCTCGACGCCGCCAGCGGCGCCCTGCGCTATGTCGGCGCCGGCCACGTCGACACGCTGATCCTGCGCGCATCCGGCGCCGTCGACACGCTGTCGTCCACCGGCACGCCGCTCGGGCTGGTGCCGCCGGGCCTGCCGTTCGGCGAGCAGACGCTGCGCCTCGAGCCCGGGGACATGCTGGTGCTCTACTCCGACGGCGTCCCCGAGGCCCAGAACATCTTCGACGAAGAGTTCGGCGAGGCCCGCCTGCTCGAGGTGCTGCGCGAGGCGCAGGCCGAGCCGGCCGCCGTGGTGATCGACCGGGTGATGGCCGCCATCGACGCCTTTGCGGGCGGCGCGCCGCAGTTCGACGACATCACGCTGCTGGTGGCCAAGAGACACGGGGCGGGGGGCTAGGGGCTGGGGGCTGGCGCTCGCTGCTGTCACCCTGTCGAAGGCCGGTCTTCAGACTTGTCACATGGTCTCGTGGTCCGTGTTTCTGACCCGCCCCAGCCCCCAGTCCCCAGCCCCCAGCCCCTCGCCCGGCCTGTGATATAGATCTCCGATATCGATGGCCGACAGCCGCCCACGCGATCTGGTCAAGGGCACGTTGGCGCTGCTCGTCCTGCGCACGCTCGAGCTCGAGCCGCGCCATGGGGTGGCGATCGCCGACCGCATCGCGCAGATTACCCGCGGCACGTTCCAGGTGAAGGCCGGGTCGCTGTTCCCCGCCCTGCATCGCCTGGAACAGGACGGCGCGATCGCCGGTGAGTGGACGACGTCTGACACCGGCCGGCGCACACGGACGTATCGCCTCACCGCGGCCGGGCGCCGCCAGCTCGCCGCCGAGAAGCGTGACTGGGCCCGGGTGGTCGCCGCCGTGGGACTGGTGCTCGACACCGACTGACGACGATGACGCGAGTGGCCGCCCGACTGCGCAGCCTGTGGCGCACGCTGACCGGCGGCCGGCGCGGGGCGGCCGACCTCGACGACGAGCTGGCCGACTACGTGGAGCGCCTGGTGGCGCGCGAGGTCGCGGCCGGCGCGGCGCCGGCCGAGGCGCGGCGCCGGGTACTGGCGCGAATGGGCGGACTGGACGCCGTGAAGGAAGGCGTCCGGGAGGTACGTATGGGACGGCTGCTCGACGAGACGCTGCGCGACCTCGCCTACGCCTGGCGCGGCCTGCGCAAAGCCCCGGGATTCACCGCCGCGGCACTGGCCACGCTGGCCCTCGGCGTCGCCGCCAACACCGCGATCTTCAGCGTGGCGCACGCGCTGCTGGTCCAGCCGCTGCCGTTCCGCGATCCGGATCGCCTGGTGTTCGTGTGGGCCGACCAGCGCAACGAGGGCTACCCGCGGGCGCCGCTGTCGGGGCCGGAACTGCAGGACCTCGACGACCGCGCCGCCCGCTTCGACGGCTTCGGGGCGATCTGGGCGACCACCGCCGCGCTCACCGGGGAGAACGACCCCGAGCAGCTCCGCGTCGGCTTCGTCACCACCGACTACTTCTCGCTGCTCGGCGCCGAGGCGGCCCTGGGCCGCACCTTTCAGTCCGGCGACGACTCGGTCGGCGCCCCGACGTCGATCCTGCTGAGCGGCGCGGTGTGGCAACGGCGCTACGGCGGCGATCCCGGCATCGTCGGCCGGCGCATCGACGTCAACGGCCAGCCGGCGATCGTCGTCGGCGTGCTCCCGGTGGGCTTCCGCTTGATGATGCCCCCCGACGCCGCGGTGCCCGACGATCTCGAGGCGTTCATCCCGCTCAACCGGCGCTTCCCTGAGGGGCCGCGCGGCCAGCGCTACCTGCGCGTCATCGGCCGGATGCGGCCGGACACGACCCTCGCCGACGCCCAGGCCGACATCGCCCGGGTGGGCCGCGAGATCTCCGCCGCGCACGCCTTCTACGGCGCGGCCGGCCGGCAGTTCGAGACGGTGCCGCTCCACGTGGATGCGACGCGCGACGTGCGGGGGCCGCTGCAGGCGCTGTCGATCGGCGTGGCGATCCTGCTGGTCATCGCCTGCGTCAACGTCGGCGGGCTGCTGGTGGCGCGCGCCGCCGCCCGGGCCCGCGAGACCGCCCTGAAAACCGCGCTGGGCGCCGGCACCGGCCGGCTGGTCCGGCAGCACGTCGTCGAGTCGCTGGTGCTCGCCGGGCTCGGCGCGGGGCTGGGCCTGCTGCTGGGCCGGTGGGGCCTGCAGGGGCTGCTGGCGGCAACCCCCGACGCGCTGAGCCGGTTGCGCCTGGCGACGGTGGACGGCACGGTCGTGGCCGTGTGCGTGGCCACGGTGCTGGCGTGGACGACGGTGCTGGCGGCGGCGCCGGTGGTCGAAGCTCGGCGCCTCGGCACGGCGGCGGCCTTACAGCACGACGGCCGGCGCATCGGCGGCGGCCGTCACCGCCTGCGTGGGGCGCTCACCGTGGCGCAGGTGGCGCTGAGCGTCGTGCTTCTCGTCGGCGCGCTGCTGCTGGTGCGCACGGCCGAGCGCGTGCAGCAGGTCGACCCGGGCTTCACCACCGCCGGTCTGCTCTCGTTCCGCGTCGCCCTGCCCGGCTCGCGGTATCCCAACCAGGACGCGTTCAACGCGTTCTCGCGCCGCCTGCAGGAGGGTCTGGCGGCGTTGCCAGGCGCGACCGGCGCGTCGGCGATGAGCCACGCGCCGTACGACCACGTGCCGAACTGGGGCGGGCCGTACCTGGCCACCGAAGGCGCCGACGCGTCGACGGCGCCGCAGGCCGACTACCGTGCCGTGGCGCCTGGGCTGTTGGAGCTGCTCGACGTCCGTCTCGTCGAGGGCCGCACGTTCACGGAGAACGACGACCACCACGGCGCGCCGGTGGCGATCGTCGACGAGCGGCTGGCCGCGCGTACCTGGCCGGGCCAGTCCGCGGTTGGACGGCGCCTGGCCGTCGATCCCGCGGTGACCGGCACACCGGCGATCTGGACGACGGTCGTCGGCGTCGTCCGGCATCTGCGGCATCGCAGTCCCGTCGAGGAGGTGCGCGAGCAGGTCTACTTCCCCGAACGACAGGTGCCGCGGAATCCAGCGGTGTACGTCATCGGCACGGCCGGCGATCCGACGGCGCTGATCGGGCCGGTACGCGAGCTGGTGCGATCGCTCGACGGCGCGCTGCCGATCTACGACGTCCGTCCGCTCGACGCCTACGCCGTGCAGGCACGGGCGCTGGGCCGCTTCACCGCCGTGCTGGCCGTGCTCTTCGCCGCGGCAGCGCTGGCGCTGGCCGGCGTCGGCATCTACGGTGTGGTCGCCTACTCGGTCACCGAGCGTCACCGCGAATTCGGGATCCGGCTGGCGCTCGGCGCGGGCAGCCGACAGGTGCTCGGATTGGTGCTGCGCGAAGGCTCGGCGTTGGCCGTTAGCGGCCTCGTGATCGGCCTGGCCGGCGCGGCCGGCGGCGCCTGGGCACTGCGCAGCCAGCTCTACGGCGTGGCGCCGTGGGATCCGGTGAGCCTGATGGCGACGCTGCCGATCCTGCTCGTCGCGGCAGTGGCGGCGTGCCTGGTGCCGGCGCTGCGCGCGGTGCGGACCGACCCGGCCGAGGCGTTGCGCGGCGACTGAGTCGGCCCTGGGATTCGGTTCCCAGCTGTCAGCGGCTCGACGCGGCGATCGAGGCGAGCCCGACGCGGGCGGTGCGGACCGAGCCGTCGCGCCAGGCGACGATGACGTCGTCGCCGGCCTTGGCGATCATCGGGATGCCGGTGCCGCGTCCGCTCGACGCCGCCGTGACGGCGACCGGCGCCGACGCGCTTTCGTTGCCGACAATCCGCAGGCGAATCTCGCCCACGCCGTCGCCGGTGCGCTCCAGCCAACTGACCAGGGCGCGGCCATCGTCGAGCAGCAGCACGTCCGCCCAGCCCACGGGGCGGCCGCCGTCGATGCGCTGCGGCGGCGCGAAGCTGGCGCCGGCGTCGTCCGAGAACGCCACCTTCAGCGCCGGCGTCTCGCCGGCCGCGGTGAACCAGGCGACGGCCACGCGCGCGCCGGCGGCGGCCACCGCCGGGCCGTTGGTCGGGCAACCGCCGATGCGCCAGCCATCGCGGTGCACCGGCGCCGGCGTCGTCCACTTGCCCTCCGTGAAGCGCACGATCGAGATGTCGCGGATCTCGCCGGCGTCGTGGTCGCGGTAGACGGCGACCGGCCCGGCCGAGGTCTCGGCGATGTCGGTGCTGCAGCAGGAGCAGGCGTCGCCGTCGACGATCTGTCGCGAGACCAGCGCCCCCGACGCGTCGAAGCGGGCGATGCCCACGGTCTTGATCTGGTCGTGACCGGCGCCGCTCCCGTCGTCGGGCGAGAGCGGCGTGAGGTAGACCGCGTCCACCCCGGCGGCGCGCGGCAGGAACGTCAGGAAGCCGGAGTAGTCGCTGACGTTGCGGGTGCCTTCCTCGAAGGCGGTGACCCACGTGCGGCCGCCGTCGCGCGACGTCGCGGCCCGAATCGCATAGCCGTAGCTCGCGCTGCCGCGGCCGGTGTTGGTCAGCCAATGGGCGTAGAGGGTGCCGTCGGCCGCCGCGGTGAGCGATGGGTGGTCGGCCCAGTTGACGAACCAGTCGGACGCGCGGGCGATTTCCTGCGCCGGACCCCAGGCGGCGCCTTCGAGCCGCGAGAAGCGCAGCGCGTGCGCCCCACCGCCGACCGGCTCGAGCCACGAGAGGTAGGTGCGGCCGTCGCGGCCGGTGGCCAGCGAGTACATCCCGCTGTCCGTGCCGGCTGGCGTGGCCAGCGGCGTGACCGGCGAGGCGGCGCGGAGCGCCGCCGCCGAGGCGACGGCGATGAGGGCGAAGCCACCGAGAGCGGTCACCGGGCGCATGGCGCCATTGTGTCGCAACTCGGGCCGCAACTCGCCGGCTGAGGGGCGTCAACCCGCCGCGGCGACGAGATCGCGGCGCTCGGCCTCGGTGAGCGGACGGGCGGCGCCGGCGGCCGCGTTTTCGGCCATGTATTGCGGGTTGCCCGTCCCCGGAATGACGCAGGTGATGGCCGGATGCCCGAGCACGAAGCGCAGCGCGAGCTGTGCCCAGCTCACCGCGCCGGCCTCGGCCGCCCAGCTCGGCAGCGGCCGGCCGCGCAGGCGGCGCAGCAGGCCGCCGCCGCCGAACGGCATGTTGACGAGCACGGCCACACCGCGGTCGCGGGCCAGGGGGAGCACCCGCTGTTCGGCGGTGCGGTCGTCGAGCGCGTAGTTGATCTGGAGGAAGTCGAGCGGCTCGGCCTTCAGCACCGCCTCGACCTCGGGGTACGACGAGGCCGTGTAGTGCGTGATGCCGATGTACCGCACGCGGCCCTGCTGTTTCCAATGGCGCAGCGTCGCGAGGTGCGTGCGCCAGTCGAGCAGGTTGTGCACCTGCATCAGATCGATGCGCGTCGCGCGCAGCAGGCGGAACGACTGCTCCATCTGGGCGATGCCGGCATCGCGGCCGCTGGTCCACACCTTGGTGGCGAGAAACGCCGGCGGTCGAGGCGTCCGGGCGGCGAGCAGCTCTCCGGTCGTCTGCTCGGCGCGTCGATACATCGGCGAGCTGTCGATCACAATGCCGCCGGCCGCGAACAACGCGTCGAGGACGCCGGGCAGCCGCTGGTAGTCGGCCGACCCGGGCGCGACGTCGAAGTTCAGCCAGGTGCCGACGCCGACGACGGGCAGCGCCTCGCCGCTCGACGGGATGGCGCGAGTGAGCATACGGAGAGGCCGCGCCTGCGCGGCAGCGACCGCCGGCGCGAGCGGCCGGTGGACCGCGACCGCAGCGGCCCCAGCATAGCCAAGAAAGCGGCGGCGCGACCAGCCTGACGCGGGCATCGCAACGAGCGTAGCGCAGGCACGGGTGGCGTCCGCGACGCGCGGCGCCTCGATGGCATATCGTGGGGACGGATCACGTGATGGACTCGCCCCTCCCCTACGGCATCGCGCCGCCGACCTACCGGTTGCCCGACGCCACGCACGTCGGCGCCGTCCGCCTGCAGGTGGCGGATCTGGCACGTTCGATCGACTACTACACCGGCGTGCTCGGCCTGCGCGTGGCCCGCGCCGCCGCCGAGGCGGCCTGGCTCGCGCCGGAGGACGACGACCTGGTGCTCGTCGAGGTGCATGCCCACGCCGGCCTGCGGCCGGTGCCGCGGCAGGGGCGGCTGGGCCTGTTCCACTTCGCGCTCCTGGTGCCCGACCGCGCGGCGCTGGGTCGGTTCGTGCGCCACATCGCCGATCGCGGCGTCTACGCCGGCAGTGCCGACCACGCCGTGAGCGAGGCGGTGTACCTCACCGACCCCGATGGCCTCGGCATCGAGGTCTACGCCGACCGGCCGCGCGAGGCGTGGCGACTCGCCGGCCGCGAACTCCACATGACCACCGAGCCGCTCGATCTGCGCGGGCTCGTGCGCGCCGCCGGTGACGCGCCGTGGAGCGGGATGCCGGCCGGCACGGCGATGGGCCACGTGCATCTGCACGTCGGCGACCTCGCGGCGGGCGCGGCGTTCTATCACGCGGCGCTCGGCCTCGATCAGGTGGTGTGGAGCTATCCGGGGGCGCTGTTCCTGGCGGCCGGGGGCTACCACCATCACCTCGGCACGAACACCTGGGCCGGCGCCGCCCCGCCGGCGCAGGACGACGAAGCGCGCCTGCTGGACTGGGCTCTGGTCCTGCCTGACCCCGCATCGCGCGACGCCGCCGTGCGCAGTCTGCGCGCGGCCGGGTTCGACACCGCCGCCGACGGCGACGACGTCCTCGCCCGCGACCCCTGGGGCACCACCGTCCGTCTCCGATTGTAATCTGCTCTGAGTCATCGACTCGGAGTCGGTGACTCGGAGCGGGTTACATCGCGTCGTGGAAGATGACGCCGAGGGTGTGGCGCTGCCCGCGATGCAGCCGGCTGACGCCGTGGCGCATGGTGACGCGGTACGGACCGCGCGCGCCGGTCACCGGCCGGTGGCTGACGGCGAAGATCACGGCATCTCCCTGCCCCAGCGGCACGACGTGGGCCCGCGACTGCATCCGCGGCCGCTGCTCGGTAAGGACGAACTCGCCGCCCGCGAAGTCGATGCCGGGCCGCGACAGCAGGACGGCGAGCTGTAGCGGGAAGACGTGCGCGCCGTAGAGATCCTGGTGCAGCGCGTTGAAGTCACCCGCGCCGTACTGCAGCAGCAGCGGCGTCGGCCGCACCTGGCCGGCGGCGTGACAGCGCGCCAGGAACGCGTCGTGCCCCGGCGGGAACGACGCGTCGAGCCCGAGCTGCGCCTGCCAGCGATTGGCGATGGGGGCCAGGCGCGCGTACGCCGCCGCACGCACGCCGGCGATGGCGTCCGGCAGCGGATACGCGAAGTATTTGTACTCGCCACGGCCGAACCCGTGCCGCGCCATCACGATGTGGCTGCGGAACTGCGCGTCGTCGTCGTAGCGCCGCGCCATCGCACGGCACGCCTCGGCGTCGAGCAGGCCGGGCACGACGGCCCAGCCGGCGTCGTCGAGCTGAGACTCGACGGCAGACCAGTCCAGATCGGCGAACGCGTGGCTGACGGGCGGCGGAGCGGCAACAGATGTCATGTCGCCACCATGCCACCTGACACCGCGCGCCGCATTCCGCCGTATGCGGCGGAACTGCCCGTCGATCAGCGCTCGTAGGGGACGTCGATCAGGCGGTCGCCGGTGCGCATGTCGGCGTCGACGACGTCGAGCAGCGCCTTGGCGATCGGCCCCGGCCGGCCGTCGCCGATCGGCTGACCGTCCCAGGCGACGATCGGCGCCACGCGCACCGAGCTGCCGATGAGCAGCATCTCGCGGGCGGCGCGCGCGTCGGCCACCGGGATGTCGCAGACCTCGACGCCCTTCAGCACGCCGCGATCGACCAGGCCGCGGGCGAGCTCGAGCATCCGCAGCGCGGTGCAGCCCGACAGGATGTGGTCGAACTTCGGATGGCGCAGCACGCCATCGGCCATCACGAACGCGACGTTCATGTTCGAGCTCTCGCCGACGTGGCCATTGGCGTCGATGAACACGCCGTTGTCCACTCCGGCCGCCTTGGCCTCCATCTGCATCAGCACGTTGGGGAGGTAGTTGGTGGTCTTGGTGATGGCGTAGAGCGGCGGCTTGATCGGGTAGGTGGTGGTCATCACCCGCAGGCCTTCGGTGTACCAGCGCTCGGGATAGGCCAGCCCCGGGAAGATCATCACGAAGAACCCGGGGGCCGCGCCGGCCGCCGGGCTGAGTTCGAGGCTGCCCGGACCCGACGACAGCCAGTAGCGGATGGCGCCGTCGCGCTGGCCGCTGACCGCGGTCGTGCGCACGATGATCTCGCGCAGTTCGTCGCGGCTGCCGGGCACGGCGAGCTTCGACCGCTCGGCCGACCGCAGGAAGCGATCGAGATGCGCCTCGAGGTCGTAGATCTTCCCGCCGACCAGGCCGGCCGTATCGAAGATGCCGTGGCCGCGGTGCACCATGTGATCGTCGAACGGGATCACCATGAGCGCCGGGTCGGTCACGACGCCGCCGAGCTGACTGGAGTAGAAGGCCGAGTACTTCACCGGCTGGCGGTCGCGCAACGCGCGCAGTCGGGCGATCACGTCGGCGTCGGAGAGCACCTGGAGGCTGGTCGTCGAAGCGGGCATAGGCGGTCACTCTAGCATCCGCGCGGCCTTGACGGCCGTGGGATCCTCGGCGTATGGACCTTCGCCGCCTGCTCGCCGACGAGTTCGCCCACGAAGCGGGTGTCACCCGGCGGCTGCTCGAACGCCTGCCGGAGGCCCGCTTCGCCTGGCGGCCGCATCCCAAGTCGTTCACTGCCGGCGACTTGGCGGCGCACATGGTCGAGTGCCTGCGGTGGGCGACGCCGATTCTCACGGCCGATCATGTCGACGTCGATCCGGCCACGTTCCGGCCGTTCACGGCCACCTCGCGGCAGGGCCTGCTCGACGGCTGCGACGCCGCGTCGGCCGCCGGCGACGCCGCCTTCACCGCCGCGACGGCTGCCACCCTCGACGGGTCGTGGCGCCTGCTGATCCGCGGCCGGCAGAAGTGGGAGCGGCCGCGCGTCGTCGTGCTGCGCGACTTCACGTTCAGCCACCTGGCGCACCACCGCGGCCAGTTCTCCGTCTACCTGCGATTACTCGACGTGCCGGTGCCGGGCTCCTACGGGCCGAGCGCGGACGAGGCGTAATCGCGGCGGACGGCAAGGACGGCGGAGAATTCCGGCCTGACCGAAGTTTCCCCGAACGACCGCGGGCGACGGCACGGCCGCGCGTCGACCAGCGAGCCGCCCGCGCCGCGGAACGGTTCGTGCACAATCGCCAGCCATGCGACTGCTCCTGGTCCTGCTGCTGGTCGTACACGGCGCCATCCACCTGCTCGGCGTCGCCAAGGCATTCGGCCTGGCGGCCCTGCCGCAGCTCACCCAGCCGATTCCCCCGGCCCGCGGCTGGCTGTGGCTGGCGGCGGCTCTGCTCTGCCTGACCGCGGCGGTGCTGCTGGTGACGGCGCCCCGGTGGTGGTGGGCGGTCGGCCTGGCGGCGGTCGCGGTGTCGAGCGTCGCCATCGCCGGGTCGTGGGCCGACGCCAGGGCCGGCGCCGTCGCCAACCTCCTGGTGGCCGCCGCGGCGGTGGTGGGCCTGGCGATGCACGGGCCGTGGAGCTTCCGCGCCGAGTACGACCGCGACGTCCACGCGGCGATCGGCCGGTCGCGCCAGCCACCGGGGCCGGTCACCGAGGCCGACCTCGCGCCGCTGCCCGTGCCGGTCCAGCGCTACCTGCGCGTCGCCGGCGTGGTCGGGCAGCCGCGCGTCTGGAACGTACAGGTGCGGATGCGCGGCCGGATCCGCAGCGGCCCGGCGGCGCGCTGGATGCCGCTGGCCGCCGAGCAGCACAACGTCTTCGACTTCCCGGCGCGCTACTTCTACATGAAGGCGACGATGTTCGGCCTGCCGATCGACGGCTACCATCGCTTCGCCGACGGCGCCGCCACCATGCGGATCAAGGCGGCCGGCCTCGTGCCGGTCCAGCAGGCGTCGGGCGCCGAGATGACCCAGGCCGAAACGGTGACGCTCTTCAACGACATGTGCGTGATGGCGCCGGCGACGCTCATCGACCCGTCGATTCGCTGGGAGCCGGTCGACGACCGCCACGCGCGCGCCGCCTTCACCCACGGCGCGCACACCATCCGCGCCGAGCTGGTCTTCGACGACAGCGGCGACCTGGTGGACTTCCGATCCGACGACCGGCGGCAGACCGCCACGGACGGCCACACGCTGGTCACCGCCCCGTGGTCCACGCCGCTCAGCGACTACCGCCGCTTCGGCGCGGTGCGGCTGTCGAGCCACGGCGAGGCCCGCTGGCACGACCCCACCGGGGCGTACACCTACATCGAGCTGGACATCGAAGACGTGCAGTACAACGTCCGCTGACGCGTCAGCGCCGGGAGCTCACCGGACGTCGGCGGGTGGCGCCGGCACCACGCCGGACAGCGTGACCACGAAGCCCGGCGGCACCGCTCCGCCGGCATACTGCACGCCCCAGTCGACCATCGCCCGCACGATCGGCCGCAGCGCCTCACCCTTGGCCGTGAGGTGGTACTCCACGCGCGGCGGCGCGCCGCTGTAGCGCCGGCTGCGGATGATGCCCTTGGTCTTCAGGCGGCGCAGCCGCTCGGCCAGGATGTTGGTCGGGATGCCCTCGGCCGAGGCGGTGAACTCGCCGAAGCGGTGCTTGCCGCGCAGCAGATCGCGGACCACGAGCAGCGACCAGCGGTCGCCGAGCACGTCGAGCGTGCACGACACCGGGCACCGGGAACGGCGCGCGCCTGCCATCGCGGCGGCAGTCTAGCACGATTCGGCATCGGTCGAGTCACTTGCATTTTGCAAGTCACTAACGGTAGAGTCGGCGCGCCGTGACGAGTTTGACGCGCCTGCTCGGCGCCGCCGGGATCGCCGTGGTGGCCGCCGCGCCGGCGCGAGCCCAGACGCCGGCCGCGCCGCCGTCGGTGGCCGCGGTGCGCCTCCGCGAGCCGCTGCGCCTCGACGGCCGGCTCGACGAGCCGGTCTACGCCGCCACCGCCGCGATCGGCGGCTTCGTGCAGCAGGAGCCGTTCGAGTTCCAGCCGGCGACGGAGAAGACCGAGGCGTGGATTTTCTTCGACGACGCGCAGATCTACGTTGCGGCGCGCTGCTGGGAGTCGGCGCCGGACCGCCGCGTCGCCAACGAGATGCGCCGCGACACCAACCAGCTGCGCCAGAACGACACGTTCCTCGTGCTGTTCGACACCTTCCACGACCGCCGCAACGGCTACATCTTCTACGCCAACGCCATCGGCGGCTTCGCCGACAGCCAGGTCACCGACGAAGGGCCGCCCAACGTCGACTGGAACACCGTGTGGTCGGTGCGCACCGGCGAGTTCGACGGCGGCTGGACCATCGAGATGGCCATCCCCTTCAAGTCACTGCGCTACGGCCCCGGCCGCGAGCAGACCTGGGGCGTCAACCTGCGCCGGGTGGTGCGCTGGAAGAACGAGTGGTCGTACCTGGCGCACGTGCCGCGCGCGCTGACCACCTTCCGCGGCATCCTCAAGGTGTCGTCGGCCGGCACGCTCACCGGCCTCCAGGCGCCGCTGGGCAGCCGGCCCGTCGAGCTGAAGCCCTACGTGCTGAGCGGCCTGTCCACCGATCGCACGCTGCAGCCGCCGCCCGGGCGGGCGCTGGAGGCCCGCGTCGGCGGCGACTTCAAGTACGGCCTGACCCAGAACTTCACCGCCGACGTGACGGTGAACACCGACTTCGCGCAGGTCGAAGTCGACGAGCAGCAGGTCAACCTCACCCGCTTCAACCTGTTCTTCCCCGAGAAGCGCGAGTTCTTCCTGGAGGGCGCCGGCACGTTCGCCTTCGCCGGGCGGGCCAGCGCCAGCCTCGCCGCCGGCAGCGGCGACACGCCGTATCTGTTCTTCAGCCGGCGCATCGGCCTCGACGGCGGCCGCGAGGTGCCGATCGTGGCCGGCGGCCGGCTCACCGGCAAGAGCGGCCGCACCACCGTCGGCCTGCTCAACGTGCAGACCGCCGACGACGCCGCCGCGGCGGCCGACTCGGCCAACGTCAGTGTGGTGCGCCTCAAGCGCGACATCCTCGGCCGCAGCGCCGTCGGCGGCATGCTGACGCATCGCACCGCCACGCCGGGGCGCGCCGGCGCCAACACCGGCTACGGCGTCGACGGCAGCTTCGGCTTCTTCCAGAATCTGCGACTCGACGGCTACCTGGCCGGCACGCGCACCGCCGGCGTGGCCGACGACGGCATGAGCTACCGCGGCTTCGTGGACTACAACGCCGACCGCTACGGCATCCAGGTGGAGCGGCTCGAGGTGCAGCCGACCTTCCTGCCCGAGCTCGGCTTCCTGCGCCGCACCGACTTCCGCCGCAACTTCACCCAGTGGCGCTTCAGCCCGCGGCCGCGGCACATCCCCACCGTGCGCCGCATCACCGCCCAGGCCAGCCTCAACTACACGACCAACGTCGGCGATCGCCTCGACACCCGCGAGCAGGTCGCGCAGCTGCAGACCGAGTTCACCAACAGCGACATCGCCGCCGTCAGCTACACCGACAGCTTCGAGCGCCTGGTGCGGCCGTTCGCCATCGCGCCCGGCGTCCGCATCGCGCCCGGGCGCTACGACTTCGAGACGCTGCAGCTCTCCTATACCGCCGGCCAGCAGCGCCGGCTGTCGGGCGCCGTCGTCTACGATCAGGGCACGTTCTACAACGGCCGGCGGCGCTCGATCGCGGTGAACACCGCGCGGGTCGAGGTGACCCCGCAGCTGTCGATCGAGCCCAGCCTGTCGATCAACGACGTCACCCTGCGCGAGGGGGCGTTCACCGCCACGGTGCTGCGCTCACGCCTCACTTACACCATGACGCCGCGGATGTACGTGAGCGGCATCGTCCAGTACAGCTCGACCAACGCCTCGGCTGGCACCAACGTCCGCTTCCGCTGGGAATACCGGCCGGGCAGCGAGCTGTTCGTCGTCTACACCGACGACTACAACACCGACACACCGGCGGCCGCTGACGCGCTGCGCAATCGCGCCCTGGTCGTGAAAGTGAATCGGCTGTTTCGGCCCTGACGGGCGAGCGCGCTTGACAGCGTCGCCGGCACTGCACAAGCTGGGCCGTGCCCTTCGCCGTCGACCCCGCTCTCGATCGCGACGCCATCGCCGGCGTCGCCGTCCGCATCCGCCCGTACGTGCGTGAGACACCGGTGCTGCGCGCCGAGGTGCCGCGCGTCGGCGGCGGCGCGGTGCCGGCGGTGCTCAAGCTCGAACACCTCCAACACGCCGGCTCCTTCAAGACGCGCGGCGCCTTCGCCAACCTGCTGCTGCGCGACGTGCCGCCGGCCGGCGTGGTGGCGGCCTCGGGCGGCAACCATGGCGCGGCGGTGGCGTATGCCGCGATGACGCTCGGGGTCGCGGCGCGCATCCACGTCCCGACGGTGTCGTCGCCGGCCAAGATCGCCCGCATCCGCGGCTACGGCGCCGACCTGGTGGTCGAGGGCGACCGGTATGCCGACGCGCTCGCCGCCAGCGAGGCGTGGCGCGCGACGTCCGGCGCGCTGGCGGTGCACGCCTTCGATCAGCGCGAGACGCTGCTCGGGCAGGGCACGGTGGCGATGGAGATCGCCGCGCAGGCGCCCGAGGTGACGACGATCCTGGCGGCGGTGGGCGGCGGCGGCCTGCTGGGCGGCATCGCGGCGTGGAGCGGCGGACGGCTGAAGATCGTCGGCGTCGAACCCGACGGCGCCCCGACGTTGACGGCGGCGCTCGCCGCCGGCCATCCCGTGGACGCGCCCGCCGGCAGCGTCGCGGCCGACTCGCTCGCCCCGCGGCAGATCGGCGCGCTGATGTTCCCGATCGCGCAAGCGCACGTCAGCCAGGTCGTGCTCGTGACCGACGCCGACATTCGGCGAGCCCAAGCCACGTTGTGGGACGCCTTCCGCCTCGTCGTGGAACCTGGGGGCTCGGCGGCGTTCGCGGCGCTGGCGTCCGGGGCCTACGTGCCCGGGCCCGACGAGCGCGTGGCGGTGGTCGTCAGCGGCGCCAACACGGTGCTCGACGGCTGGCCGCCGGCCTGATCGGGAGATGTCGATGCCGGTGGCTCGCGATCGCGCGCGCGCCTTTTGCGAGGCCTTCGGCCTGCGCGTGCCGGTGCTGCTCGCGCCGATGGCCGGGGCGTGTCCGGTGGAGTTGTCGATTGCCGTGGCCAGGGCCGGCGGCATGGGCGCGATGGGCGCGCTGGTCCACACGCCCGCCGAGATCCGCGCGTGGGTCGAGCGCTTCCGCGCCAGCGGTGAACACGCGGTGCAGCTCAACACCTGGATTCCCGATCCGCCGGCGGCGCGCGATGCCGACGGCGAAGCGCGCCTGCGTGCGTTCCTGGCCGGGTGGGGACCCGAGGTGGCGGCGACCGCCGGCGACGGCGGGCCGCCCGACTTCGCGACGCAGTGCGAGGCCTTCGTCGAGGCGGCGCCGACCGCCGTGTCGTCGATCATGGGGCTGTTCCCCGCCGCGATGGTCGGTCGGTTCAAGGCGCGCGGCATCCGTTGGATCGCCACGGCCACGACGCTCGACGAAGCCCTGGCCGCCGAAGCTGCCGGCGCCGACGCGGTGATTGCCCAGGGCCTCGAGGCGGGCGGCCATCGCGGGGCCTTCGACGCCGCGCGCGCCGAGGCTCAGGGGATCGGCCTGGTCGCCCTCGTGCCGCAGCTCGCCGACCGGCTGCAGGTGCCGGTGATCGCCGCCGGCGGGATCGCCGACGGCCGCGGCATCGCCGCCGCGCTCACCCTGGGCGCCAGCGCGGTGGCCATCGGCACGGCGTTCCTCCGCTGCCCGGAAGCGCAGCTCTCCGCGGCGTGGACGGCGTCGATCGCCGGCCTGGCGCCCGAGCAGACGACGCTGACACGCGCGTTCACCGGACGCCTCGGTCGCGCCGTCGAGACCGACTACACACGGGCGATGGCCGCGCCGGAGGCGCCCCGCCCGGCGCCCTATCCAGTGCAGCGTGGCCTGACGCGGGCGATGACCTCGGCCGCCGCGGCCCGCGGCGACGCGCGCGCGATGCAGATGTGGGCGGGACAGGCGGCGGCGCTGGCGCGCGCGGAACCGGCGGGCGACGTGGTGCGACGGGTGTGGGAGGAGGCCGACAGCCTCCTCCCGTGACGCTGTGGACGGTCCCGCACTGCGGGACCGTCCCCAATCGCCTACGCGCGGTCGCGGCTGAGCGCCACGAACACGCTCTCGCCCTGCCGCGTCACCAGCACGAGCGCCGGCTTGCTGCCCGAGGCGTCGAGCGCCGACTTCAGCGCCGCGACGCTGTGGACTTCCTTGCCGTTCACGCGGGTGATGACGTCGCCAGGACGCAGGCCGGCGGCGGCCGCCGCGCCATCGGGATCGACGTCCATCACCGCGATGCCTTCGCTGGCCTTCACCCGGAGCTCGCGCGCGAGCTCCGCCGTGACCGGCGCTACGGTCATGCCCACCGCGGCGTCGGCGTGGTCGTCGTCGCCGCCGCGCGTCGAGGCGCGCGCCGGCTGCTCGTCCTCGCGCTCGACGACGTGCGCCGTGAACTCCTGGCGCTGGCCGTCGCGCTGCACAGCCAGCGTCGTGGCGCTGCCGGGCCGCAGCCCGGCGATGGTGTTGCGCAGGACGTTCGCGTCGGCCACCGGCGTGCCGTCGATCGCGGTGATGACGTCGCCCTGGCGCAGGCCCGCCTTCGCCGCCGGGCTGCCGTCCTCGACGCGGCTCACCAGCGCGCCGTGCGCGTCGGGCAGGCCGAGGCTGGCCGCCAGGTCGGGTGACAGCGACTGCGCGACCACGCCGAGCTTGGCGCGTCGCACCACGCCGTCGGTGATCAGCTGGTCGGCCACGGCGCGGGCCATCGCCGACGGAATCGCGAAGCCGAGGCCGATGTTGCCGCCCGACGGCGACACGATCTGGGCGTTGATGCCCACCAGCCGGCCGGCGGTGTCGACCAGCGCCCCGCCGGAGTTGCCCTGGTTGATCGGCGCGTCGGTCTGCAGGAAGTCTTCGTAGCTGCCGTCGCCGACGCCGGTGGCGCGGCCCTTGGCGCTGACGATGCCCATCGTCACGGTCTGGCCGACGCCGAGCGGGTTGCCGAACGCCAGCACGACGTCGCCCACCTTCACGGCGTTCGAGTCGCCGTAGCCGACCGTCGGCAGGCCCTTGGCGTCGACGCGTACCACGGCGAGATCGCTGGCCGGGTCGGTGCCGACCACCGTGCCGGCAAGCGTCCGGCCGTCGGCCAGCTCCACCTGGATGCGGTCGGCGCCGTCGACGACGTGGTGGTTGGTGAGCAGGTAGCCGTCGTCGCGGATGAAGACGCCCGAGCCGAGGCCGCCTTCGCGGCGTGGCCGCCGGTCGTCGCCGAAGCCGCGGCCGAAGAACTCACGCAACGGCGCCGGCAGCGCCGTCTGCGACGCCACGACACGACGCTGGACCCGCAACGTGACGACGGCGGGCGCTACGCGATCGACGACGGCACTGTAGCCGGATACGGGAACGGACGCGGCGACGAGGTCGGGACGGGCCGGCGCCGCCGGAACATCCGGGGCGGCGGCGGTGATGGTGGCGCGGCCGCCGACGAAGGCGGTGCCGAGCGCCAGGCTCAGCAGGCCTGCGGCCGCCAGCCTGGAGACGGGAGATGCGTGCATGGGACTCACTCCTCCTGGAAATCACCCCGACGCGGGGTCACACCTGGATAGACGTTCGAGCCCCTGGCAGCGGTCTGTCGCGAGGATTACAGATGCGACAGGTGGGCCGCCGCGGCCGCGGCGGTCAGGCCGGCGCTGCCGGCAGCGTCACCGCGAACGTGCTGCCCTCGCCCACCGCCGACGTCACGCCGACCCGCCCGCCGTGGGCCTCGACGACCGCCTTGACCAGCGACAGCCCCAGCCCGAGCCCGCGCGCCGATCGGCTGGCATCGGCGCGATAGAGCCGATCCCACACCAGCGGCAGATCGGTCGCGGCGATGCCCATGCCGGTGTCGCGCACGCGGATCGTCACCGTGGCGCCGGCGTCGTCCGCCGCGGCTGTCACGTCCACGCGTCCGCCCGGCGGCGTGTACTTCACGGCGTTCTCGATCAGGTTCGCCAGCACCTGGCGCAGCCGCGTGTGGTCGGCGCGCACCTGCAGTCCGGGCGGCACCGCCAAGGTCAATGCCAGCCCGCGATCCTCGGCCTCGTCGGCATAGAGCGCGATCGCCTCGTCGACGACGACGGCGACCGCCACCGCCGCCACCGCCAGCCGCATCGTCCCGGTCTCGGCCTCCGAGATGTCCATCAGCGCCGTCAGCGTCGCGCCGAGCCGGTCGGCCTCCTCGAGCGCCTGGGCGAGACTGTCGCGCACCGCGGCCTCGTCGCCCTGGGTCAGCGCCGCTTCGGCGACGTTGCGGAAGCGCGTGAGCGGGGTGCGCAGATCGTGCGCCACGTTGTCGAGCGCGCCGCGCATGCCGCCGACCAGCCGCTGGATCTGACCGAGCATCTCGTTGATGCGCGCGCCGAGCCGGTCGAGCGGATCGGCGGTGCCGCGGGTGGCGACCCGGGCGTCGAAGCGGCGGGTCTCGAGAATCTCCCGGGTCGTGGCGTCGAGGGCGCGGATCGGCGCCAGGCCGACCAGGGCGATCACCACGCCGCCGCCGGCCGCAATCACCGCCAGCAGCAGGCCAACCTGCACCGCGCGGGCGCGGAACTGCGCCAGCACCTCGTCGCGCACGTGGGAGGTGCGGCCGACCTGGACGCGGACGCCGTCGGGCAGTTCGACGGTGCCGATCTCCAGGGTCGATCCGTCGATCGGGCTGGCCTGCAGCATCCACGGCGAGCCACGGCGCAGCGCCTCGACGCTGGCCAGGTCGACGGCCCGCCAGTCGCGCGGCTGCGAGGCGTAGATCACTTCGGCGCGGCCGGCGACGACGCGCACCAGGAGGCGCTCGTGGCGTCCTTCGAGGGCATCGGCCTGGACCAGGCGCTGCAGGCCGCCGAGGCCGGCGCGCTGGTACTCCAGCGCATAGCGCGACAGCATCGACGCCAGCACGTCGTGGTCCTGGGCAGCCAGCGTGCGGGCGAGCAGCGCGTAGGTGAAGACCAGCAGCGCCGCCGCGCTCACCGCGAACAACGCCGCGTACCACAACCCGAGCCGCAGCGGCAGGGCGTGCCGCAGCGCGTCAGCCCACCTTGAGGACATAGCCGACGCCGCGCACGGTGTGCAGCAGCTTGGGGTCGAAGGTGCGGTCGATCTTGTCGCGCAGGCGGTGCACCAGCACGTCCACGGCGTTGGTGCCGGTGTCGAAGCTGTAGTCCCAGACGTGCGAGATGATCATCGTCTTGGAGACGACGCGGCCGGGCTGGCGCATCAGGAACTCGAGCAGCGCGTACTCGCGCGGCCGCAGTTCGATCGGCACGCCGCCGCGTTCGACCCGCCGGGTCAGGCGATCGAGCCGCAGGTCGGCGACGGTCAGAATCGTCGGCTCGGCGCTCACCGGGCCGCGCCGCGTGATGGCCTGGAGCCGGGCGAGCAGCTCGGCGAACGCGAACGGCTTCACCAGGTAGTCGTCGCCGCCCGACTGCAGGCCCTTGACGCGATCGTCCACGGTGTGGCGCGCGCTCAGGAACAGCACCGGGGTCGTCACTCCGGCCCGGCGCAGCGCCGTCACCAAGCTCAGGCCGTCGAGCCGCGGCAGCATCACGTCGACGACGGCGGCGTCGTAGGCCGACTGCTGCGCCAGCTCGAGCCCGGCGACGCCGTCGGCGGCGAGTTCCACCGCGTGGCCGTCCTGGCGCAGCCCCGCCGCGACGAACTCGGCGATGCTGCGATCGTCCTCCACCACCAGCACGCGCACGCCGCCATCGTCCCGTGAGCGGCGGAAGGCCGTCAAGGCGGCGGCGCCGGTGACCGCCGTGCCGTCAGGTGCGCCGCGCGATCCGGCCGTTCACCCGCACCCAGCGCACGGCGCCGCGGCCGTCGCGCACGAACTCCACCGGCAGGCCGGTGTAGACGCCGCTCACGGCGTAGGCGACGTCGGGGCCGTAGAAGGTGACGGCCGCGTCGGGTTGGCCGCCGCCGGTGGCCACGATCAGACGGGCACCGTCCCGACGCACGGTGACTTCGCCGACCGGCGGCCGCGCGAACGTGCCGACGTACTCGGCAAGCGGCGGTTGTGTGCCCAGCGGCATGGCGTGGAAGCTCATCGCCTCGTTGACGCCGCGATGGCCGATGCGTTGCCCAGGCGCCAGAGCGAGGCCGGCGTAGCGCTGCAGCACCGCCCGCTCGACGTCCTGCACCAGGCGCCAGCCGTCGACGTGGTTGGTCAATACGGTGAACGCCAGGTTGCGCGCCGGCACCAGCTGCACCAGCAGGCAGTGCCCGTTCAACGTGCCGCCGTGCGCCAGCGTCGTCACGTCGCCGAGCCGGCGGACGTGCCAGCCGAGGCCCATCTCGTCGTCGGTGCCGTGCTTGGGCACCTGCGCCTGCTGCATCTGCGCCAGCCGCGGCCGCTGCAGGTACTGCCCGCCGTCCTCGGTGCGGCCGTCACCCAGATGGAACCGGGCGTAGCGCATCAGGTCGGTCACCGACGTCAGCACGCCGCCGGCGGTCGTGCTCGACGTCGTCTGGAACGGGCGAATCACCTCGGTGCGGCCGTCGCGCTCGCGGTGGCCGAGGGTCACGGGATAGGTGAGCACGTCGGTCAGACGCGTGAAGGTGCGCGGCAGGCCGAGCGGCGCGAAGACCAGGTCGCGCAGCGCGTCGTGGATGCCCTGGCCGGTCACCGCTTCGATCAGCCGCCCCGACAGCGCGAAGCCGGCGTTGTTGTAGCTCCACGCCTCGCCCGGCGCAGCCAGCTGCGGCAGCGTCGGCATGATCGCGGCGACGAAATGGGCCAGCGCCTCGGCGCCGCGGTCCTCGGTGGTGAGCTGGCCTTCCCAGCCCGGCGTGTGCGTCAACAGATGCCACGGCGTGACCTGGGCCGTGGCCGCCTGGTCGCGGACGCGAAACGCCGGCAGCAGCTCGTGGACCGGCGTGTGGAGTTCGAGCTTGCCCATCTCCACCAGCTTCAGCACCGCGGTGGCGGTCATCGTCTTGGAGATCGACGCGATGGTGAAGAGCGTGTCGGCGGTGATGGGCCGCGGGTCGTCGAGACTGGTGACGCCGAACCCGCGCAGGTGCTGGCGGCCGGCGGCCCACAGCCCGAGCGCCACGCCGGGCACGTGATACCGGGCCATCGCGTCGCGGACGACGGCGGAGACGGCCTGGAGACGGTCGTCCTCAGGGGCCTGGGCAGCCTGGGTCGCGGGGTGGCGGAGGGGACGCGGCGCGGCCAGGGCGGCGATGCCCGGCAGCGCCAGGAACTCACGGCGGTGCATGGCCGGCAGTGTATCGTGCGGACGCATGAGCCTGACGCTTCGCCCGTTCTCCGCGCGTGGATGCGCGGTCCTGTGCCTGCCACTTTGGCTCGCGACGACGGTGGTGGTGTCGGCACAGCCGGCGCCGGCCGATGACGCGGCGGCGATCCGCACCGCCCGCGCCGCCTCCAATCGGGCGATTGCCGCCCACGACGTCGCCGGCATCGCGCGGCACTGGCGCGCCGACGTCTCGATCGTCACCTCGACGAGCGCGCAGGCCATCGGTACCGCCGCCAACAGCGAGCGCATGGCGCAGCAGTTCCAGCGCCGTCCCGACACCGTCTACGTGCGCACGCCGCAGCGGGTCGAGCTCCTGCCCGCCTGGGCGGTCGCTGCCGAATCCGGCACGTGGACCGGGCGCTGGACCGAGCCCGACGGCGTCGTCGAGATCGCCGGCACTTACCTGGCGCAATGGCGCAAGGCCGATGGCGAGTGGCGCATCCAGGCCGAGGTGTTCGTGCCGCTGACCTGCCGCGGGTCGCGCTATTGCGCGGCGCGCCCGTGATCGCCGCGGCCGTTCACTGCCAGCTGCCGTACATCGGGTTGGGCACGACGAAGTAGCGGGCGCCGAACTCGGCGAATGCCGACGCGGGCGCCGTGGCCAGCGCCTGGCTCGATCGCGGGAAGTCCTGGATGTTGTCGCCGATCCAGGCGACGACCTCGAGGGACGGCGCGCCAGCGGCGGTCTTCCCGGCCGCCACGGCCTCGAACCGCGGGTTCTTGTCGGAGGGCGATCCGTCGGGCCGACACAGCATCGCGTCATAGGCGAGCTGATGGGCGGCGAAAACGGCGGCGGTGTCGTCGCACTCCGACTCCAGGCGATTGGTCACGATGGCGATGCGGCCGCCGAGCGCGCGCACCCGGGCCAGGAACTCGCCGGCGCCTGGCAGCGGCGCCGCCTCGCGGCGCTTCACCCAGGCGTTCCAGCTGTCGGGCGAGAAGCCAGCGCCGAGCCGGGCCCGCTCGAGCTGATACGTCGAGTTGTCGATCACCGTGTCGTCGGCATCCAGGATCACGGCCCAGCTGCCGGCGGCCCGTCCCGCCGCCGTTCGCTCCACGTGCGCCGTGGCCAGTCGATAGGTCTGGAGCAGCACCGCGCGATACTCCGCCGACTGCCGCACCCAGCGGATGGCCTCGGGGACGGCCGCCGCGGTCGGCGTTGGCGTCACGGCTGGCGTTGGCGTCACGGGCGCCGACGGCGCGGTGGCCGCCGGGGTGCGGTTGGCGCAGGCAACGGACACCAAGAGCGGCAGGGCGATCAGCAGGCGACGCATCCAGGCATGATACGGCGCCGACCCAAGCGGTCGGCGCATTCGCGTGCCGCAGCGGTTGCCACCGGCGTCGCGCCGGCATACAGTGCCGGAATGGCGGCGCCCGACCTCAAGCAGGTCACCCGCGAGATCCTCCAGGGGTTCTGGAAGGTGCACATCCTGCACCACGCCGCCGCGCATCCCGTGGTCGGTCAGTGGATGCTCGCCGAGCTGCGCCGCCACGGCTACGAGATCAGCCCCGGCACGTTGTACCCGCTGCTCAAGCGGATGGAGCGCAACGGCTGGCTGCGCTGCGCCGTGGAGAAAGGGGCCGGGCCGCGGGCGCCGCGCTTCTACACGCTGACGCCGCTGGGGCGGGCGGTGCTCGCCATCGTCAGCGACAAAGTCGGCGAGCTGCGCCACGAGACCCACGAGGGGCCCAAGGGGCGCGGCAAGCGCCTCGTATCGGCCAGACGCGGCCGGCCGTGAACGGCCGTTCGCCGGTGATTCCGCCAGGGCCGCCCCGGTTGTCACTCTAGTCGGTTTTCGACTACAGTGACCGACCAGATGCGTCCGGCCGCCCGCCGGTCGCGTATCGTGGCGGTCGCTCTCGCAGTCGCGTGCGCCACGACGACGCCGACCGCCCAGACCCTGCCTCAGCCCCTCACGCTCGACGCCGCGATCGAGTACGCCGGTGCCGCCTATCCGGCGGTGCGCGCGGCGATCGAGGGCGTCGCCGCCGCGGCGGCCGGCGTAGACCTGGCGCGCACCCAGTACCTGCCGCGCCTCGACGCGCTGTGGCAGGTGAACCGCGCCACGGTCAACAACGTCACCGGCCTGCTGTTCCCGCAGGCGGCCGTGCCGTCGATCTCCGGCCCGCCGTTCGCCGCCGTCAGCGGCCAAAGTGTGTGGGGCAGCGCCGTCGGCGCCCTGCTCTCCTGGGAGCCGATCGACCTGGGTCAGCGGCGCGCCGCGGTGCAGGAGGCCGAGAGCGCGGTCACCCGCGCCCGGGCCGATCAGACGTTGACGCGGCTCGAGGTCCAGCACGCCGTCGGCGCCGCGTACCTGGCGGTCGTCGCCGCCGAGCGGAGCCTGGCCGCGGCCGAGGCCGACGTGGCACGCCGCCGCGTCGTCGTCCGCACCACCCGCGCGCTGGTCGAGGCCGAACTGCGGCCAGGGGCCGATGCCTCACGCGCCGACGCCGAGCTGGCCGCGGCGACCACCCGCGCGGTCCGCGGCCGCCTGCACCTCGAGGTCGCGCGCGCCGGGCTGGCGCGCCTCCTCGGGGTCGAGTCGGTGCCGCCGCTCGACACGACGCGGCTGTTCGCCGCCGGGCCGGCCGGCCCGGCCGCGGTCAGCGCGGCGTCGGCGCACCCGCTGGCCGGCGCACGCCAGGCGGAAATCGACGAAGCCCGGGCCCGCGACGCCGTGCTGGCGACGAGCTGGCGGCCGCGCGTGTACCTGCAGTCGAGCGTCTTCGCCCGCGGCACCGGCGCGCACGAGGACGGCCGGCTGGAAGGCGGCGCCGAAGGCCTGGCCCCCGAGCGCGCCAATTGGGCTCTGGGCGTGCAGGTGGTGCTGCCGAACCTGTTCGACACCAGCGCGGTGCGCGCCCGGCGCGCCGCCGCCGGAGCCCTGACCCGCGTCGCCCAGGCCCGCTACGACGAGAGCCTGCTGGCGATCGCCGGCGAACGGCGCCGGGCCAGCGCGGCGGTCGAGGCGGCCCGCGAGGTCGCGGCCCAGACCCCGGCCCAGGTCGCCGCGGCGCAGTTGAACGAGACCCAGGCCCGCGCCCGCTACGACGCCGGGTTGGCGCCACTCACCGACGTAGCCGACGCGCAGCAACTGCTCGCCGCCGCCGAAGCCGACGACGCCCAGGCGCGCATCGACGGCTGGCGCGCCCGGCTCGCCCAGGCCGTCGCCGACGGCGATGTCGCCCCGCTGCTCGCCGCACTCAGGAGCACGCCGTAATGGGCCTGATTCGCGCCGCGCTCCGCCGGCCGCTCACCGTGCTCGTCGTCGTCGTCGCCGTGGCCCTCGCCGCCGGCTTCGGCGTGCGGCGCATGCGCGCCGACATCTTCCCCGACCTCGACCTGCCGGTGATCTACGTCGCCCAGCCGTACGGCGGCATGAGCCCGGCGCAGATGGAAGGGTTCATCACCTACTACTACGAGTACCACTTCCTCTACGTGAACGGGATCGAGAGCGTCGAGTCGAAGTCGATCCAGAACACGGCGCTGCTCAAGCTCACCTTCCACGCCGGCACCGACATGGCCGAGGCGCTGGCGCAGACCATCGGCTACGTCAACCGCGCCCGCGCGTTCATGCCGCCGGGCACGGTCGGTCCGTTCATCATGCGCTTCGACGCCGGCACCGTCCCGGTCGGCTACCTGGTGTTCCGCAGCGACACCCGCAGCCTCGGCGAGATTCAGGACCTGGCGCTCAACCGCGTGCGGCCGCAGTTCGCGACGCTGCCCGGGCTCACCTCCCCGCCGCCGTTCGGCGGCAGCCAGCGCACCATCGTCATCCGCGTCGATCCCGACCGCCTGCGCGCCCACGGCATGTCGCCCGACGAGGTGATCGCCGCGGTCACCAGCGGCAACGTCATCATGCCGTCGGGCAGCGTCAACATCGGCGACGAGACGCGCATCTCCCCCGTCAACACGGTGGTCACCGCCATCGACGAGCTGCTCGACCTGCCGATCCGCAGCGGCGCCGGGCCGCCGGTGGCCATCCGCGACATCGGCTCGGTGGCCGACAGCACCGACATCCCCTCGGCCTACGCGCTGGTCAACGGCCGCCGCGCCATCTACATCCCGGTCACCAAGCGGCCCGACGCCTCGACGCTCAGCGTCGTCGCCGAGGTGAAGGCCAACCTGGCGCGATTCCAGGCGCTGGTGCCCGACGACATCGCCGTGTCGTACGAGCTGGACCAGTCCACCAACGTGTCGGCGGCGCTGACGACGGTGGTGCAGGAAGCGCTGCTCGGCGCGCTGCTGACCGGCCTCATGGTGCTGCTGTTCCTGCGCGACGGCCGCAGCGCCGCGATCGTCGTCCTCACCATTCCGTTCGCCCTGTTGAGCGCGGTGGTCGCGCTGTGGGGCGCCGGACAGACGATCAACATCATGACCCTCGGCGGGCTGGCGCTGGCCGTCGGCATCCTGGTGGACGAAGCCACCGTGGCCGTCGAGAACATCCACACGCATCTCGCCCGCGGCACGGCGGCAGCCCGCGCCGTCCTCGACGCCAGCGCCGAAGTGGTGGTGCCGCGCCTGCTGGCGATGCTCTCTGTCGTCGCGGTGTTCGTGCCGTCGTTCTTCATGACCGGCGTGTCCCGATCGCTGTTCGTGCCGCTGTCGCTCGCCGTCGGCTTCGCGATGGCGGCGTCGTTCCTGCTGTCGAGCACGTTGGTACCGGTGCTGGCCGTGTGGTGGCTGCGGCCAGGGGCGAGCCACGGCGCCGGCCGCCCCGACTGGGTCGATCGGCTGCGCGATCGGCTCGCCCGCCTGCTCACCCGTCTGGCGCCGGCCCGGGTGCCGCTGGTGGCCGGCTATCTGGTGGTGGCGCTCGCGCTCGCCGCCGTCGGCGGCGGCAGCCTGGGCCGCGAGATCTTCCCGGCCAGCGGCGTGAAGGCGTTCTCGCTGCGCTTCCGCGCGCCGGCCGGCACCAAGTTCGAAGTCACCGAACAGCTCGGCCGCGCCGTGCTCGAGGTGATCCGCCGCGAGGCCGGCGCCGAGCATGTCGCAATCACGCTCGGCTACGTCGGCGTCCAGCCATCGTCGTACCCGATCAACACGATCTTCCTCTGGACCGGCGGGTCGCACGAAGGCGTGCTCCAGGTGGCGCTGTCACCCGAGACGCCGGCCACGCTGGAGTCGCTGCAGGCATCGCTGCGGCGCGCCTTCGCCGAAGAGTTCCCCGACGCCCGCTTCTCGTTCGAGCCGGGCGACATCGTCAGCCGCATCATGAACTTCGGCGCGCCGACGCCGATCGAACTCGCCGTCGCCGGACCCGATTTCGCCGCCAGCCGCGCCTTCGCCGCGAAGCTGCACGACCGCCTCGGCGCGGTGGCCTCGCTGCGGGATCTGCAGTACGGCCAGGCGCTCGAGTATCCGGCCATCCAGGTCACCGTCGATCGCCGCCTGGCCGGCCAGCTCGGGCTCACCATGGACGACGTCGGCCGGTCGTTCGCCGCCGCCACCTCGTCGAGCCGCTTCGTCGCGCCGACCTACTGGGCCGACCCGCGCACCGGCATCGCGTTCCAGGTGCAGGTGCAGGTGCCGCAGCCGCGAATGACGACGTTCGATGACCTGCGCGTGGTGCCGGTGGCCGCCGGCGGCGCGCCGACGACGCTGGGCGACGTCGCTCGCATCGAGCCGGGCACCATCGTCGGGGAATACGACCGGCTGAACGGCCAGCGCATGGTCACGCTCACGGCGAACGTCGCCGGCGCCGACCTGGGGCGAGCCGCTGCCGACGTCCGCGCGGCCATCCGCGCTGTCGGCGACCCGCCACGCGGGACGGCGGTGCTGGTCCGCGGCCAGATGGCCGCCCTCGACGAGACCCTGGGCAACGTGAGCGCCGGGCTGGCCGTGGCCGTCGTGGTGATCTTCCTGCTGCTCGCCGCCAACTTCCAGTCGCTCCGCCTCGCCGTCGCCGTGCTCTCCACGGTGCCGGCGGTGCTGGCCGGCGTCACGCTGCTGCTGCGACTGACCGGCACCACCCTGAACGTCCAGTCGTTCATGGGGGCGATCATGGCGGTGGGCGTGGCGGTGGCCAATGCCATCCTGCTCGTCACCTTCGCCGAGCAGCAACGCCGCGCCGGCGTGCCGCCGGCGCAGGCGGCCATCGACGCGGCGCGCGCCCGCCTGCGGCCCGTGCTCATGACCAGCGCGGCGATGATTGCCGGCATGGTGCCGATGGCGCTGGCCTTCGGCGAAGGCGCGCAGGCCACCGCGCCGCTCGGCCGGGCGGTGATCGGCGGGCTGGCGGCGGTGGCGCTGGCGACGCTGGTCGTGCTGCCCTCCGTCTACGCCCTCACCCAGCATGGCGCGGCCATCGCCTCGCCATCGCTCGATCCCGACGATCCGGCCAGCCTCCATCACACGCAGGTGGCGTGACCATGACCTCGCCTTCCGTCTCGTTCCCAGGCTGGCGCGCCGCCCTCGGGCTGGCGCTCGCGCTGGCCGGCGCCACCGGCTGCAGCCGTGGCGCGGCACCGCCGCCCGCAGCAACCGCGCCCGCGGCCGGCGAGCCGCGCGCCATCGACGTGGCCGCCGTGGTGCAGCAGCCCCTCGCGGTGGATCTCAGCCTCGCCGCCGAGCTGACCGCTTATCAAGCCGTGGCCGTCCACGCCCGCGTCGAGTCGTTCGTGAAGACGGTGCACGTCGATCGCGGATCGCGCGTCGCCGCCGGCACGCTGCTGGTCACCCTCGACGCCCCCGACCTGGTGGCGAAGCGTGCCGAAGCGCAGGCCCGCGTCGCCGCGGCCGAAGCCGAGCTGGCATCGCGCCGGGCCCGCGCCGCCGCCGACGCCAGCACGTTCGCGCGGCTGAAGACCGCCGCGGCAACGCCCGGTGTCGTCGCCGGCAACGATCTGGCCGTCGCCGACAAGGCCATGGAAGCCAGTGCCGGCGAGGTCACTGCCGCCGAGCAGGGCGTCGAGGGGGCGCGGCAGGCGCTGGCCGCGGTCCGCGAACTCGAGGCCTACTTGCGGGTCACGGCGCCGTTCGACGGCGTGGTCACCGACCGGCTCGTGCATCCGGGCGCGCTCGTCGGCCCCGGCGACGCCGCCCCGATGGTGCGCGTCGTCGATGCGCGCCGCCTGCGCCTGGTCGTGCCGGTGCCGGAGGCCTACGCCGCCGCGATCGCCACGGGCACCACGATTCCCTTCACCGTCGCCGGCTACCCCGGCGAGACGTTCTCGGGGGCGGTGGCGCGCAGCGCCGGCGCCGTGGACGTCGCCACGCGGACGATGCCGGTCGAACTCGACGTCCGCAACGACGACGGCCGGCTGGCGCCCGGCACCTTCTGCCAGGTGCGCTGGCCGGTGCGCCGCACCGCGCCGTCGCTGTTCGTGCCGTCGGGGGCCATCGCCTCGACGACCGACCGCACCTTCGTGATCCGCGTGAAGAACGACACGGCCGAGTGGGTGCCGGTGCGCACCGGGCTGGTCGCCGGTCCGCTCATCGAGGTGTTCGGGGCGCTCGCTCCCGGCGACGACGTCGCCGCCCGCGGCACCGACGAGATCAAGGCCGGCGACGCCGTCCGGCCGCGTCGGCCGGCGCCGAAGTCTTAGAGCGTTTTCCCCTTGTACGTAGTACTCGGGTCATGGTACCTCTCTGCCGAG
>CAYUAX010000022.1:26856-37922 GCA_964442845.1 uncultured Bifidobacteriaceae bacterium | reverse complement strand
TCGTCAAAGCGCAGCGACCCTGGCAGCCTGCTTGACAGTCAAGACAGGTGCTACGTGAGCCCTACGCTAGCGTGGCGCACGTCCGGTGCGGCCCGTCAGGCTCGCCGCGAGGGCGATGAGTTCGACCGGATCGACCGGCTTCGCCAGGTGGCTCTGGAACCCGGCGAGGAGCGCCCGCTTGCGGTCCTCGACGCGGGCCAGGGCGGTGAGGGCGGCCGCCGGCACGCCAGCGACCGGCCCGTCGAGCCGCCGCACCTGCTGAATGAACTCGTAGCCGTCCTGGTGGGGCATCCCGACGTCGCTGATGATGAGGTCGGGCGGCGCGGCCTGCGCCAGCACGTCCAGAGCCTCCTGCGCGCTGGCCGTGACGATCACCTCGGCTCCGGCGTCTTCGAGCAGCCGGCGCAGGATGTCGCGGGCGTCGGGCTCGTCGTCGAGCACCAGCACCCGCACGCCGTGCAGCAGGCGCGGGAACGGCGTGGCGAGGGTCGTGGCGGCGCCGCCGGCTTCGCCGCGCTGGCTGAGTGCCAGCGGCAGCCGGATCGTGAAGGTGCTGCCATGGCCATCGCCGGGGCTCGCCGCGGTGATGGTGCCGCCGTGCATCTCGACCAGGTTCTTGGCGATGGCCAGGCCGAGGCCGAGCCCGGCGTGGCGTCCGGCCGCCACCGGGTCGCCTTGACGGAAGCGCTGGAACACGTGCGGCAGCAGCTCGGGCCGGATGCCGATGCCCGAGTCGCCGACCTCGACCTCCACATGGCTGCCGGCCTTGCGCAGCGTCACCTGCACCTTGCCGCCCTTCGGCGTGAACTTGATGGCGTTGCTCACCAGGTTCCACACCACCTGCTGCAGGCGCCCGGCGTCGCCCTCGATGAGCGCCGCCGATCCCAGCACCTGGATGAGCCGCACGCCCTTGGCGTCGGCCGCCGGCTGCGCCGAGGTGATCGCCTCCTCGATCACGGTGGCGAGATCGACGCGCTGGACGTCGAGGCGCAGCTTGCCGGAGATGATGCGGCCGATGTCGAGCAGGTCGTCGATCATCTGCGCCTGGCGCCGGGAATTGCGATCGATGACGTCGACGGCGGTGGCCAGCGTTTCGGGCCGCTGGTCGCGCCGGAGCACGCCGACCCAGCCGAGGATGGCGTTCAGCGGCGTGCGCAGTTCGTGCGACAGCGTGGCCACGAAGTCGTCCTTCAGGCGCGCCGCCCGTTCGGCCTCGGAACGCGCGCTGCGTTCGCTGGCCAGCAGCTGGGCGCGCTCCTCTTCGGCCCGCTTGTGCTCGCTGACGTCGTGGCAGATGACGATCAGGCGGCCGGGGGCGCCAGTGTCGTCGCGCGCCGCCGTCACCACCACGTCCCACCACTGCGTCGTGCCCGACGGCAGCACCCGGTCGGCGGTGAAGCGGGCTTCGTGGCCGCCGCGGGCTCTGGCCAACGCCGACTCGGCCAGCGCCCGATGCGGGCCCCAGATCGCCGGCCACGGTTCGTCGCGCCAGGCGCCGTCGTCGGGCAGCTCCATCAGCCGGGCGCCGGGCGTGTTCATCAGCACCAGCCGGCCGTCGAGTTCGAGGACGGCGATGCAATCGCCGGTGTTGTCGAGGATGCTGCGGTTGAAGTCCTCGCTGCGGCGCAGCTCCGCGGCCTGCACCCGGGCCTCGGCCTCGGCGCGGACGCGGGCGAGCGTCTCTTCGGCCAGGGCGCGCCGGCGGCGCTCGAACTGCCGCGTGAGCAGCACGCCGAGCAGCGCCAGCATCACGACGACGACGATGGTCGACAGGCCGAAGGCGACGGCGGCGCGGCGGGCGAAGCGGGCCTGGTCGCCGCGGCCGGCCAGCAGCGCCTCTTCCGACGCCCGCATCTCGCCCGCCCGGGCGCGAATCTCGTCCATCAGGCGCCGGCCGAAGCCCTCGTGGATCCGGGCGAGGGCGCCGGCGCGGTCGCCGGCTTCGAAGCGCTCGAGGACGCCCGCCATCTCCCGCAGTCGCTGCCGCGCCAGCACCGTCAGTTCGCCCAGGGCCCGGGTCTGCGCCGGGTTGTCGGCGACCAGCGGCGCGAGCGCGGCGAGGCGCGCCTGGACCTCGGCGTCGGCGCCGGTGTAGGGCCGCAGGAACTCGCGGTTGGCGGTCAGCAGATAGCCGCGCTGTCCGGTCTCGGCGTCGACCAGGCGGTCGAGCACGTCGTCGATCGCCAGCATCACGTCGTAGGTGTGGTCCACCTGCGCGCTGGCGGCGACGAACAGCAGGTACTGGCGGGTGGCGAGCACGCCGAGGATCGTCACGACGCCGATCGCGGCGACGAGCGGCCAGCGCCAGCTGCGGGAACCCTTCGCGTCGAAACGATCCGGCATCGGTCTCGGGAATTCTAACGAAGGTCGGATGGCCGCCGCCGCGGCCGACACCGTATAGTCGAGCGATGGTTGCGTCCCCGCCGCGCGAAGTCGTCGTCGTCGACGGCCGCGAGGTGACGATCACCAACCCCGACAAAGTGTTGTTCCCCGCGCGGGGCCACACCAAACGTGACCTCGTCCACTACTACCTGGCGGTCGCCGCGCCGGCGCTGCGCGGCGCCGGCGGCCGCCCCAACGTGCTGGTGCGCTATCCGCACGGCGCCGGCGTGGCGCCCTTCTACCAGAAGCGGGCGCCGGCCGTGCGGCCGCCGTGGGTCGAGACCGTGACGCTGTCGTTCCCGTCGGGACGCACGGCCGAGGAAGTGGTGCTCACCGACGCCGCGACGCTGGCGTGGATGGCCAACCTCGGCTGCCTGGAGCTGCATCCGCATCCGGTGCGTGCCGCCGATCTCGATCATCCCGACGAACTGCGCGTCGATCTCGACCCGATGCCCGGCGTGCCGTGGGCGCACATCCGCGAGGTGGCCGCGGTGGTCCGTGTGGTGCTCGGCGAGGCCGGGCTCGTCGGCTGGCCGAAGACGTCGGGATCGCGCGGCCTGCACATCAACGTGCGGATCGCGCCGCGCTGGGGCTTCGGCGAGGTGCGTCGGGCGGCGCTGGCGCTGGCCCGCGAGGTGGAACGGCGCGTGCCGGCCCTGGCGACCAGCAAATGGTGGAAGGAAGAGCGGCACGGCGTCTTCCTCGACTACAACCAGAACGCCAAGGATCGCACCGTGGCGGCGGCCTGCTCGGTACGGCCGCGGCCCGACGCCCGCGTGTCGACGCCGCTGGCGTGGGACGAGGTGGCGACCTGCGAACCCGAGGCCTTCACGCTGGCGACCGTGCCGGCCCGCTTCGCGGCGCTGGGCGATCCGCACGCCGCCATCGACGCGCATCCCGGCGTGCTCGACGGCCTGCTCGACCTGGCGGCCCGCGACGAACGTGAGGGTCTCGGCGACGCGCCGTGGCCCCCGCATTTTCGCAAGCAGGCCGGCGAAGCGGCCCGCGTCGCCCCGTCGCGACGCCGGGCCACCGCGCGACGGCCGCCGCCGGCAGGCGAGGCGTAGCGGCTACGACGACTTGCCACGCGTGACCAGCAGCGCGACGCCGGCGATGAGCACCAGCGCGCCGGCCACGGGCGGCACGGCAATCCCTTCGGTCTTGTCGCGGGTGATTTCGAGCGGGCCGGCGTCGACGATGGTGTCCTTGCGCGTCCACGACAGCCCGCCGTAGGCGAGCGCGACGATTCCCAGGACGACCAGCAGCAGTCCGAGTGCCTTCATGAGGGGCTCCTCCGCCGCGGACTGGAGCAAGAACGTTGCCCGGTCGAGCCGGCTGGTACGGCGAGGCCGTGGGTGCCAGGCGACCCAGAGTGGGCAGCCGGCTGCTCACCCTCGGCAGTGTCAGCGGGCCGCGAACACGTCGGCCAGTTCGTAAGGCGGCGTCACCTCGAGCTGGTCGTAGCCGCACTGGGCCGGCGGCTTGTCGTCGCGCCAGCGGCGGAAGATCGCCGCATGCCGGAAGCGATCGCCCTGCATGTGGTCGTAGGCCACTTCGCACACGCGTTCGACGCGCAGCGGCTCCCAGGACAGGTCCTTGCCGGCGCTCCATCGGCTCTGGCCGCCCGGCATGCGGCCCGAGGCGCCGCCGGCCTCGGCCCAGGCGGCCCACGGGTGGCCGTCGAGCGCGCCGTCGCGCAGCGGCGCCAGCTCCGCGGCGAGTTCGCGGCGGCGCGCCGCCGTGAAAGCCGACGTGACGCCGACGTGCTGGAGCCGGCCCGCGGCGTCGTAGAGGCCGAGCAGCAGCGAGCCGACCAGCGTGCCGGGTCCGGTCTTGTGCCAGCGAAAGCCGGCGACCGCGCAGTCGGCGGTGCGCGAGTGCTTGATCTTGACCATGCTGCGGACGCCCGGGGTGTAGGGGCCGTCGGCGGCCTTGGCCATCACGCCGTCGAGGCCGGCACCCTCGAAACGCGCCAGCCAATCGCGGGCGCGGGCGACGTCGACGGTGATCGGCGTCAGGTGCAGCGGCGGGGTGGTGCCGGCCAGCAGCGCCTCGAGGCGGGCGCGTCGGTCCGCGAACGGCATCGCGCGCAGGTCGGCGCCGTCCGCGGCGAGCAGGTCGAATGCGACGAACGACGCCGGCAGCGCCTCGGCCAGCGTGGCGATGCGGGAGGCCGCGGGATGGATCCGCTGCTGCAGCGCGTCGAAGTCGAGGCCGCGCCGGGTGGCGATCACGATCTCGCCGTCCACCACGACCCCGGGCGGCAGGCCGGCGAGCAGGGCGGCGCGCAACTCGGGAAAATAGCGGTCGAGCGGCTTCAGCTCGCGGCTCTGGATGAAGAGGTCGTCGTCGGCGCGGAAGACGATGGCTCGAAAGCCGTCCCACTTGGGCTCGTACCACAGGCCCGGGCCGGCCGGCACCTCGGGCAGCGCCTTGGCGAGCATCGGCGGAATCGGCGGGGCGATCGGGAACCGGGACATGCCCGCCAGGGTAGCCCGAGCCGCGCGGTAGAATTGGCCGGTTTCGGTTGCGGCCAGGAGTGTCCATGCGTCTACCGAGTCTCGTACTGCTGGGCTGGCTCGTCGCCGCTCCGGCGCTCGCCCAGTCGACGGCGAGCACCGCCGAACAGGAAGTACGGGCGGTCATCGCCGCCTACAACGCCGACTACGCCAGGAACGACCTCGACGCCTACTTCCGGGCGTTCGCTCCCGACCTCACGCAGTGGTTTCCCCAGGGCCGGGTGGACCTCCCGTCCTACCAGGCGTCCTGGCGGAAGTACATCGGCGCCGGCAACAAGCTGGAAGGGGCCGAGGTGCGTGACCTGCGCGTGCAGGTCGGGCCGTCGGGCGACGCGGCGGTGGCGACCTACGTGCTCCGGGTGACGACCCGCACCGTCAAGGGGGCGGTGAGCGTCGAAGACAACCAGGAGACCGACGTGCTCTTCAAGCGCGACGGCCGCTGGTCGATCGTGCACGTCAACTACGCGCCGGCGCGCGTGCAACCCAAGGCGGAGCGGTGAGCAAGATGCGGACGCACAGCAAGGACACCCAGGCGACGATGACCCCGCAGAAGGCGCTGGGATTCCTCAAGGACGGCAACGACCGGTTCGTGAAGAACCTCAAGGCCAATCGCAACCTGCTCGAGCAGGTCAACGAGACCCGCGACGGCCAGTGGCCGTTCGCCACCATCCTCAGCTGCATCGACTCGCGCACCTCGGCGGAGCTGATCTTCGACCAGGGCCTGGGCGATGTCTTCAGCATCCGCATGGCCGGCAACGTGTTGTCGGACATGGTGCTGGGCAGCATGGAGTTCGCCTGCAAGCTCGCCGGGTCGCGGCTGCTGGTGGTGCTCGGCCACACCAGCTGCGGCGCCATCAAGGGCGCCTGCGACAACGTCCAGCTCGGCAACCTCTCGACGCTGATCAACGCCATCCAGCCGGCGGTGTACTTCGAGCGCACGGTCACCGGCAACCGGACCTCCAAGAACGCCGAGTTCGTCGACAAGGTGGCGCACATCCAGGTGCGGCGCAGTGTCGAGGCGGTGATCGAGCGCAGCATGGTGCTGCGCGAGCTGATCGAGCAGGGCCACGTCGGCCTGATCGGCGCCATGTACGACATCTCGTCCGGCGTCGTCACCTTCATGGACGACACCTGGATGTGCGGCAAGGTCCGCCACTTCTTCCTCGACCAGTCGGCGCTCGCCCAGGGGGCGCTGAGCAAACCGGCCGGCAAGGGGACGGGGCCGTCGCGCGCCCCGGCCAAGGGCCGATCGAAGCCGGCGTCGCGCCGGCGCTGAGCCGGCGTTCTTGCGTCCCGCCAGTCACCCGACGACAATGCCGCCCCGAGGCCTCCCGTCATGACCATGCGCCCGTCCGTTCGCCGCCCTGTCGCCCGTATCCCGTTCGTGACCGTCGCCGCGGTGGTGGCGTCGGCCGGCCTGGCCGCGCAAACGGCCGCGCCGCCGCGCGGTGCCTCCGGGCCGCCGGAGCACGCCAAGGTCGCCCCGGTGAACGGGCTGCCGAATCCCTACGAGACGGTCCGCAACTTCGGCACGCTGCCCGACGGCCGGCGGTGGGGCTCGGTGAGCGCCATCGCCGTGGACGTCGACGGCAAACACGTCTGGGTCGGCGACCGCTGCGGCACCAACTCGTGCGCCGGGTCGGACGTCAACCCGATCGTCAAGCTCGATCCGTCGGGCAAGGTGGTCGCGCAGTTCGGCGCCGGGCAGATCCTGTGGCCGCACGGCATCGACGTGGACAAGCAGGGCAACGTCTGGGTGGTGGATGCCCGCTCGGCGACGCCCGACGAGCTCAAGAAGTTCCCGAACGCGGCCGGCAAGGGCCACACGGTGATGAAGTTCAGCCCGCAAGGCAAGCTCCTGCTGACGCTGGGCACGCCGGGCACCGCCGGCAGCCCGCCGCAGGCGTTCACCGAGCCCAACGACGTGGCCATCGCCGCCGACGGCAGCATCTTCGTCGCCGAGGCGCACAACGATCAGTTCCTCGATCAGAACGCGCCGAGCGGCGTCGGCCGCATCTCGAAGTGGAGCGCCGACGGCAAGTTCATCAAGAGCTTCGGCAAGTACGGCTACGGGCCCGGCGAGTTCCGCGGCGCGCACGCGCTGGCGTTCGACTCGAAGGGCCGGCTGTTCGTCGCCGACCGCGGCAATCGCCGCATCCAGATCTTCGACCAGGAGGGGAAGCACCTCGATACCTGGTACCAGTTCAGCCGGATCAGCGGGCTGGCCATCGCCGCCGACGACACCCTCTACGCCATCGACTCGGAATCGGACGACAACTACAACCCGGGGTGGCGCAAGGGCCTGCGCGTCGGCAGCGCCCGCACCGGCGAGGTGTGGTACTTCGTACCCGAGCACGTGTCGAAGCAGGCCTCGGGGATGGGCGGCTACGGCTCGATGGGCGAGGGCGTCACGGTGGACGCCGCCGGCACCGTCTACGCCGGCGAGGTCGGCCCGATTCAGGGTGTGACGAAGTTCGTGCCGCGACTCAAGCGCTGATCGCGTCGGGCCCGACCGGGCCGGCGCGGATCGGATCGTGCAGGGTGGGCGGGTATGCCCATCGTGCGCGTTGCCGCCGCGTTGCTGGTCCCATTGCTCGCGGCCGCCGTCGTCTCTCGCCGCCGCCCGGCACCCCATCGGCTGTTCCGCTGGGCCGGCCGCGTGGTCGCCATCACCGGCGGCTCGCGCGGGCTGGGTCTGGTCCTGGCCCGGGAACTGGCCGCCCGCAACGCCCGGGTGGCGCTCATCGCCCGCGACGAGGCTGAGCTGGCGCGGGCCAGGGCCGCCGTGCCCGACGGCCGGGTCCTGACCGTGCCGTGCGATGTGCGCGACCCCCGCCAGGCGCAGGCGGCGGTGGATCACATCGTCGCCGAGTGGGGCCGCCTCGACGTGCTGATCAACAACGCCGGCGTGATCGTCAGCGCGCCGTTCGTCGAGACCAACGACGACGACTTCCGCGACCTGCTCGACGTGCACTTCTGGGGCACGTTGCACATGAGCCGGGCGGCGCTGCCGCATCTCGGCCGCTCCGGGGCCGGCCGTCTCGTCAACATCACGTCGATTGGGGCCCGCGTCCCGGTGCCACACCTGGCGGCGTACTGCGCGAGCAAGTTCGCCCAGGCCGGACTGTCGGGGGTGATGGCCGAAGAGCTGCGCGGCTCCGGCGTGCGCGTCGTCACGGTCTACCCGGGACTGATGCGGACCGGATCGCACCTCAACGCCGTGTTCAAGGGCGATCTCGCCGCCGAGTTCGCGTGGTTCTCGGCGGCGGCGACCCTGCCCGGCCTGTCGATGGGCGCCGAACGCGCCGCCCGCGCCATCCTGCGCGGCGTCGCCCGCGGCCGTGCCGACGTGGTGGTCCCGTTCACGACGCGGCAACTCGCCCGCGTCGCCGTCCTGGCGCCGCGGCTGACGCTGCGCGCGCTGGCGGCCGTGAACCGCCTGCTGCCCACCGGCGACCGCCGCCGGGCAGCCCTGACGCGGGTGCGCGGCGCCGACATCGGCCTGGCGGCGCCGCTGCGGGCGCTGGCCGTGCTCGGCGAGCGGGCCGCCGATCGCAACAACGAGCGCGGCGCGCGGCGGCTGGTGTGACCCGCCGTCAGGGCCGCAGCACCACCTTCGTGCAGCCTTCCTGCTTGTCGCGGAACGTCCGGTACGCGTCGGGCGCCTCGTCGAGCGACAACCGGTGGCTGATCACGAAGGTC
Source organism: uncultured Bifidobacteriaceae bacterium (assembly GCA_964442845.1). Classification (GTDB taxonomy): domain Bacteria; phylum Acidobacteriota; class Vicinamibacteria; order Vicinamibacterales; family UBA2999; genus CAWAYR01. The sequence goes on along the minus strand of CAYUAX010000022.1, from coordinate 29,319 downwards.
GGGTCGATCTGCCCGGCGGCGATGCGATCGAGCAGCGGCTGCATGTAGCGGTGCACGTGCGTCTGGCCCATGCGCAAGGTCAACCCCTTGGCGAACGCGGCGCCGAAGGGCACCTTGTCGAGGTAGCCGCCGTAGACACCGGGGATCGACACCGTGCCGCCGGGCCGGCAGGCCGTGATGGCCTGGCGCAGTGCTTGGAGGCGATCGGTCGCCAGCCACGCGCGCTGCTTGATGCGGTCGTAGACCGCGCCGAACGAGCCGCTGCCGTGCGCCTCGAGCCCGACGGCGTCGATGCAGGCGTCGGCACCCCGGCCGCTCGTCCGCTCCAGAATGGCCTCCTGGACGTCGTCACGGGCGAAATCGACGACGTCGGCGCCGACGGCATCACGGGCGAGCGCCAGCCGATCGGGCACGGCGTCGATGGCGATGACCCGCTCCGCGCCGAGCAGTCGGGCGGCGGTCATGGCGAAGAGCCCGACCGGCCCGCAGCCCCAGACCGCGACCACCTGCCCCGGGCCGATGCCGGCGTTCTCGGCCGCCATATAGCCGGTCGGCAGGATGTCGGACAGGAACAGCGCCTGCTCGTCGCTCACCGCATCCGGCACCTTGAGGGGACCGACATCGGCGAACGGGACGCGCACGTACTCGGCCTGGCCGCCGGCATAGCCGCCGTACAAGTGCGAGTAGCCGAACAGGCCGGCGCCGCCGGCGCCGTAGAGCGACTTGAGCGCCGCGGCGTCGGGATTGGTGTTGTCGCAGAGCGACCAGAGATCGCGACGACACGACACGCAGCGGCCGCACGCGATGGCGAAGGGCACCACTACGCGATCGCCCAGCGCCAGCCGATTCACCTCGGTGCCCATCGCCACGACCTCGCCGAGGAACTCGTGCCCGAGGACGTCGCCGCGCTGCATCGCCGGGATGTAGCCGCCGTAGAGATGCAGATCCGAGCCGCAGATCGCCGTCAGGCGCACGCGCAGGATCACGTCCCCGGCGTCGACGATCTCGGGATCGGGGACGTCGTCCACCCGCACATCGCCCGTGCCGTGCCAGCACACTGCGCGCATCGCGAACCTCCGGAATCAGGGGGTGAGCACCACGGCGCGGCCCAGCTCGAGGTAGCGCTTGATGGCGTCGAGACTGCGCTGCAGCAGCAGCGTCGGGTTGCGCGGGGTCAGTGCGGCCAGGCCAGCCCCGACACGGCCGAGCGGCGCCGCGTACTGCAGCACGACCCTCACCTCGGTGCCCTGGCGGGCCGGCGCCGGGCGGAACGAGACGCTGCCGGCCATCGCCACCGACGACTCGGGCGTCGTCCGCCACGCCAGCAGCTGCTCGGGCAAGTCGTTGATGAGTTCCGCCGTCCATTCCGCGAGCCTGACGCCGCCCGGCTCCGCGACGACCGACCACCGCGAGGTGCCGCCCGACACCGCGTCCACCTGGATGCCGGCGGGCAGCACACTCGACAGGTGATCGAGGCTGCGCCAGTAGGCGTACACGGTCTCGGGCGGCTGCGCGATCGTGATCTGCGCGGTCAGGCGATTGCCGCGCGGCCCGGCCAGGGCCACTTTCGTCGAGCGGCCTTGCACGCCGAGCGCGCCGTACATCGGGCAGTATCCCGAGGCGGCCCTGGCGGCGAGCCCGGCGGCGAGCAGCGCCAGGGGTGTCCGGCGCCGGTCGAAGATCGCCGCGACCAGCAGGCCGCCGGCAATCACCGCACTGACGGCCCGCTCGGACTCCGAGACGTTCGCGGCGAGGCCGCCGGGGCCCGGCAGCAGATGTGTGGCCAGCGGACTCACGATCACGACTCCCGGCGAAGCCGGCGGGTGAGGCGCTGCCACAGCGAGGGCGCCGCCGGGGCGACGAACTGACGACGGGCGCCCAGCAGCGCTCGCCATTCGACGTCCTGGCGCCGATCCGGCGCGGCCCGCAGCTGCGCCCCCCGCAATCTCGGCCGTTCCATCGGCGGCGGCTCGTCCAGCTGGTCGAGCAGCGCCGCTCGAGGGTCCAACAGCACGTACCCGTCGCGATCGTCGTCGGGCTCGTTGGAGGGCTGCGCGGTGAGGTGGGTGCTCATCTTGACCTGCCGGGATGCCGAGGTTGAGGCGCCGGCTCCATTGCCGGCGTTCCACGGCTCACAGGGTGCAACCGCCGAGCCACGCCGGCGAAGGCACCCGCTTTGCACCGCGCCCGGTTGTTGCCCTTCGTCCCGCCCTGGCGCGACGCCAGCCGCCGCACGACCGTTCTCGAGCCGCCGCTGCGCGGCGAGCTGCTCGACGTCGAGCGCCTGCAGGACCACGCGCGGGTGCTGGCGGCGCGGTTCACCGTCGATCCGCGGCGCGGCCGGCGTCGCCGGCTGCTGGCTCGTCTGGAAGACAACGCCGCCGTGCTGAGCCGGACTTACCGGCTGCTCGCCGACGACGTGCTCGCCCGCCATCACGTGGCTCCGGCCGGGGAGTGGATGCT
>CAYUAX010000022.1:361-26846 GCA_964442845.1 uncultured Bifidobacteriaceae bacterium | reverse complement strand
CAACCACCATCTCGTGATGGCCGAGATCCGCTCGCTGCGCGAGTACCTGCCGCGTCGCTATTACGCCCAACTGCCGACGTTGGCGGCACCCGACCGCGTCGGCGACGTGCGCGCGTACGCGATGGCGGTCGAACTGGTGCGGCACAGCGACAGCCGGCTCGATCGGCCGCAGCTGGTCGCTTTCCTCAACAGCTATCAGACAATCGCGCCGCTGACCATCGGCGAACTGTGGGCCTGGCCCAGCATGCTGCGCCTGGCGCTCGTCGAGAACCTGCGCCGCCTGGCCGACGACATCCTGCAGGTTCGCGACGCCCAGCAGGCGGCGGATGCCCACGTGCTGCGGGTCGAAGCCGGCGCACCGCACCCGATGCCGGACTGGCCGGCCCGCGCCTTCTCGTCCTACATCGTCCAGCTCCTGCACCGCATCCGGGACCACGGGCCGCAGCTCCATCCCCTGCGGGTCGCGATCGACGCCGAGCTGAGCGCCCGCGGCACGACCAGCGAGACGCTGGTCCGCGAGGAGCACCAGCGCCAGGCCACCGCCCAGGTGCTGGTCGCCAACGTCATCACCAGCCTGCGGCTCTGCGCGTCGCTCGACTGGCGGCGGCTCGTCGAGGACGTCAGCGTCGTCGAGCAGGTGCTGCGCCGCGACCCGTCCGGCGCCTATCCGCAGATGGACTTCCACGGCCGCGACCGGCAGCGCCGCGCCGTCGAGGTCCTGGCCGAGCCCGACGGCGACGCGCAGGTGCGCGTGGCGTTGCGGGCGGTCGAGAGCGCCCGCGACGCCGCCGCGGCGGGCGCCGGCCGCGCCGCGCACGTCGGCTATCACCTCATCGGCGCCGGCCGGCCGCGATTCGAGGCCGACGTCGCCTTCCGGCCGACACCGGCGGAGCGGCTGGCGCGGCTGGTAAGGCGTCACGCCACGGCGACCTATCTGGGCTCGGTCACCGCCCTCACCCTCGCCGGCTGGTGGCTGGCCGACGAGACGCTGCGGGCCCACGCCGCCGGACCAGGGCTGCGCCTGATCGCCGGCCTGCTGATGCTGCTGCCGTTCAGCGACGTCGCGCTGGCGCTGGTGAACCGCGCCGTCGCCGCACTGGTGCCGCCCGAGCGGCTGCCGCGCCTCGAGTTCGCCGCCGGCATCCCCGAATCAGAGCGCACGATGGTGGTCGTGCCGACGCTGCTGACGAGCGCGGCCGGCGTCCGCGCGCTGCTCGACCAGCTCGAGGTGACCGCCCTGGGCAACCTCGACCCACACCTGCACTTCGCGCTGCTCACCGATCTCCCCGACGCGACGGCGCAGCACCTGCCGGCCGACGCGGCGCTGGTGCAGGCCGCGGTCGAGGGCATCGACGCGCTCAATCGCCGGCCGTGGGGCGAGGGCGGCGCACGCTTCTTCCTGTTCCATCGCGAGCGGCGCTGGAACCCCGGCGAGCAGATGTGGATGGGCTGGGAGCGCAAGCGCGGCAAGCTCGAGGAGTTCAACCGGCGGCTGCGCGGCGCCGCCGACACCAGCTTCGTGGTCGAGGTCGGCGCCGTCGAGTTGCTGCCGTCGGTGCGATCGTGCCTCACGCTCGACAGCGACACCCGGCTGCCGCGCGACGCCGCGCGGGCGCTCATCGGGGTCATCGCCCATCCCCTGAACCGGCCGCGCGTCGATCCGCGGCTCGGCCGCGTGGTCGAGGGCTACGGCGTCCTGCAGCCGCGGGTCAGCGTCACCATCGCCAGCGCCGCGGGGTCGCTGTTCTCGCGCCTCTACGCCGGCCACACCGGCGTCGACCCGTACACGACGGCGGTGTCCGACGTCTATCAGGATCTGTTCGGCGAGGGAATCTTCACCGGCAAGGGCCTCTACGACGTGGACGCGTTCCAGGCGGTGCTGGACGGGCGGGTGCCCGAGAACGCCGTGCTGTCGCACGACCTGTTCGAGGGGCTGTACGCGCGGACGGCGCTCGTCTCCGACGTCGAGGTGGTGGACGACTACCCCTCGAGCGTGCTCGCCCACACCCGCCGGCTGCACCGCTGGGTGCGCGGCGACTGGCAGCTGCTGTGGTGGCTCTTCCCGCTGGTCCCGGCCCGCGACGGGCTGGCGCGCAATTCGCTGCCGCTGATCGCCCGCTGGAAGCTGTTCGACAACCTGCGGCGCAGCCTGGTGGCGCCGGCGACCCTGGCGCTGCTGCTGCTGGCCTGGACCTGGCTGCCCGGCTCGCCGCTGGCGTGGACCGCGGTGGCGCTGATCGGCGCGGCGATGCCGTTGCTGCTGCGCACCGCCGAGGCGGCGGCGTGGCTGCTGCGCGGCCGCCTGACGCGCGCGGTTTCGCGCGTCCACTGGGCCGACCTCCAGACCGACCTCGCCCGGGTGACGCTGCAGGTGGTGTTCCTCGCCAACACGACGGCGTCGATGCTCCACGCCATCGCGCTCACGCTGGTGCGGATGGCCGTCACGCGACGGCGGCTGCTCGAATGGGAAACGGCGGCGGCCACCGCGGCGCGGGTCCTGGGGCCCGATGCCCGCACCTTCGTGCAGGCGATGAGCGCCAGCGTGGTGCTGGCGGTGGGGACGCTCGCGGTGGTGGCGGCCGTCAACCGCGGCGCGCTGATCACCGCCGCGCCGTTCATCGCCGTGTGGGTCGCGGCGCCGTTCGTCGGACTGGTCCTCAGCCGGCCGGTGGTCCACCTCCGGCGCGAGCCGAGCGCTACCGATCGGCGGTTCTTGACGGTGGTGGCCCGCGACACCTGGCGCTACTTCGAGCGGCACGCCACCGCCGAGCACCACGCGCTGCCGCCCGACAACGTCCAGCTCGTGCCCGAGCCGCGCGTGGCCGCGCGCACTTCACCGACCAACATCGGCATGAGCCTGCTGGCCACGGTCGCCGCCTACGACCTGCGGTTCATCGCCCTCGACGATCTGGTCCGGCGCACCGCCGCGACCCTCACGACGATCGACGGGCTGGAGCGCCATCACGGCCACCTGCTGAACTGGTACGACACCGAGACGCTGGCGCCGCTGGCGCCGGCGTACGTCTCCACGGTCGACAGCGGCAACCTGGCCGGGGCGCTCATCTGCGTGAGCGCGGCGCTGCGCGAGTACCGGCGGGCGACGCCGGCGCCGGACGCGGCGCAGGACGCCGAACTGGCCGCCCTTGCCGACCGCGCCGCCGCCGTCGTCGCGGCGATGGACTTCGGCGTGCTCTTCGATCGCCAGCGGCGGCTCTTCTCCATCGGCTACCGGCTGGCCGACGTCGAGAGCCCCGGCCGGCTCGACCCGTCGTACTACGACCTGCTCGCCTCCGAAGCGAGGTTGGCCAGCTTCGTCGCCATCGCCAAGGGCGACGTGCCGCAGAACCACTGGTTCCATCTCGGGCGGTCGCTCACCAGCATCCACGGCGCGCCGGCGCTGCTCTCGTGGAGCGCGACGATGTTCGAGTACCTGATGCCGCGGCTGCTGCTGCGCAGCTATCCGGACACGTTGCTCGACGAGTCGTGCCGTCTGGCGGTGCAGCGGCAAGTCGAATACGGCCGCGGCCTCGGCGTGCCGTGGGGCATCTCGGAATCGGCGTACGGGGCCGTCGATCGCCATGGCACCTATCAGTACAAGGCGTTCGGCGTGCCCGGCCTGGGCCTCACCCGGGGCCTCGGCGACGAGCTGGTGGTCGCGCCCTACGCGACCGCCCTCGCCGCGATGGTCGAGCCGCCGGCCGCCGCCGCCAACCTGCGCCGGCTCGAGCGTGAAGGCGGGCGCGGCGACCTCGGCTTCTTCGAATCGATCGACTACGTGCCGCGCGATGCCGATGACGACCGGCCGCACGGCACGCCGGCGGCGACGGGCAGCGTGGTGCGGGCCTACTTCAGTCATCACCAGGGGATGATCCTGGTGGCCCTGGCCAACGTCCTGCTCGGCGACGTGATGGTCCGGCGCTTCCACCGCGACCCGCGCGTGAAGGCCACCGAGCTGCTGCTGCAGGAACGGGTGCCGCGCTTCACCCCCACGACCACGCCGCGCGTCGCCGAAGACGTCCGCGTGCCCGGGGCCGTCCTGGCGGTGCCGGTGCGACGCTTCCGGACGCCTCACACCGCCGTCCCGCACGCCCAGTTTCTCTCCAATGGCAGCTACGTGACGGCGGTCACCAACGCCGGCGGCGGCAGCAGCACCTGCCGGGGCCTGGCGGTGACGCGCTGGCGCCGCGACGCCACCGCCGATCCCGCGGGCCAGGGCATCTACCTGCGCGACACCGGCAGCGGCGCGGTGTGGTCCGCCGGCTATCACCCGGCGGCCGCCGAACCCGACGAGTACGTGGCGACGTTCACCTCCGACAAGGCGACGCTTCGCCGGCGCGACGGCGACATCACCACCCAGCTCGATGTCGCCGTGTCACCCGAGGACGACGTCGAGGTGCGGCGCATCACCCTGCGCCACCACGGGCTCGGCGTGCGCGCGATCGACGTGACCAGCTACGCCGAGCTGGTGCTCGGTCCGCAGGTCGAGGACCTGGCCCATCCGGCCGTCGGCGAGCTGTTCGGCGAAACCGAGGACGCAGCCCGCAACACGGCGCTGTTGTGTCACCGCCGCCCGCGCGGCGCGGGCCACGGGCCGTGGGCGGTGCACGTCCTCAGCGTCGAGGGCCGGCCGCAGGGCGCCGTGGAATGGGAGAGCGACCGCCTGCAGTTCCTCGGCCGCGGCCGCAGCCCGCGGGCGCCGGTCGCGCTCGACGGCCGGGCGCTGAGCGGCACCACCGGTGTGGTTCTCGATCCGATCTGCAGCCTGCGTCAACGGGTCAGGCTGGTGCCGGGCGGACAGGTGCGGCTGTCCTTCGCCACGGGCGTGGCCGCCGATCGCGACGCGGCGCTGGCGCTGGCGCAGAAGTACCACCACCCCGGGACGGCGTCCCGCACCTTCGCGCTGGCCTTCACCCACGCGCAGAGCCTGCTCTACCACCTCGGCTGCTCGCCCGAGGACGCGCGGCTGTTCGAGCGGCTGGCCTCGAGCCTGTTCTACGTCGACGAATCCGGGCGCGCCCCGGCCGAGATCCGCGCCGCCAATCGCCTGCCGCAGTCGGGCCTGTGGCGCCACGGCATCTCCGGCGACCTGCCGATCCTGCTGGTCCGGGCAGGCGGCCGGGGCGAGGATCTGGCCCTGGTGCGCCACGTGCTGCAAGCGCAGGAGTACTGGCGGCTGAAGGGCCTGGCCGCGGATGTCGTGATCGTCAACGAGGATCCGACCAGCTACCTCGACGACCTGCAGGCGCAGCTGACGACGCTGCTCGATCAGGGGCCGTGGCGGGCCTGGGCGCATCGCCCTGGCGGCAGCCATCTGCTGCGCCGCGACCATCTCACCGAGGCCGACGGCCTCCTGCTCGACGCCGTGGCGCGGGTGCTGCTGCGCAGCGATCGCGGCGCCGTCGCGACGCAGCTCGACCGCGCCGCGCCGGTGCCGCCGGTGCCGGACCGCACGCCGTTCGTCGGCCGCCCGGCGCCGGCGCGCCTGCCGGCACCGACTCCGCCGGCCCCCGAGTCGCCGCGCCTCGACCTGCCCACCGGATTGGGCGGGTTCGCCAGTGGCGGTCGCGACTACGTCATCACCCTCGACGGCGACCGCGAGACGCCTCTGCCCTGGGTCAACGTCATCGCCAACCCGCGCTTCGGCACGGTCGTCACCGCCGCCGGCGCGGCGCACACTTGGGCGGGCAACAGCCGGGAACACCGGCTGACGCCCTTCGCCAACGATCCGGTGCTCGATCCGTCCCCCGAGGTGGTGCTGCTGCGCGACGAGGCGTCGGGCGAGGTGTGGTCGCCGACCCCGGGCCCGTTGCCCCGTGATTCGGGCCGCCGCGTCGAGGTCCGGCACATGCCCGGCGCCACCCGCTTCGCCTCTCGAGCCGGCGGCCTCGACCACACCTTCGAGGTGTTCGTGGACATCGCCGAGCCGGTCAAGTGCTCGGTGCTGACATTGACCAACCCCGGACCGACCGCGCGGACGGTCAGCGTCTACGCGTACTGGGAATGGCTGCTGGGACCGCCGCGTGACGGCCATCACCTGCACGTCGTGACCGAGTGCCAGCCGGCACTCTCGACGGTCTTCGCGCGCAACGCCTACACCGAGGACGGCGCGGCGCGGGTCGCATTCGCCGCCGCCAGCGAGCCGCTGCGCTCGGCGACCGGCGATCGAACGGCGTTCCTCGGCCGCAATGGCACGGTCGCGGCGCCGGCGGCCCTCGCCGATCTGACGCTCACCGGCCGGTTCGGCGCCGGCCTCGATCCCTGCGCGGCGCTGCAGCTGACGCTGTCGCTCGCGCCCGGGGAGACGCGTGCCGTCGTGCTGGTGCTCGGCGAGGGCGACGACGACGCGCACGCCCGCGCCCTGCTCGATCGCTTCAGGAGCCTCGACGGCGCCCGCCGCGCCCGCGCCGCGGTGACTCGCCACTGGGCCGAGACGCTCGACACGGTGCAGGTGCGCACCCCCGACGACTCGTTCGACGTGATGATGAACACCTGGCTGGTGTACCAGACGCTGGGCTGTCGGGTGCACGCGCGCTCGGGCTACTTCCAGCCGGGCGGCGCCTTCGGCTTCCGCGATCAGCTCCAGGACGTCCTGGCGCTGTGCGCGGCCCGCCCCGACCTGACGCGGGATCACATCCTGCGCTGTGCCGGCCGCCAGTTCGTCGACGGCGACGTGCAGCACTGGTGGCACGAGCCGTCGGGGCGCGGGCTGCGATCGCGCTGTTCCGACGACCTGCTGTGGCTGCCGTATGCGACGGCCCGCTACCTCGAGCACACCGGCGACGCCGCGATTCTCGACGAGCGGGTGCCGTTCCTGCATGGCGCGGCGCTGCCGCCCGACGTCCATGAGTCCTACGATCTGCCGCAGGTCGGGCCGGACGAGGGCACCCTGTTCGAACACTGCGTGCGGGCCATCGCCCGGGCCGGCACCGCCGGTGTGCACGGCTTGCCGCTGTTCGGCACCGGCGACTGGAACGACGGCATGAACCGCGTCGGCGAGCACGGCCGCGGCGAGAGCACCTGGCTCGGCTTCTTCCTGTACGGCGTGCTGAAGGACTTCGCGGCGATCGCCGACCAGCGGCCCGACCCGGAGTTGGCGGCGCGGTACCGCGGCGACGCCGCCCGCCTGAGCCGCAGCCTCGAGGCGGCCTGGGACGGCGAGTGGTTCCGCCGCGGTTATTACGACGACGGCCTGCCGCTCGGCTCGGCCCACAACGACGAGTGCCGGATCGATTCGATCGCCCAGTCGTGGGCGGTGATCTCCGGCGCGGTGCCGCGGCGGCTGGCCGAGCACGCCGTCGACTCGGTGAACCGGCTGCTGGTGTCACGAGGGCTGCGCGCGGTGCTGCTGCTGGCGCCGCCCTTCGACCGCTCGGCGCAGCAGCCCGGCTACATCAAAGGCTACCCACCGGGCCTGCGCGAGAACGGCGGCCAGTACACCCACGCGGCGGCCTGGCTGGTGTGGGCGCTGGCGGACCTCGACCGCGGCGACGAGGCGATGGAGCTCTTCCATATGCTCAACCCGGTGAACCACTCCCGCACCGCCGCCGATGTCGACCGCTACAAGATCGAGCCGTACGTGATGGCCGGCGATGTCTACGCGAATCCCTTCCACCCGGGGCGCGGCGGCTGGTCGTGGTACACGGGATCGGCCGGCTGGATGTATCGCGCCGGGCTCGAACGCCTGCTCGGCGTGCGGCGCCGCGGCCGCCTCTTCGCCGTCGATCCCTGCATCCCGGCGACGTGGCCAGGTTTTCGGGTGGACTGGCGCCTCGGTGCGACGACCTACCGGATCGAGGTGGCCAATCCGGCGCGGTACGCCCGCGGGGTGGCGCGGGCTGAACTCGACGGTCAGCCGGTCGACCCGAACGCGATCCCGATCCTCGACGACGGCGGCACCCACGACGTCCGGGTGGTGATGGGGGGCGCGCCGTGAGGTGGGTGGCGCGTGGCGTCGAGCCCGGCGCCACGGTCTGGTATAGTCGCGCGCCGATGCAACGGCGGCTTGCAGCCCATGCTCTAGCGGTCGTGGTGGTGGCCGCGGCCCTGCTCGCCCGCGTCACCTTGTCGCGCTGGCTCGGTTTCGAGCTGCCCTACATCACCTTCTTCGGGGCGGTGATGGCCGCGGCCTGGTACGGCGGCCTGACCCCCGGTGTTCTGGCCACCGCGCTCAGCAGCGCCGCAGCCGTGTACTGGTTCGTCGTGCCCTCCGGCACGTTCACGCAGACCGATACCGGCGACGTCATCGGGGTGCTGGTCTTCCTGCTCACCGGTGTGCTCGTCAGCCTGGCCGCCGAACGGCTGCACGAGGCGCGGCGGCAGATCGAGTACCGCGCCCGCCTCGAGCAGGACGAGCGCCGCGAAGCCGGTCGGGCCCAGGCGTTGCTGGCCGCGGTGGTGGAGTCCTCGGAGGACGCCATCCTCACCAAGAGCCTCACGGGCACCATCCTGTCGTGGAACGCCGGCGCCGAGCAGATGTTCGGCTACACCGCCGCCGAGGTGGTCGGCCAGCCCGTCACGCTGATCGTTCCGCCGCATCGCCGCGGCGAGGAGGACGACATCGTGGCGCGCGTCGCCGCCGGCGACCGGGTGCTGCCGTTCGAGACCGAGCGGGTCGCCCGTGACGGCACCGTGCTCGACGTGTCCGTGACGCTGTCGCCGATTCGTGATCCCCAGGGCCGCATCGTCGGCGCGTCGTCGATCGCCCGCGACATCGGCGCCCGCAAGTCCCTCGAGGCCTCGCTGCGCGAGGCCGACCGCCGCAAGGACGAGTTCCTCGCCGTGCTCGCCCACGAGCTGCGCAACCCGCTGGCGCCGATCCGCACCAGCGTCTCGCTGCTGCAGCAGGACGCGACGTCACCGGCCATCGCGGCGACGGCCGCCGCGGTCATCGACCGCCAGAGCCGGCACATGGCCCGCCTGCTCGACGATTTGCTCGACATCTCGCGCATCACCCGCGGCAAGCTGGAGCTGCGCCGCGCCCCGGTGACTCTGCAGGAGGTGCTCGACACCGCGGTCGAGACCACGCGCCGCCAGTTCGAGCTGCAGCGACAGACGCTGGTGCAGAGCCGCCCCGAACGTCCCGTACATCTGCAGGCCGACGCGGTGCGCCTCGCGCAGGTGTTCGGCAACGTGCTCAGCAACGCCTCGAAGTACTCGGAGGCCGGGGCCACCGTGACGCTGACCGCGACGGTCGATGGGCACCGCGCCGTGGTCTCGATCCGCGATCAGGGGATTGGCATCGAGCCCGATCTGCTCCCCCGGGTCTTCGACATGTTCGTGCAGTCGCCGCAGGCCCTCGGCCGTGCGCACGGAGGTCTCGGCGTTGGCTTGGCGCTGACCAAAGGCCTCGTCGAACTGCACGGCGGCCAGATCGCGGTGCGCAGCGGCGGGGCCGGTCAGGGCACCGAGTGCACGATCACCCTCGACACCGTGCCGATTGCGGAGAGCGCCGACGACCCCGCGGCCGGCACTCTGGGAGCGCGGCGACGCGTCCTCGTCGTGGACGACAATCGCGATGCCGCGGACAGCCTCGCCTGGTGGCTGCTGGCCCGCGGCCACACGGTGTCCACCGCCTACGACGGCCATCAGGCCCTGACGCAGGCCGCCACCTTCCAGCCAGAGGCGGTGCTGCTCGATCTCGGCATGCCCGGTCTCGACGGCCTCGAGACCGCGCGGCGGCTGCGTGCGCGGGCCGGCCGGGCGCCCTTCATCGTCGCCGTCACCGGGTGGGGCCAGGATCGCGACCGCCGGCGCACCGCCGAGGCCGGCTTCGACGCGCATCTCGTGAAGCCCGTCGACCCGGTCGAGCTGAGCGACCTCCTCGACCGGTTGCCACGCTGAGCGCGAGGCCGTGCCGCGACGGTCAATTCCGATCCTGACGTCCCGCGATCACAGCCTTCGTAGGTGACGTTCGGCCGGCCATCCCGCAGAATAGAGGACGTGCTCGCCCCCCGCGTGCGGACGGGCGCCGCTGTCGTGGCGCTCGTCCTGGGTGTCGGTGTCGGCTCGGTCTCCCTTCGCGGTCAGTCGTCCTCGATGGGGGAGTGGTCGTCGGTGTTCGGCATGCCGCTGGTGGCGGTCCACGCCGCGCTGATGCCGACCGGGCAGCTGCTGTTCTTCGACGCCTGGGAGATCCCCGGGACGCCGTCGGCGCGGCTGTGGGATCCCGACACCAACACCTACACCGCGGTGCCCAATGGCTTCGCGGAGCTGTTCTGCGCCGGCCACATCCTCACCCATGACGGCCGGCTGCTGACCGCCGGGGGCCACAACGGCGCCGGCGTCGGCACGCCGGACACGACGATCTTCGACGCCGCCACCCAGCAATGGACGGCGCTTGCCGACCTCGGCTACGCCCGCTGGTATCCGTCGCTCGTGCAGCTCGCCGACGGACGTGCCTATACGATCGGCGGCGCCATCAGCCGGCCGAGCACCGCCGAGGTGCCCGAGGCGCTGTCGCTGGGCGGCGGATCATGGTCCGCGTTTCCGGCGGCGCAAAAGGACGTCGGCGAATATCCGGTGATGTTCCAGGGGCCGACGGGCCGGCTCTTCGTCAGCGAGTACCAGAGCTCGTGGTCGTGGTGGCTCGATCCGAACAACTCGACGTGGACGTCGATCGGCCGCGGCCCGGCGGCGTCAGGGCCGGGCGTGATGTATCGCCCCGGCCATGTGCTGATGGCCGGCGGCGGCACCCTCAACGCCGACCCGGTCACCACGGCCACCGGCGTGATCGACCTGAACCAGGGCTCGCCGTCGTGGCGCGCCGTCGGGTCGATGCAGTACGGCCGCTCGCAGCACAACCTGGTCGTCCTGCCCGACGGCAAGGTGCTGGTGGTCGGCGGTGCCAACGAGGTGAGCCTCATCTCGACCAACGGCGTGCTGCCGGCCGAGATCTTCGATCCGGCGACCGAGACGTGGACGACGGTCGCGGCGATGACCCGGCCGCGCATGTACCACTCCATCGCCATCCTGATGCCCGACGGCCGCGTCCTGGCCGCCGGCGGCGGGCGGATCAATCCGAACGTGCCCGATGAGACCAACGGCGAGTTCTACTCGCCGCCGTATCTGTTCAAGGGCGCGCGGCCGATCGCCACGTCGGCGCCGGCGACGGTGGGCTACGGCGAGAGCTTCGCGGTGCAGACGCCCGATCCAGGAGCGGTCGCGCGGGTGACGTTCGTGCGCATCAGTTCGGTGACACACGGCATCAACCTCGACCAGCGCTTCGTCGAGCTGCCGTTCACGGCGGCCGGCGGGGCGGTGGTGGCCGAGGCCCCGGACGACGCCCGGCTGGCGCCGGCCGGCGACTGGTGGGTGTTCCTGCTGAACGCCCAGGGTGTCCCGTCGGTCGGCCGCCGCGTCAGGCTCGGCGGTACGGGCGGCACCGCCTCGGTGGACGTGAGCGACGCCAGCGTCAACGAAGGCACCGGCGGCGCCACCAACCTGATCTTCACCGTGACGCGCACCGGCAACGACAGCCAGACGGTGACCGTGAACTACGCCACCGCCGACGGTTCGGCCGTGGCGCCCGCCGACTACGCGGCGCGCAGCGGCACGCTGACGTTCCCGCCGAACACCGCCTCGCGCACGGTGAGCGTGCCGATCGTCACCGATACCGACGTCGAGCCCAACGAGACGCTGACGCTCACCCTGTCCAGTCCGGTGAACGCCGTGATCGGCGACGGCACGGCCGTCGGCACCATCGTCAACGACGACGTGCCGGCGCCACCCAAGCTGTCGATCGGGTCCGCCAGCGTGGTCGAGGGCACCGGCGGCGCGGCGCCGGTGGCGCGCTTCACGGTCACGCTGTCGGAGGCGTCGGCGCAGAGCGTGCTCGTCAACTTCCGGACGCTCGCCGGCACGGCGACGCCCGGGCTCGACTTCACGACCACCAACGGCGTGCTGACGTTCGCCGGCGGCAGCACCATCCAGACCATCCAGGTACCGGTGCACCCCGACACGGAGGTCGAGCCGCTCGAGCGGTTCTCGGTCGAGCTCTACGACCCGGTCAATGCCGACCTGCAGACGGCGATCGGCGTCGGCACCATCTTCGACGACGACAACGGCATCGCGACGACGACGATCCCGCTGGCCGCGGCCGACGACGACGTCAACGAGGCCGCCGGCGTGCTCGCGCCGTCGGCTCCGGCGGTGTGGCTGGGCCGCGACGGCGCCGCCGACCCGAGCCTGCTCGGGCTGCGCTTCGCGTCGCTGCCGATCCCGCCCGGTGCGACCATCCTCGAGGCACGCCTCGAGGTGACGCCGACGATCACCGGCACCGGACCGTTGGCGTTCGAGTACGCCGCCACGCCGGTGGCCAACTCGCAGCCGTTCTCGGCCGGGGCGCCGCCATCGAGCCGACCACTGCTCGCGCCGCGGGTCGGCCACGCCGTGGGCGGGGCGTGGACGGCGGGCGTGCGCCTCGCGCTCGACGACATCGCGCCGTTGCTGCAGGCGGTCATCACGCAGCCGGCGTGGGCTGCCGGGCAGCCGATGGCGCTCGTGCTGCGTGCCACCGGACCCGGCCGGCGCGACCTGGCCGCTGTCGAGGCTGGTGCCGCCACGGCGCCGCGCCTGGTGGTCACGTTCATGGTCGGGACGGCGACGCCGAATGCGCCGCAGGCGCTGACGCGCCAAGTGTCGGCGTACGACGTCGCCTTCGCCTGGGCGGCGCCGCCGCCGGCCGGCCGTGCTGTCACCGGCTACGTGCTCGAGGCCGGCACGGCGCCGGGCCACACCCTGGTGACGCTGCCGCTGGGCGATGTCCGGCAGACGACGGTGCGCGCGCCGGAGGGTGTGTTCTACGTCCGCGTCCGCGCCGTGACCATCGCCGGGGCCGGGCCGCCGTCCAACGAGGTGATCGTCGCCACCGGCACCCTGGCGCCGCCGCTCGCCCCGCATGCGGTGCTCGCCACGGTGCAGGGCACGCGGGTCACCTTCCAGTGGTCGCACGGCCCGCTGGGCAACGTCGCCACCGGGTTCCAGCTGCAGGCAGGGACGCAGGCCGGCGTCGTCGACATCGGCGTGCTGCCGGTCGCCGGCACGGCGCGCAGCTTTTCGATCGACGCGCCGCCGGGGACGTACCACGTCCGGCTGGTGGCGCTGAACCCGTCCGGGGCGAGCCCGCCGTCGCCGTCGGTGGTCGTCAGCCCCGGGCCGGGGGCGTGCACGCCGCCGCAGGCGCCGGCCGGCCTGGCCGCGGGGACCAGTCCCGGCGCGATCGCGGTGACGTGGGGCGCGCCGCAGAGCGGGGCGATTCCGACCGGCTACGTGCTGCGTGCCGGCTCGGTGAGCGGCGGCGCCAACATCGGCGTGCTCACGCTCGGCCCGCAGCTGTCGATCGGCGGGGCGGTGGCGCCGGGGGCGTACTTCCTGCAGCTGGCGGCGACCAATGCCTGCGGCGCATCGCCGCCCTCGGCGGAGGTGTCGGCCGTCGTGCCCTGACGCGCACGCGCCGTCAGCGCACGACCGCCGGCCGCGACAGCACGCGCTGTTCGGGCAGGCGGGTGCGGTCGATCACGCGGCCGTTGGCCATCAGCACGCGAATCCGGCGGATGTTGGCGATGTCGGCCAGCGGGTCGGCGTCGAGCACCAGCAGATCGGCGACCTTGCCGGCCTCGAGCGTGCCGAGGTCGGCGCGGCCGGTGGCGAGGCCGCCGTTGCGGGTGCCGGCGACGATCGCCTGCATCGGCGTCATGCCGAGTTCGACCAGCCCCTGAATCGCCAGGATGGTCCCGATGCCGTGGTCCTGGGCCTCGGGCTTGGCGGTCCGCGACAGCTCGGGCGCCGCCGCCCAGTAGTTGTCGGTGCCCACGGTCACGACGGCCCCGGCGGCGATCAGCGCCTGGGCGTTCGTGCGGCGCAGCGCCAGCTCCTCGCCGGTGTCGGCGGCGTCGCGGCGCCGTTCGGCCGACGTGCGCGGCCGCGCCGGGCCCTTGGCGGCCGCCTCGGCCTGCGCCTTCTCGGCCTTGGCCCGGTCCTCGAGGTGCTTCGCCCAGGGCGCGCCGGTCATGGTGTTGACCAGCATCGAGTTGACGACACGCCGATCGACGATGGCCTTCACCAGCGCCGCCGGCAGCTCGCGCGGGCCCAGCACCTCGGGGTGCTGGATCAGGTCGACGCCGGCCTCGACCGACAGGCGCAGGCCGTCGGGCGTGGTCGAATGCGTCTCGGCCCTTTTGCCGCGCTTGTGCGCTTCCTCGACCATCACCCGCTGGGCCTCGGCCGAGAAGCCGATGAACGACGGCCGCGCGAAGTGGGCGGTGCCGCCGAACTTGATGAAGTCGGGCCCCTTGTCCAGATAGGCGTTGATGGCGGTGCGCAGCTCCTCGGGCGTCAGGTCCACCAGGTCCTCGCCGGCGCCCTGCGCGATCTCGTCGTTCATCTGCTCCTGGAACAGCGTCAGGCCGCGCTCGGGGATCAGGCTGAACGAAATCGAGTACGGCCCGCCCCAGCCGACGATGTTGCCGGCGGCCTGGATGCGCGCGCCCATCGCCTCGCCGCGGGCGATGCGATCGCGCACGGCGATGAGCGGCTGCAGCACGCCGTAGCTGTCGCGCACCGTGGTGACGCCGTGCAGCAGCTGCAACTGCGCCGCCTCGAGGACGATCTCGGGCTGGCGGTGCTGGTAGCGGACCAGCGTCTCGTAGCGCTCGTTGACGCCGCCATAAAGCGACAGGTGGACGTTGGTGTCGATGAACCCGGGCACGACGAAGCCGCCGCCGGCGTCGACGACCGTGGCGCCGGGCGGCACGGCAACCGCGGTGCGCGGCCCGGCGGCGCGGATGCGGCCCTGCTCGACGACGACGACCGCGTCGGCCACCGGCGCCGCGCCGGTGCCGTCGATGAGAGTGCCGCCGGTGACGGCGATGACGGCCGACTGCGCGGCCGGGCGGACGACGGCGAGCGCGAGGGCGGCGACACACGCGCCGACGTACACGAGGCGACGAAGCATGGCGCGTATCTTATGCCGGCGCGCCGACCGGTTGCGCCGCGGCCGCCGCCTCGCGCACCTGCGCGGCGAGCGCGCCGACCAGCGGCGCCGCGTCGTTCAGGCACGGCAGGTGCCGCGCCGCCAGGCCGGGGTGCGCGGCCAGGGCCACCCGGCCTTCCAACTCGCTCTCGGCGTTGTCGGCGAGGAAGCCGTACGGGAAGTAGACGACGCGCTTGTAGCCGACCGCGACGACCCGTTCGAGCGCGTCCTCGATCGACGGCTCGGTCCAGCGGCCGCCGCGCGTGTGATTGAGCCAGCCGTTGACGACCAGGCCGAACTCCGGTGCCAGGCGGTCGCGAATCGCCGCGCATAGCGCCTCGGTGGCGGCTAGTCCCGTGTCGATCGGCCGCGGCGGCTCGACCAGGGTGCCGTGGGCGGCGAGCACCAGCGCGACGTCGTCACCCTGCCAGCCGTCGGCCGCGGTGTGGGCGCGGACATGCGCCGCCGACAACTCGGCCAGCCGGCGGCCGTCGAGCGGCGGCAGCACGGCGATGCCCGCCGTGCGACCCGCATCGGCGCCGGCCAGGTCGCGGACCGTGGTGCGCGACAGCGCGTGCGTGAACGCCGAGTCGGCGGCGTAGAGCGGCACCACCGTCACCGGCTCGTCGGCCGGCAGGGTCCGCAGGACGTCGGCGAGGAGCGGCCGGCGGAACTCGTAGGCGGCGTGCACCTGCCACTCGACGTCCGGCGCCTCCAGCTCCAGCCGGCTGCGCAAGCCGTCGCGCTGCCGCGCCGTGATCGGCTCGAGCGGCGAGGCGTAGCCGTGCGTGGTCCAGGCCCGGGCGCGGCCACGTCCGCGCGACAGCGCGATGAGCGGCAGCAGCGGCGCCGGGATCGGCGCCACCGTGCGGGTGAGGCCGAGCAGGATCCGCCATGAGTAGACGAGCTGATCGACGAACCGCGCCGTCGGCGGTTCGCCGTAGGTCACGAGCACCACGTGACGGGTCGGCATCAGACCGGCACCTCCAGGACGGGAGCCGCGACGGCGTCGGGCCGCGGCAGCCACAGCGAGTCGGCGAACGCCAGCGCGGCCTGTCGGCCGCTCTTCACCGCGTCGTTGAACGAGACGCCATCGTAGGCGGTGCCGCAGAGGACCAACCCGGGGTGACCTGCCGCCTGTGCGAAGAGGCGCACGCGCCGTTGGCGATGGCCGAGCGTGTACTGCGCAATCGCCGCCGGCCAGGCGTGGACCGACGCGTGCACCGGCGCGGCGGTGATGCCGAGCACGCCGGCCAGTTCGCGCCGCGCGACGTCGAGCACGGCGTCGTCCGTCCAGCCCGCCACCTCGGGCCGGCGCGCGCCGCCGAGCATCGCCCGCAGCAGCACGTGACCGGCGGGGGCGCGGTGCGGGAACAACGACGACTCCCAGACGACGCCGAGCGTCGCCAGTCCTTCGCCCCGCGTCGCCAGATACCCATAGCCGTCGAGCGGGCGGGACACATCGGCCGCCCGGTAGCCGAGCGCGGCGACGGCCATGCCGGCGTACTCGATCGACGCGAGGGCGTCGGCGAGCGTGGCGTCCACGTCGTGGACGATCGGTGCGGCGGCGCGGGCCGACGTCGCCAGCACCACGGCGTCGGCGTCGACGGCGCGGCCATCGGCCAGGACGAGGGTCCAGGCATCCGCCCGCCGCTGGAGGCGGGTCACGCCGGCGCCGCAGCACACGGCGTCGCCGAGGGCATCGGCCAGCGCCCCGGTCAGCACGCCGAGGCCGTGATCGAGGCTGACCAGACGGGCGCGCCCCTGTCCGGGCGGCCGCGGCGCGAACATCGCCCGCAGCAGGCTGCCGTGCGCGCGTTCCATCTCGACCAGGGTCGGGAACTGCGCCGCCACCGACAGCCGCCGGCTGTCGCCGGCCGAGATGCCGGCGACCGCAGCGTCCACCAGCGTGTCGGCCACTTCGGCGCCGAGCCGTCGGGTCGCGAACGCGTGGATGGTCTCCTCGATGTCGCGCGGGGCCGCGGCCGCCAGCGGCTCGGCCAGCAGGCGCAGCTTGGCCCGCCACGACAACGCCGGCGAGGTGACGAGCGCGGCCGGGCCGTCGGGCACCGCGCACAGGCGGCCGCCGCGCAGCAGGTAGCGGCGGCGCGCCTCGGCGCGCGCCTCGACGAGCCGGCCGGTGAGGCCCAGGGCCTCGACCAGGGCGAGGGTGTGCGGTTCACGGGTCAGAAAGCCGTTGGGGCCGCACTCGATCGTGAAGCCGTCGCGCCGTATCGTGCGGGCATGGCCGCCCGGCGCCGCCGCGGCGTCGAGCACGACGAGCGACAAGGGCCGGTCACGCCGACGAGCCTCTTGTCGCAGCGTGTACGCCGCGGTGAGGCCGGTGACGCCGGCGCCGACGACGGCCACTCGCGGTGCGGTCATACCGTGCGCGAGAACACTGGCGTGGCCCCGCCGGTGCGCGCCGCCAGATAGCGATCGAAGACCATGCAGACGTTGCGGACGAAGAGCCGGCCGGTCGGCGTGACTTCCAGCGCGTCGGGACCGACGGCGACGAGGCCGTCGGCCTGCGGCGCGCCCGGCGCGGCCAGCGCCGCCAGCTCGGTGGCGAAGTAGTCGGCGAAGTGCACGGCGAAGCGGGCCTCGACGTCGCGGACGTCGAGATGGCCGTTGCACATCAGCGCGGTGATGACGTGGCGGCGCAGCGCGTCGTCGGCGTCGAGGGCGTAGCCGCGTTCGATCGGGAAGCGGCCGGCCTCCACCGCGGCGTAGTACTCCGGCAGCTTCTTGGTGTTCTGCACGAACAGGCCCTGCACGTCGCCGATGCCCGAGACGCCGAGCGCCACCATGTCGCGGGCCGACTGCACGGTGTAGCCCATGAAGTTGCGGTGCAGCGTCCGCGCGTCGATCGCCTGGCCGAGTTCGTCGTCGGGCAGGGCGAAGTGGTCCATGCCGATCGGGCGATAGCCGGCGGCGCCGAACGCCGCCTGAGCGCGGGCGAGCAGCGCGATCTTCAGCGCCGGCCCGGGCAGCCCGGCCTCGGGCAGCCGCTTCATGTGCGCCGCCATCCATGGCACGTAGGCGAACGAGTAGACGGCGACGCGCTCGGGGCGGATGCCGACAACCGTGTCGAGCGTCTGCTGGAAGCCGTCCTCGGTCTGGAACGGCAGGCCGTAGATGAGATCGACGTTGATCGACCGAAAGCCGACGGCGCGCGCGTGATCGACCAGCGCGGCGGTCTCGGCCACGCCCTGCACGCGGTTCACCGCGTCCTGGACCTCGGGCGTGAAGTCCTGCACGCCGAGCGACAGGCGGTTGAAGCCGAGTCCGGCGAGCACGGTGAGCTGCTCGGCGGTGGTCACGCGCGGGTCCACTTCGAGGCCGACCTCGGCGTCGGAGGTCAGCGTGAAGTGGCGGGTCAGCCGCGCGAAGACGCGGGCGAGGTCGGCCGCCGGGTAGTAGGTCGGCGTCCCGCCGCCCCAGTGCAGCTGCGACACGCGACGGCGGCGTGGCAGGTGCGCCGCCAGCAGGTCGATCTCGCGGTCGAGTCCGTCGAGGTAGCGGCCGGCGACGTCGCGATGCTTCGTGATGACGACGTTGCAGCCGCAGAAGCCGCAGCGTTCCTCGCAGAACGGCAGGTGGACGTAGAGCGACAGCGGCGCGTCGGGGCGGGCATCGGCGCGGGCCAGGGCCGCCGCGTAGTCGGCGGCGGTGACGCCGTCGTGGAACTCGACGGCGGTGGGGTAGGACGTGTAGCGCGGCCCCGGCCGATCGTAGCGGGCGATCAGATCGGCGAGCGCCGCCGGCGCGGGGGTCACGGCGCCGCCACCGCCGCGGTCGTCCCGGTCGTGGCCTGCACCGCCTCGACCAGGGCTTCGACGCTGGCGATCGGCGTGTCGGGCAGGATGCCGTGGCCGAGGTTCATGACGTGGCCGCGCCGGCCGGCCATCCGCGCCAGCACCTGCTCGGCGCGCCGCCGCACCTCGTCGGGGGCCGCGAAGAGCGCATGCGGATCGAGGTTGCCCTGGAGCGCCACCCGCGGGCCGACGCGGCGTGCCGCCTCGTCGAGCGGCACCCGCCAGCACAGCCCGAGCACGTCGGCGCCGGCGGTGTCGGCCTGATCGACCAGGTGCGGACCGCCGTTGAGGAAGTAGATCACCGGCACGCCGAGGTCGCGCACGCCATCGACGATCGTCCGCACCCAGCGCAGCGCGAACCGCTCGTAGACGTCTGGAGCGAGCAGCCCGGCCCACGAGTCGAAGATCTGCACGGCCTGGGCGCCGGCGCCGATCTGCAGGCGCAGGTAGTCGGTCATCGCCGCGGCCAGCCGCTCGAGCAGCGCCTCAAGCGTGCCCGGGTCGCGGTAGAGCAGCGCCTTCACCGCCCCGAAGCCTTCCTTGCCCTCGCCCTGCACGAGATAGGCGGCCAGCGTGAACGGCGCACCGCAGAAGCCGATGACCGGGGTGCGGCCGTCGAGCTCGCGGCGCAGCAGGCGCACGGCGTCGGCGACGTAGGGGACCGTCTCGGCCGCGCTCGCGTTCGACAGCGCGTCCACCTGGGCGCGGGTGCGGATCGGCTCGGCCAGCTTCGGTCCCGGCGCGAACGTCATCCGCACGCCCAGCGCCTCGAGCGGCAGCAGGATGTCCGAGAAGACGATCGACGCGTCGAGCGGGAAGCGGCGCAGCGGCTGCAGCGACGCCTCGACGGCCAGCTCCGGCGTCTTGCACAGCGTGAGGAAGTCCACCCGCTGGCGCAGCGCGCGGTACTCCGGCAGGTAGCGGCCGGCCTGCCGCATGATCCACAGCGGCGTGCGGTCCACGGCCTCGCGCCGGCAGGCGCGCAGGAAGCGATCGGTCATCGCGGCACCTCGCGGAACGCCGCCTCGGCGGCGGCGATCGTCGCGCCGATCACCTGATCGTCGTGCGCGATCGACAGGAACGCCGACTCGAACGCCGAGGGCGGCAGCAGGATGCCGCGCGCCAGCATGGCGCGGAAGAACGCCGCGAAGGCATCGCGGCTGGCGCCGGCGGCGTCGTCCCAGGCGCGGATCGGCGCGGCGCTGAAGAACACCGTCCACATCGAGCCGACGCGCTGCACCGACACGGCAATCCCGGCGGCATGGGCCGCGGCGGCGAGTCCGGCCTGCAGGCGGGCGCCGCGCGTCTCGAGCGTGTCGTAGAGCCCCGGGGTGCGGTCGATCACGTCGAGCGTGGCCAGCCCGGCGGCGACGGCCAGCGGATGCGCGGCGTAGGTGCCGGCCTGGTAGACCTGGCCGGCCGGCGCCACCTGCCGCATCAGGTCGGCGCGGCCGCCGAACGCGGCCAGCGGCACGCCGCCGCCGGCGATCTTGCCGAGCGTGACCAGGTCGGGGGTGACGCCGTAGCGCTCGGCGGCGCCGCCGCGAGCGACGCGGAATCCGGTCATCACCTCGTCGAAGATCAGCACCGCGCCGTGGCGGGTGCAGCGCTCGCGCAGCCCGTCGAGGAACCCCGGCTCCGGCGGCACGCAGCCCATGTTGCCGACCACCGGCTCGAGGATCACCGCCGCGACGCCGCCCACGGCGCCGGCGAAGGCCCGGTCGACGCTGTCGAGATCGTTGAAGCGGGCGATCGCGGTGTCCTGCACCGCCCCGGGCGTGACGCCCGGCGAGTCGGGGACGCCCAGGGTCGCGGCGCCCGACCCGGCGCTGACCAGGAACATGTCGGCGTGGCCGTGGTAGGCGCCGGCGAACTTGATGACCGCGCGGCGGCCCGTGGCCGCGCGGGCCACCCGCACCGCGCTCATCGTCGCCTCGGTGCCGGTGACGACGAAGCGCACCATCTCGCAGCCGGGCACCCGGTCGACGATACGCTCGGCGAGATCCACCTCGGCGGGAGAGGCCAGCCCGAAGACCAGGCCGCGCCGGGCCGCCGCGACGACCGCGGCCTCCACCTCGGGATGGCCGTGGCCGAGCAGCGCCGGTCCCCAGGCGCCGATGTAGTCCACGAACGTCCGGCCGTCGGCGCCGTGGACCACCGCGCCCTCGGCGGCGACCACGGCGATCGGCTCGCACTGCATGGCCGCGAACGTCCGCACCGGGGAGTGCACGCCGCCCGGTGTGACGCGGCGGGCCCGGGCGAACCACGCCGTCGTGTCGGTCACCGCCGCGCTCATCGCGTCGCCTCCGTCGTGCCGGCGGCGTTCTGGCGCAACGCGATCGCCAGCTCGCGCGCGAAGTAGGTGATCAGGATGTCGGCGCCGGCCCGGCGCACGGCCAGCGCCGTCTCCATCGCGGCGCGCGGCCGATCGATCCAGCCGCGCTCGGCAGCGGCGCAGAGCATCGCGTATTCGCCCGAGACCTGGTAGGCGGCGATCGGCACGTCGACCCGTTCGCGCACGGCGCGGATCACGTCGAGGTAGGGCAGCGCCGGCTTGACCATCACCAGGTCGGCGCCCTCGTCGACATCGGCGAGCGCTTCGCGGATCGCCTCGCGGACGTTCGGCGGGTCCATCTGGTAGGCGCGGCGGTCGCCGAACTGCGGCGTGGAGCCGGCGGCCTCGCGGAACGGCCCGTAGAACGCCGACGCGTACTTCACGGCGTAGGCGACGATCGCTGTTTCGATGTGCCCGGCGGCGTCGAGCGCGTCGCGGATGACGCCGACGCGGCCGTCCATCATGTCCGAGGGCGCCACGGCGTCGGCGCC
The DNA here is from genome assembly GCA_964442845.1 of uncultured Bifidobacteriaceae bacterium. GTDB lineage: Bacteria > Acidobacteriota > Vicinamibacteria > Vicinamibacterales > UBA2999 > CAWAYR01. The sequence continues at coordinate 5,234 of CAYUAX010000022.1, read as the reverse complement.
GGCGGCGGCGTAAGCGACCGCCGCGCGGGCCAGCAGCGGCAGCGTGGCGTCGTTGTCGACGCGCTCGCCGTCCACCACGCCGCAGTGGCCGTGATCGGTGTACTCGCACAGGCACACGTCGGCCCACACCGCCAGGGCCGGCGCCACCGCCTTGATGCGACCGATCGCCGCCGGCACCGGGCCGTCGGCGGACCACGCCGCCGCGCCCTCGCCGTCCTTGTGGCCGGGGATCCCGAAGAGCAGCACCGCGCCGATGCCGAGCGCGCCGAGCGCGGCGGCCTCGGCGGCGGCCAAGTCGGGTGACAGGCGCGCATGGCCGGGCATCGAGGCGATCGGCTCGCGAACGTCCTGCCCAGCGCAGACGAAGATCGGCGCGACCAGCTGCGCCGGCGACAACCGCGTTTCCTGGACCAGCGCCCGGGTCGCGGCGGTGCGGCGCAGCCGCCGGCCGCGATGTCTGGGGAAGCTCACGACGACACCTCCTCGGACGCCGCGCCGACGCGGGCGGCGCGAGCGAACGCCGCCAGCAGATCGTCGGCGCCCATCTCGACCAGCCGTCGCGCCATCGCCGTGCCCAGCGCGACGGCGTGCGCGCCGCGGCCTTCGGCGCGCAGCGCGCGGGCGCCGTCGAGCGAGAACACCGCCGCGGCCAGCGTGACGCGGCCGCCGGTGCAGAGCGCCGCCGCGCCGACCGGCACGGAACACCCGCCGCCGAGGGCGTGCAGCACGGCGCGCTCGGCCTCCACGGCGCGCCGCGCCAACGCGTCGTCGAGCCGGCCGACGAGGGCCCGAACCGCGGCGTCGGCGGCCCGGCACTGCACAGCCAGGGCGCCCTGGGCCGGCGCCGGCAGGAAGTCGGGCAGCGCGAACGTCTCGGTCACGTGCTGATCCAGGCCGAGGCGTTCGAGTCCGGCGCGGGCCAGGACGACGGCGTCCAACTCGCCGCCGGTCACGCGGGCCACCCGCGTGGGAACGTTGCCGCGCAGCGGCCGCACGTCGAGGTCGGACCGCCGCGCCCTGATCTGCGCGGTGCGGCGCGCGCTGCAGGTGCCGATGCGGGCACCGGCCGGTAACGTCGCCAGCGTGAGGCCGTCACGGGCGCACAGCACGTCCTCGACGGGCCCGCGGCTCGGCACGGCGGCGACGACGAGATCGGGCGTGCCGGTCACCGGCAGGTCCTTGTGGCTGTGCACGGCGACGTCCACCTCGCCGGCGAGCAGGGCGCGTTCGAGCGTCGCGGTGAAGAACCCGGTGCCCTCGACGTCGGTGAGCGGCACATCGGTGATGCGGTCGCCGGTCGAGACGATCTCCACCAGGGCGACGCGGCGTTCCGGCGCGAGTGCGGTCAGGCGTTCGGCGATGTGCCGTGCCTGCCACAGCGCCAGGGCGCTGCCGCGCGTGCCGATGCGCAGCACGCCGCTCACGCCTCCTCCGTGTCGAGCGCGAACAGGCGGCGGAGGTACCGTGCCTGGTCGGCGTCGATGGCCACGTGGCCGGCCTCGAGCGGCGCGGTGGGGATGGCCAGCACCTGGTCGAGCAGCCGGCGCGTCAGCCGCTCCAGCGGATCGCTCGTCGCCGCGCCCGCGCCCGGCGTGCGATCCGCGCGCAACTCGGCGCGGGTTCGCGCCAGCTCGGCCTGGCGGATGCCCTCGAGCTTGCGCCGCAGGTCGGCGACCAGCGGCCGCAGCGCGTGGCGGCGGGCCCACGTCTCCAGGAACCGCAATTCCCGCTCGACCACGGCGAGCGCCTTGGGCACTTCGGCGGCGCGGCGGTCGTGCTGCACGGCGACGTCGCGTTCGATCGCCGCCAGGTCGACGCGGGTCACGCCGGCGACCGGGTCGGGGGCGATGGCCGGCGGCATGCTCAGGTCCACCGCCATGAGCGGCCGCCCCTGGCGGGCTGCCGCCGCCCAGGCCAGATCGTCGCGGGTGATGAGCGGGGTCGGTGCGTCCACCGCGCACACGACCGCATGAGCCACGCCGAGGGCGTCCTGCAGCGCCGTGAACGGCGCCGTCTCGGCGCCCAGCCGTGTGGCGAGGGCGGCGGCGCGATCGGCGGTGCGATTGGTCACGACGAGACGGCCGACGCCGAGCGCGCGCAGATGCCGCGCGACCTTCGTCCCCGTCGCGCCGGCGCCGACGACCAGCACGTGACTGCGATCGAGCGGCAGGGCGCGGGCGACGAACTGGACCGCCGCCGAGGCCACCGACTGCGCGCCGACGGCGAGCGCGGTTTCGGCCCGGGCCTGGCGGCCGGCGCGGACCGCCGCCTGCACGACGCCGCGCAGGAACGGGCCGGCGCCGGGGCTGGCGTCGAGCGCGGCGCGGACCTGGCCGAGGATCTCGGCCTCGCCCAGGACCAGCGATTCCAGGCCGGCGCAGACGCGGAACAGATGGGCGGCCGCGGCGAGTCCGCGCAGCCGCGTGGTGCCGGCCGGCCACCCCGTGAGGCGGGCGAACGCGTGCGTCACGGCGTCGTCGCCGTCGTCGGTCGTCCGCCAGTACAACTCGGTCCGGTTACAGGTGGCCAGCACCACCGACTCGACGCCGTCGTCCGCGAGCCGCCGATGCAGGGCGGCGGCGGCCTCGCCGTCCAGGGCGTGCGCCCGCAGCGTCTCGAGCCCGATGCCGCGATGGCTCAGGCTGAGGGCGCGCAGGCCGTCGAGGGCCGAGGGGACCGCCGCGGATCGCGCGGGCGACCCGCCGCGCGGCGGCGACGTGCTGGAACCGGACATGACGCTGGAGGCTCCAGCGTACGAGCGGACCGCCGGCTCGGCAATGCGGAGGACTACGGATCGCCCTCCGTACAAGTACGGAGACGCGCTCACGGCGGGTCGAGGATGCCGTCGCGGATCGCCACCTGGATGAGCAGCGCCACCGATTTCACGCCGAGCTTGTGCATCAGGTTGGCGCGATGCGTCTCGACGGTGCGGACGCTGATCGCCAGCTCGCCGGCGATGGCCTTGCTCGACAGGCCGCGCGCCAGCCCCTGCAGCACCTCGCGTTCGCGATCGGTGAGCGGCGGCGCCCCGGGTGCGGCCGGCGCGCGCAGCAGCCCGGCGAGTTGCCGCTGGACGGGCGGGCTGAAATAGGTGCCGCCGTCGGCCACGGCATCGAGCGCGGCGACCAGGTCCTGCACCGCAGAGTCCTTGAGCAGATAGGCGTCGGCGCCGCCGCGGATGGCCCGCGCGACGTACTCGTGGCCAGCATGCATCGTCAGCACGATCACCTTGACGGCGGGCTGCGCGGCCTTCACGGCGCGGACGAGATCGAGCGTGTCGGAGCCGGGCATCTTGAGGTCGAGGACGGCGATGTCGGGGGCGGTCTCGGCGAGCCGCGCCAGCGCGGTGGCGCCGTCGGCCGCCTCGGCGACCACCGCGACGCCCGGCTGGCCTTCGACGATGCGGCGAATGCCGCCGCGCACCAGCGTGTGATCGTCGGCGAGCAGGACACGCAGCGGCCGGCGGCTCACGACGACGCTCCGAGCGGGATGTCGGCGTGGACGCGGACACCGCCGGCCGGGCCGCGGCCGATGGTGAGCCGGCCGCCCAGCGCCGCGGCGCGCTCGCGCATGCCGAGCCAGCCGGCGTGGGGCTGGGCGTCGTCGGCGGCGCCGCGCCCGTCGTCGTCGATCGACAGCACCACGCGGCCGGCCTCACGCCGCACGGCGACAGCGGCGCGGCTCGCTCCGGCGTGGCGGGCGACGTTGGTGAGCGCTTCCTGCACCACGCGGTAGATCACCACCTCGACGTCGGGGGCGAGCCGGCCGCCGGCGCCGTCGAGATCGAGGGCGACGGCGATGCGGGTGCGGGCGGCGAACTCGTCGGCGAGGGCGCGCAGCGCCGGGCCGAGCCCGAGGTCGTCGAGCACCGACGGCCGCAGCAGATTGCTGAGGTCGCGCACCTGGGCCAGGGCGCGGCCGACCATCGCGCCGGCGTCGGCGCGGCCGTCGAGTTCGAGTTCGATCTTCACCGCCGTCAGCACCTGGCCGGCCTCGTCGTGCAGTTCCTGGGCGATGCGCCGCCGTTCGTCCTCCTGCACGCGCAGCATCACGCCGGTGAGCTGCTCGAGTTCGGCGGTGCGCGCGGCGAGCCGATCCCGCTCGGTGCCGAGCACGACGAACAACAGGCCGAGGCCGATCGCGAACAGGAACAGGACGTCGGCGAACACGCCGTAGAGCACGGCGGCGCCGAACCCGCGCAGCAGCGGGTAGTCGAGGTGGTGCAGGCCCCACAGCACGAAGGCGCCGGCCAGCACCGGCGAGGCGCCGCTGGAGATGCGGGCCCGCTCGCGCCAGAACACCGCGCCGGTCCACAGCGTGACCCCCGACAGGAGCAGCGTCGCCGAGATGCCGCCGGCCAGCATGCTGCCCATGCCGTAGACGGTGATCCACGCCCAGGCGACGGCGATCGGCACCGCCGCCGCGTGCACCGGCCGCAGCACGAACCCGCGCGCCATCTGCATCGCCGCGGCGAGCAGCAGCAACGCGCTGACGCCGGTGGCCGCCTGGTGGACGAACAGCCAGATCATGTCGCGGCGGACCAGGAACGCCGACATGCAGGCGAGCCGGACCACGTAGACCGCCCAGGCCGCCGACCAGGTCAGGAAGTAGGCGCCGCGCTCGCGCCGCCACAACACGTAGCAGGCGACGGCCATGATCGAGGTGACCACCGACTGGAAGCCCAGCGCGCTGCACTCGACGAACGTGCGGTCCATGACATCGGCGATGGTCTGGGGCGACTGGGTCATCGCCGCGTCTCCACGGCGAGCAGTCCGGCCATCGTCCGCGCCGCCGCCGCGAAGTCGGCCTGCTCGGCGACCGCACACGCGACCTCGGCGCGGGTGAGCGCGTCGGCCGTGGTCGGGCCGATGGC
>CAYUAX010000022.1:0-351 GCA_964442845.1 uncultured Bifidobacteriaceae bacterium | reverse complement strand
CCCGCGCGGTGAGCCGGGTGAGTGACGCGGTGCCGATCGCCATGATCAAGGTGGTCGCGACGCGCGGACTGGCGATCACGGCGGCATCCGGCGCGGCCGCCGTCCAGTCGGCGGCGATCGCGGTCAGCGCCCGCGGCGCCATGCGGTAGGCGTCGATCTCTTCGACCAGGGCGCCGGCGTCGCGGAGCGCATCGGCGAGGCCCTCGCGTCCACCCGGTGTCGTGGCGACGAGCACGCGACGGGCCGGCCACGTGTCGGCGTCGCGCAACCGCGTCCAGAGGGCGTCGGCGCCGTCGCCGTCGCCGACCAGCGGCGGCGGCCAGACGCCGTGGGCGCGCAGCGCCTCGGCGG
>CAYUAX010000021.1:0-37960 GCA_964442845.1 uncultured Bifidobacteriaceae bacterium | reverse complement strand
TTCGCGTTCTTCTACGGCACGCTGCACTTCATGACCTACTTCGTGCTCGACCACTCGCTGATGTTCGACGGCCTGTGGGACGACGTGGTCAAGCGGCCGTACATCACCGCCGGCTTCACGGCGTTCGTGCTGATGATCCCGCTGGCGATCACCTCCACGCAGGGCTGGATCCGCCGCCTCGGCGGCCGCACCTGGAACCTGCTGCACCGGCTGGTCTACGTGACGGCGGCGCTGGCCGTGCTCCACTACTGGTGGAAGGTCAAGCTCGACACGTCGAGTCCGGCGCTATACGCCGGCATCGTCGCCGTGCTGCTCGCGGCGCGGGTCTGGAAGGCCGTCGTGAAGCGGCGCACGGCCGCGCCGGCCAGCCGCGCCGTGCCGGTGTCGCCGCGGGGGTGACTTCCGCGGGCGCCGCTCGGCCTGAGCCGGCCGGCCCCGCGGGCCCTCGTCGGCGAGGCCTTCCGCCGCATGTGATATGCTGCTATTCTTCTGTCGCGGGGTGGAGCAGTCCGGTAGCTCGTTGGGCTCATAACCCAAAGGTCGCGGGTTCAAATCCCGCCCCCGCAACCACATGAGGGCCACGCAGCGCGTGGCCCTCGCCATGTACGGGCGGGATTTGAGGACGCGGCCAGGGTCCCCGACGCGCGGACTGGGCGCGAGTTCCGCCCCCGCAACCCCCAAAGGTCGCCCGGCCAAGCGTGCGAGCTTTGCCATTCAGCGCTCAGCGCTTAGCGCTTGGCGGTGCGGCTCGGCGCCTGCGGCACGATCGTCTCGCCGCGCGCCAGCATCGCCACCAGCGCAGCGATCTTGCGGGCGCGGCCGGCCGGGGTCTTCATCGCGTTGGTGCGATACGCCAGCGCGAACAGGTTCTGGCGGGTGAGCGTGGCCAGCATCCGCTTGGCGCGCGGCACGGCGTCGATCGCCGCCTTCAGGTCTGCCGGCAGCGATGCCGTGCTGGCGGCGCGAATCGGCGCGTAGGCCGCGTCCCATCGGCCGTCGGCCTTGGCGGCGTCGATCTGGCGCTGTCCTGCCGGCTGCATCCGGCCAGCGGCGATCAACCGGCCGACGTGGTCGCGGTTGATCTGGCTCCACGGGCTGCGCGGCCGCCGCGGCGTGTAGCGCTGCAGGAACGACACGTCGTCGAGCGCCTTGCGCAGGCCGTCGATCCACCCCCAGCACAGCGCGCTGTCGAGCGCGTCGGCGGTGGTCACGCTCTTCGTGCCCGAGCCCTTCTTGTAGACCCGCAGCCACAGCTCTGGCGCCGAAGCGTGGTGGCGGCGCAGCCACGCATCGAACGCCGCCGCGGTGGCGAAGGCCTTGATGCGAGTCGGATCGGGCACGACCGGAGGCATCTCTTGCCGCGTCTCAGGGCTTCGTGCCGACGAAGGTGAACTTCTGCGCCCGCGAGCCGGCCGGCACGTCGGCGCCGGTGGTCGGATGCTTCACCGTGGGGCCGGCGGCTTCGGCGACGTAGAGATGCCCGGCCGGATCGACGGTGAGGTTGTGCGGCCGGCCCAGTTGCCCGGGCCCGACGCCGGGACCGGCGAACTCGTCCACCACCGCGAGATCGCGGCGCCGCAGCACGGTGATCACATGTGTGCCGCCGTCGGCGACGTAGAGGTAGGTTTGCGGCCCGTCGTGCGACAGCGCCACCGAGAACGCCGCTTCGATGCCGCAGGGCCGCTTCGGCACCCAGGTGGCCTGCTGTTCGGCGCCGCACTGGGGACGGAGAATCCGCTCGGCGACGAACTCGCCGTTCTGGCGGAACACCTGCACACGGTTGTTGCCGCGATCGGCCAGATAGACGAGCCCGTCGCGCGAGCCGACGATGCCGTGCGGGATGCGGAACTGCGCCGGCGGCGCCGCGGCGGCCGTGGCCGGCGGTTTCGGCGGCGCGCCGGGATCGGGCGCGCCAGGCGGAGGCGGTGGCGGGTCCTCGGGACGACGACCGTAGGCGCCCCAGTGCCGCAGATAGCGGCCGGTGGCGCCGTCGAAGACGACTATGCGCCGATTGCCGTAGCCGTCGGCGACGAACACCTCGTTGTCGACGGAGTCGACCCAGATCTCCGACGGACGGCCCATCAGCGCCGGGTCGTTGCTGCCGCCGGTGCGATTGAGCGTGCCGATCACCAGGGCCACCTGGCCGGTGCGGGTGAACTTCACCGTGAGATGGCTCTCGCGGGCGTTGGTCCACACGAAGCCGTTGTGGTCGACGAACAGGCCGTGGATGGTGCTCCATGTGCCATCGGGGCCGCGCGCGTCCCACGACTGCAGCAACCGGCCCTGCGGGTCCCATTCCGAAATGCGGCTGCGGCTCGAGGTCCAGACGTGGCCGCGGCCGTCGGCGAAGATGCCAATCACCTGGCCCCACGACCAGTCGGCCGGCGCGTTGGGCCATGCGGGATCGACGCGGAACTGCGGCACGCCGCTGAGCGGGGCCACCGGCTCCTGCGCGCTCGTGTGCGGCGCGAGCAGCGTCGCGACCATCACCGCGATCAGCATTCGTGACGTCATGCGAGGAGGATAGCGCAGGGGCCGCGGCCGCCGCGGATCACGCCGCCGGCGGCGCGGCCAGAGCGGCCTCGATCTCGGCGAGGTCGGTGGCGGTGAGCCCCGGCGTGAAGTAGCGCAGGCGATCGACCAGCGCGGCCGTCTCGAAGTAGCCGCCGGCGCACGCGACATGCACGAACCCGGCGGGCGAGAAGCGGCCGTCCTGCCAGAACAGCAGGCCGATGCGCCAGGTGTCCTTGGCGATCGCGGCGTGGCAGTGGCGACATGCCGCCCGTCCCGACGCGGCGCGGCCGGCCTCGTGCAGGCGGGCCAGGCGCGGATGCGCAAGGCCGAGGTCGGCGGCGGCGACGAGCGCCGCTCGATCGGGCAACGCATCGGGGGCGGCCTCGAGCGCGGCGCGGGCGGCCTCGGGGCGGCGGTAGGCGCCGCACCACGCGTGATACCACTGCACGGCCTCGGCGCCGTCGGCGTCGGCGTAGAGGTTGGGCACCGCCTCGCCGAGCCGCCAGGCGCCCTTGGCGATGGCCGCGCCGCAGGCCCGGCACTTGGCCCGTCCCGTCGGTGCCTGTTCGAAATGATGGGGCATGGCGCGATCGACCTTCTTGCAGCGCGGCCTACTTGCCGTTCAGCTCGTCGTAGATGGCGTGGGTCGCGGCCTGCAGGCCCGTCGAGCCGTCGCCCGGGTACTTCGCGATGGCCTCGGGCCCGCCGCCGGCCGGCTTCACGGTCACGGTGACCTCGTCGCTGGCCGACAGCGCGCCGTCGTCGGCGGTCAACCGCAGCACGTAGACGCCGGCGGCGCCGAACCGGGCGGTGGTCGTGGGGGCGTCGGCCGGCTCGAAGCGCACGCCGCCCGGGCCGCTCACGACCGTCCAACGGAGGCGGAGCGCGACCGGCGCCGGCAGGTCGTCGTCATCGGCGCGCCCCTCGATCACCGCCAGGCCGGGCATCGTCACCGTCAGATCGCCGCCGGCCGACACGGTCGGCGCCCGGTTCTCGGTCGGCCGCGGATTGGTCACCGTGACGGCCACCGCCGTGCGGGTCCGGTTGTCGGCGTGGTCGCGTGCCTCGACCTCGAGCGTGTGCGACCCGTTGGCCGTCTGCCGGGTGTCCCACGTCACCCAATACGGTGGCGCAACGACCTCGGTGCCGATCGGCTGTCCGTCCACCGAGAAGCGGACCCCGGCCACGCCGACGTCGTCGGTCGCCGTCGCCGTCACGGTCACCACGTCCCAGACGACCTCGCCGCCGGCGGGGGCGTCGATGTCCACGTGCGGGGCCTCGCCGTCGCTCCGTGCCGCGCCGCCAATCGGCGTGCGCATGTCGCGGGCGATCTCCTCGGCGGACAGCGCGCGGCCGTAGAGGCGGACGTCGTCGAGCGCGCCGCCGAAGAAGTCGGCCGAGGCGCCGAGCGGCCACGCGCCGAGCTGCACGACGCCGCTCACCGGTTCGAGCGCCAGCGGCCGCGGCGGGCCGACGGGCTCGCTGTCCACGAAGCCGCGCACCGTCGTGCCGTCGGAGGTCACGGCGACGTGGTGCCACACGTCGGGCCCGCCCGCCGGGCCGAGCCGCAGATCGCCGGCCGGGGTCGAGAAGACCAAGTCCTCGAAGGCCAGCTTCAGGGCGCGCGTCGTGCCGACGCTGACGAGCGTCTCGTACGGCAGCGTCGTCGTGTTGCGCACCCAGGCCATCAGCGTGAACGCGGCCGGCAGCGCCAGTGCCGGGCCGCTGGCGCGGTTGCGCACCCCGTCGAACACCATGGCGCCGCCGTGACGACCGGCCGGCACCCAGGTCGCGCCGTGACGGGTCAGCGTCGGGCCGTGGCCGGAGCGGTCGGGAATCGTCGCGCCGGTGCCTTCGTCGAAACCGTAGGCCGCCAGCAGGCCGGTGCCGGCGGTCGGCGGCGCCGCCAGCACCGTCACCTCGTCGTACGCCTGCCGCGCGCCGTCGGAGGCGGTGAGCCGCAGCACGTAGGTGCCGGCGACCGTCGCGTGCATCTCGGTGCGGGCGGCGCCAGGTGCGGAGAACCGCACCGCCCCGGGCCCGCTCGTGACCGTCCACGCCAGCGTCAGCGCCGGCGGTTCGGGCTGTCCGTCGTCGCGCGCGTCGCCGATGAGGACGGCGGCGCCGGGGGCGGTGATCGACCGGTCTGGACCCGCCGAGACCACTGGCGCTGCGTTCGGCGCGGTGACGACGATCGTCAGCTCGTCGGCGGTGGTCGCGGCGCCGTCGCTCGCCTCCAGGCGCAAGACGTAGGTGCCCGGGGCGGCGAAGCGGGCGGTGGTGCGGAGCGCGCTCGGGTCGGCCACCGTCACGCTGCCGGGGCCGCCGACGACGCTCCAGGCCACACGCAGCGCGCCTGGCGGCGGCAGGCCGTCGTCCGAGACGCGGCCCGCCAGGGTGGCCGTGTCATCGATTGCCAACGTCAGATCGTCGCCCGCGTCGATCGTCGGCGGGTCGTTGTGTTCGAGGACGACGATCGTCACGTCGTCGCTGGCCGCGGCCACGCCGTCCGCGGCGCCCAGGCGCAACACATACGTGCCGGCCGCGGCGACCGCCACGTCGGTCTCCGTCGCCGTCGCGTCGCGGAACTCGACCGATCCTGGACCGCTCACGATGCTCCACCGCACCGTCACCAGTCCGTCGGCGGCGACGGTGCCGGAGAGCGCAGCCACCGCCGGCAACGTGACGATCTGGTCCGGCCCGGCATCCACGCGCGGCGGCTGGCCGCCGCCCGCCGCCAGTGCCGTGGAGAGCACCGGGATCAGCGCCGCCGCGAGCCACGCGCGGACGTCGGCGCCGGTTGTCGTGCGCAGTCCCATCGCTGGTGTCAGTGTAGCCGGGCGATCGTCGCGCCCAGCCGCGCGGCGTGGTCGTCCCAGAACTCGGCCACCGCGGGATGGCGCTCGAGCGTGGCCTGGACGATGCCGCGCTGCACGCCGATGCCGCGGCCGTGGACGAGACGCACCTCGGTGAGGCCGGCGGCGCGGGCCGCGGTCAGGAACTCGTCCACCACGGCGGGAATGTCGCGCGGCCGGAAGGCGTGCAGGTCGAGCTCGCGCTCGATCGGTACCGCCACCGGGTCGTCATCCTGGAGGTCGCCCACGTCCCATGGTAACGGGCCGGGCACGGCCCGGCTTGCATTCACCACGCGCCTCCGTGACACTGCACCCGACGCCGCCGGACTGGGCGTCCGAGGAGACCCGACATGCCGATCACCCTGCGCGTCAACGGGCGCAGCCACAGTGTGGACGTCGAGCCGGCGACGCCGCTGCTCTATGTGCTGCGCAACGACCTCGGTCTGCAGGGGCCGAGGTTCGGCTGCGGCCTGGGCCAATGCGGCGCCTGCACCGTGCTGGTGGACGGCGAGGCCGTGCGCTCGTGCGTGCGGCAGACCGCGTCGGTCCAGGGCCGCGAGATCGTCACGCTGGAAGGCCTGGCCCAGGACGGGCGGCTGCATCCGGTGCAGCAGGCGTGGATCGACGAGCAGGTGCCGCAGTGCGGCTTCTGCCAGAACGGCCAGATCCTCACCGCCAAAGTGCTGCTCGACCGCACACCCAAGCCGACCGACGCGCAGATCCGCGAGGCGATGGCCCGCACCTTGTGCCGCTGCATGACCTACTACCGGGTGCAGGCGGCCATCCGCCGCGCCGCGGGCCTCACGCCCACGGTCGCGGCCGATGCCGACGGCGGTGCCGCATGAGCGCGTCGTCCATCGTGCCACCGCAGGTCCTCGAGGCCGACGCGCGGTTCCGCGCGACACGGCGCGACTTCCTGGCCCAGACCGGCCTGCTCGTCGTCGGGCTGGCGACGGCGCCGACGCTCGTCGGCGATGCGCTCGCCGCGCAGCCGCCGACGGCGGCCGGGCCGTATCCCGATCTCGACTTCCGGCAGCTCGACTCGTGGATCGTGATCCGGCCCGACTCGACGGCGACGCTCTTCGCCGGCAAGACCGACCTCGGGCAGGGCACCGGCACGGCGTTCCGCCAGCTGCTCGCCGACGAGCTCGATCTCGCTTATGCGCAGACGAGCGTCGTCATGGGCAGCACCGACGTGACCGTCGATCAGGGCGGGTCGGGCGGGTCGGACGCGATCCAGGTGGACGCCTGGCCGATGCGGCGGGTGGCCGCCGAAGCACGGCGGGTGCTGCTCGACATGGCCGCGGCCCGGCTCGGCGTCCCGGTGGGCGAGCTGACCGTGGCCGACGGGGTCGTCAGCGTCCGCGCCGATGCCACCCGGCGCGTGAGCTACGGCGATCTCATCGGCGGCCGCCGCTTCAACGTGGTGCTCGAGGGCCGCAACATCGACGCCACCACCGGCCAGGCCCGCGTGAAGCCGGTGTCGGCGCTACGCCACGTCGGCCAATCGCCGGCGCGCTACGACATCCCGGCCAAGGTGGACGGCACGCTGAAGTGGGCCGTGGACGTCCGCCTGCCCGGCATGGTGCACGCGCGCAACGTCAAGCCGCCGGTCGCCGGAGCGACGCTCGCGGGCGTCGACGAGGCGTCGGTGCGCGGGCTGCCGGGGTTCGTCGGTGTGGTCACGCGCGGTAACTACGTGGCGGTCGTGTTCGAGCGCGAGGAGCAGGCGATTCGCGGCGCCCGCCAGCTGAAATGCCAGTGGCGCGAACCGGCGACCGCGCCGTTCCCGACGTCCGATCAGCTGTTCGACTACATGCGCGCCGCCACGCCGGCGTCGAGCGGGGCGCCGGTGGTCGTCGGCGACGCGGCGACGGCGCTGGCCACCGCGGCCACCGTCGTCGAGGCCCGCTACGACGTCCCGTTCCAGGGCCACACCGCGATGGGCCCGGCACACGCCACCGCCGATCCGACGGGTGGGCAGCTGACGATCTACTCCAACGACATGAAGTCGTACGGCCTGCGCAACGGTGTCGCCGAGTTCCTGAAGATGCCGCGCGATCGCGTGCGCGTCGTGTGGATGGACGGGCCGCAGGCCTACGGCCGCACCGCCGCTGACGACGCCGGGTTCGAGGCGGCGTTCCTGGCCACCGAGCTGGGCCGGCCGGTGCGCGTGCAGTGGATGCGCGACGAAGAGACGGCGTGGGACACCAAGGGCCCGGCCTATGCCGTCACGATGCGCGGCGGCCTCGATGCGTCGGGCCGGCTCGTCGCGCTCGACTACGACGCCCGCGCCGCCGACCACAACCACCTCGGCTACAACGAGCACGACACGGTGCTCGTCGCCCAGCTCACCGGCCAGCGCAAGCAGACGCCGGCCCGCGGCCGCGCCTCGACGCCGTCCGACATGTACGCCGTGCCCCATCGCCGCCAGACCACGCACGTCGTCAGCCTGCCGCTGGTCTGGGAGACGCCGCTGCGCACCGGCAACCTGCGCGACCCCGACGGCCCGCAGGTGACGTTCGCGTCCGAGTCGTTCATCGACGAGCTGGCGGCGGCGGCCAAGGCCGATCCGGCGGCGTTCCGCCGCGCGCTGTTCACGGCGGCCACCGACGACGACAGAGGCTTCAAGCGGGCGCGTTCCATCGCGGTGCTCGACGCCGTGCTGAAGGCGTACGGGTGGGATGCCCGGCCGTCGCCGCGGCCACGCGCCACTGGCGACGTGCTGACGGGGCGCGGTCTGGCGTACGCGTTCCGCAGCCAGACCGTGGTCGCCCAGGTCGTCGAGGTCGAGGTGCACCGGCGTACCGGCCGGGTCTGGGCGAAGCGCATCGTCTGCGCCCACGACTGCGGGCTGGTGATCAACCCGGCGGCGCTGACGCGGACCATCGAGGGCGGCATGCTGCACTCGCTCAGCCGCGCCCTCTACGAAGAGGTGCGGTTCGATGGCCGGAAGGTGACCAGCGTCGATTGGGCCAGTTCGCCGACGCTGACCCACGCCGACACGCCCGAGCGGATCGACGTCGTGCTGGTCAACGGCGATCCACGGCCGACCCGCGACGACCTGCCGCCCTACGGCGCCGGCGAGACGGTGTGCAAGCCGCTGCTCGCGGCGGTGGCCAATGCGATCTTCGACGCCACCGGCGTGCGCCTGCGGCGCGTGCCGTTCCGGCCCGAGCGCGTGCTCGCCGCGCTGGACGCCGCCAAGGTATGAGCCGTTCAGGAACCCGCCCGACCAGACGCGACGTGCTCGCCGCGGCCGGCGCGGCCGTGATGGCCGCACCGCGGGCGGCGTGGAGCCAGCCCACGGCGCCGCGCATCGACGGGACCAGGCTGCGCCGACGGCTGGAGCAGTTGAGCACGTTCGGCCGCCCGTCCGGCGGCACGTTCGCGTCGGGGGTGAGCCGGGTCGCCTACTCGGACGCCGACCTCGCCGCACGCGCGTGGTTCCTGGGCGAGGTGCGCGCCGCGGGATTCACGCCGCGGCTGGACCCGGCCGGCAACGTGTTCGTGCGGCTCGGAGAGGGCAGCGCGCCGCCGATCCTGTTCGGGTCGCACATCGACTCGGTGCCCGGCGGCGGCAACTTCGACGGCGACCTGGGGACGCTGGCCGCGCTCGACGTCCTGCAGGCCGTGCAGGCCTCCGGCCGCGCCACGCGCCGCCCGCTGGAGCTCGTGTTGTGGGCGCACGAGGAGAGCACGGCCTTCGGCCGCGGCACGGCGTGCAGCCGCATCGTCGCCGGCGACCTCAAGGCCGGCGACCTCGACCAGGAGTGGAACGGCTTGCGTCGCGCCGAGGCCCTCCGCCGGATCGGCGGCGACCCGTCACGCATCGAGACGGCGGTGCGGCGTCGCGGCGACTGGCACGCTTACCTCGAACTGCACATCGAGCAGGGCGGCACGCTCGATCGCGCCGGCGTGCCGATCGGCATCGTGGAAGGCATCGTCGCCATCCACCGCTACGACGTCGTCGTCGACGGGCTGGCCAACCACGCCGGCACGACGCCGATGGACGGCCGTCAGGATGCGCTGGTGGCGGCGTCGCGGCTGGTGCTCGCGGTCCGCCAGGTCGCCGCCGGACAGCCTGGTCGCCAGGTCGGCACCGTCGGCCGGCTCGACGTCGAGCCCAACTCGCCCAACGTGGTGCCCGGCCGGGTGGTGCTCAGCGTCGAGTTCCGCGACCTCGCCGTCGAAGTACTCGAGGCCCTCGGTGGCGAGGTGCGGCGGCAGGGCGCGGCCATCGCCGCCGAGACCGGCACGGCCATCACCTTCACGCTCGCCTCGACCAACCCGCCGGCGCCGGCCACGCCGGGCGTGCAGGCGGCCATCGGTCGCGCCGCCGACCGGCTCGGGCTGCCGACCCGGCGCCTGCCGAGCGGCGCCGGCCACGACGCGCAGATGGTCGCCGCGCTGTGCCCGATGGGCATGATCTTCGTGCCGAGCGTCGGCGGCATCAGCCACTCGCCGCGCGAGCTGACCGCGTGGGACGACTGCACGCGCGGCGCCGAAGTCCTGCTCGGTGCCGTGCTCGACCTCGACGGCCGCGACAGCGTCTGACGCGGCCAGGCGCGCCCCCGCCGGCGTCGGGGCGGCGGGTGGCGCCGCCGAATCTACTTGAGGGCGACGGCGGTCAGGGCGTCGAGCAGCACGGCGTCCCGGGTCTCGGCCCGCCCGCGCGGCGAGGCGCCCCACGACTCGTCGAGCGTCGTCATCCGCTGTGTCATGCAGGCCAGGTCACAGGGGCCACGCCCCTGGACGAGCACCGCGCCGGTCGTCTTCTCCATCAGCGCCCCCAGCCAGCGATCGAACAGCCGGCCGGTCTCGGCGGCGTTCGGATCGTCGACCTGCCACGCGATCAGCCGGTCCATCGCCGCGACGACACGGGCGTCCACCGGCACCGACCGCTGGCTGACCGTGAAGGCGAAGAGCGTCGTCTGCGTGCCGGCGAAGGGCGAGTCGGGCACGGTGCCGGGCTTCACCTCGACCGGCCGCTGGGCGCGGGTGCGCACGTCGCGCAGCAACGGCACCAGCACGCGCGCCGCGGCGTTGCGCTGGGCGGTGGACGCGCCGAGCGCGATCGGGTCGCGGGTCGGCGTGGACTGGGCGGCGGCGAACGTCTGAAGGGCGACGGCGAGGGCGATCGCCACGGTCGGGCGCGGGGTCATGCACGAGCCTCCGGCTCCACTACATCACCGATCGCGCCGCGGAGCCAGCCCGCCGCCGCTATTCGGCGCGCAGCGCCTGCATCACGTCGACCCGCGCGGCCCGCACCGCCGGCACGAACGAGGCGAGCACCGCGGCGGCGATGAGGACCAGCGCCGCCAGCAGCGACGGCAGGAGGTCGGGAATGGCGACGCCCTCGACGTAGCTGCCGATGACACGGGCGAGGATCACGCCGCCGACCACGCCGGCGACGATGCCGGCCCCGGCGATCACCGCGCCTTCGCGCAGGACGCCGAACAGCAGGTGGCGCGGAGCCGATCGCCAGGCGCACGCCGAACTCTCGGGTGCGGGCGCTCACCGAGAAGGCCAGCACGCCGGCGACGCCGACCACGGCGATGAGCAGCGCCACCGAGGCGAAGCCGCCGAAGACGAGCGCGCTCAGCCGGTTGGGCGACAACACCTCGGCGCGCACGTCGTCGAGGGTGGTGGCGCGCTCGATCGGCTGGTCGGCCGACAGCTCGCGGATGGTGCGCGTCACCGCCGGCACCAGCGAGTAGGGATCGACGCTGGTCTTCAGGAAGAGCCGGCCGCCGCCCATCTCCTGCTCGAGCGGGTGGTAGACGGTCATGCGCGGCGCCGGAATGATGTTCTCGTCGTCGACATCGGCGGCGACGCCGACGATGCGCCGCAGGTCGCCGCTGACGTCGATGAACTTGATCACCGGGTCGGTCCACTGGAAGCGGCGGTTGACCGCGTCCTGGCCCGGGAACATGCGCTCGGCCAGACTCTGGCTGACGATGACCACCCGCTCCTCGCCACGGCGGTCGTTCTCGGTGAAGTCGCGGCCGGCGACGATCGGCACGCCCAGGGTGGCGAAGTAGTTCGGCGTGACGGTGCGGAACTGGGCCCGCGGGTCGTCCTCGCCGGCGGCCTTGTTGTAGCCCTCCACCGAGAACTGCGCGGCGAAGAACCCCGGGTCGCGCCACGGCACGTTGGTGCCGACGGCGACGCTCTGCACGCCCGGCAGCGCGGCCAGGCGGCGGACCGCTTCGCGATAGAGGCCGACGATCTCCTCGGGCTTGCGTGTGTAGTCGACGACCGGGACGTTGACGGCGAGCACGTTCTCGGTGACGAAGCCGGTGCGGGTGCGCTGCAGCGCGACCAGCGTGGTCAGCAGCATGCCGGCGCCGGCCAGCAGCACGAACGACGCGGCGATCTGCGTCATCGCGAACAGCCGCAGCCGGCGGTTGGTGCCGCTGGTGATGCGGGCGCCGCCGGCGGCCAGGCTGACCGATCCGGCGCCGTCGGCGGTCGGCAGCTTCGGCACGTAGGCCAGCAGCACCGCGGCGACCAGCGCCAGTCCGGCGCCCACCCACAGCATCGTCGCGTCGACGGTGACGTCGAGCGCCCGCACCGAGAAGCGCGCCGCGTAGCGCGACAGCACGCCGACCATCGGTCGGGCGATCAGCAGGGCCAGCACGGCGCCGGCGCCGCACAGGACCAGGCTCTCGGCGAGCAGCGTCCGCCGCAAGGCCGCCGCCGACGCGCCGAGTGCCGCGCGCACCGCCAGCTCGCCTTCGCGGCGCACCGAGCGGGCGAGGATCAGGTTGGCGACGTTCGAACAGGCGATGACGAAGATCAGCCCCGAGGCGGCGAGCAGCACGAGCAACACCGTGCGCGCCGGCGAGATGATCTGATCGCGCAGGCCGACGACGTCGATGCGGAAGTTGGCCTGGGCGGGATACGCCTCGGGATACTGCTGGACGATGGCGCCGTGGGCGGCCTGCAGCTCGGCCTTCGCCGTCGCGAGATCGACGCCGGGCGCCAGCCGCCCGAACAGCTCGGTCATGCGGTGCACCCGGCCGTCGACCATCGTCGCGTCGAGGTGGTGCGGGCTGGTGACGACGTTGGCGATGATTTCGGTCTCGGTCGGGTAGGGCACCGAGGGTTCGAGCACGCCGACGATGGTGGCGCTGCGGTCGCCGAAACGCACCGTCTTGCCGACCAGGGCGGGATCGGCCTGGAACGCCGAGGTCCAGAAGCGGTGGGTGAGCACGGCAGCGCCGGCGGCATTTGGGCCGTCGTCGCCAGGTCCGAGGAGGCGGCCGAGCACCGGGCGCAGCCCCATCACCTTGAAGTAGGACCCACCGACGACACCGGCCCGCACCTGGCGTGGCTCGCCCAGCCCGACCATGGTGAACTCGATCACCGAGAAGTCGCCGAACTCGGCGATGGACTTGACCCGGCCCTGGAGGTCGCGCAGCTCGGGCACCGAGAAGTTGGCGTTCTCGGCGGCGATGCCGGGCGCGCTCTGCCGCAGGTAGACGAGCCGGTCGGCGTCCTGGTTGACCAGCGGGCGCAGCAGCACGCCGCGCACCACGCTGAAGATGGCGGCGTTGGCGCCGATCCCGAGCGCCAGCGTGGCGATGACGGTGACGGCCAGACCCTTGACGCGGGCGAGGGATCGGAGGGCGTAGCGGAGGTCGGTGAGGAGGCTCATGGCGGCTGGGGCGGGGCGGAAGGGCCCCTGACGTCCTCTAGTCCATGGCCCGCGCGTCCTGTACCGCCGCGGGCTGGGAAGACGATAGCAGGAGTTCGACGCCCGCCAACACCCGTGCCGGGGCACTCGAGCGAACGGTTGCCCTTCGGTGATCCGCCGCGCCGGGCGATCCCATCAGCCGGCCAGGGGGCCGGCACCGGCGTGCCTGTCGCGGCGGCCGGTCAGCGCGTCAACGGGCCGCGCTGCCCGTCAAGGTCGTGGCGCAGAAGATGTCCCAGTCCTGGCCGCCGGGGCCCAGCGTGCCGGGCGCCCGCGTCAGGTCGCCGCCGATGAACGGGTTCTTGCGGCCGCGGTCGTCGAACACCTCGATCTGCGGCTCGACGTGGTACTCGAGGATGCCGTGCGTGTGCGGCCGGATCTCCGCGTGGGGCGGATACTCGATGGTCAGTGCCAGGTCGCCGGTCTGGTCCACCGGCACGACCCGCAGGATGGTGAAGGCTCCGTCCGAGACGTAGCCGACGTTGACGCGTCCGGTCAGCCGCCACGATGTCGGCACGCCGTCGGTGTACAGGGTGTCGGTCAGCTCGCGGGGTTTGCAGTCGCCGTAGGTCTCGGGCGTGGAGAAGGTGATGCGCACGGTCCCGTCGCTCCACGTGCGGGTGTCGCGTTCCGGCGCTTCCGCGGCCAGCGGCGTGACGGCGGCCAGGCAGCCGGCGAGCACGAGGCGGCCCGTTGCGGCGAGGCGGCGGGCGAACCGGCGGGTGAGCGTCATGGTCATGACGGCTTTGAGAGCATGAAGCGTGCCGACTTGAATGCCGCCGGATTCGACCGCGCTCGGCGTCGTATGCACGCGGCTGCAAACCGTGGAGGTCTGGATCCAGCTTGAACAACCACTCGTCCCAACCAGACGCTCCATCGGAGCCATCGGCGGGACCGAGGCTTACCACTCCCGTCTCCTATACTGGCGGCAGGCCCTCGTCGATTCGCCTCATGGAAAAGATCATCGTCCACGCCAAGTTCCACACCGGCCACCGCCAGCTCGGCTATCCGGGCGAGTGCCGCTTCGTGCACGGCCACACCTGGCGCGGCACGGTCATCATCGCCACCGAGGCCTTCCCGCGCGACGAGCTCGACATGTCTCTGGACTTCGGCCACATCAAGGACGTGATGCGCGACCTCGACCACAAGATGCTGGTCGTCGAGTCGGACACCACCTTCATGAACCCGGCGCTGTTCGAGCCCGAAGGCATCGTCGTACTGAAAGGCAAGGGGCCAAGTGTCGAGAACGTCGCGCACTACGTGTTCGACAAGGTCGTCGCGCTGATCGCGGCGCAGTATCCCGGCCGCGGGTTGGCCTACCGCGTCGAAGTGACTATCCAGGAGACGGAGAACAACTTCTTCGTCGTCGAGAAGACCGTCACGGTCTGACGCCGGGCTGGCCGGAGCGGCGCTGCCCGGCCGCGTCCGTCGCGCTGACGCAGCGCGGCGCCGGGAGCGCGGTTGCGGGGGCGCATCGCGGGCAGCCGCGCGCCGCGTCGTGCAGCCCGCACCGGGGCACCGGATTTGCTCTGGCCCGGGCGTGCGCCAGTCCGCCGTCCGCCGCGCTGCCGTCGAGTCGGCGCCGATCGCCGTGCCGGTGATGGACGTCATCGCCGGGCTGTCGCGCGCCCTCGACATCACCGAAGGCCATCCGCAGGGCCACGCGGCGCGGTCGGCGGTGATCGGCATGCAGTGCGCCGAGCTGCTCAAGCTGGGCGACACCGACCGTTCCGATCTGTTCCATGCGCTGCTGCTGAAGGACGCCGGCTGTTCGAGCAACGCCGCCCGCGTCCATCAGCTGTTCGGCGGCAACGACCACCAGGCCAAGCGCGCGGTGTGGCTCACCGATTGGCGCCGCTGGCCCGAGAAGATTCCGCTACGGGCTGGCCTGGGCCGGCCGCGACGACGGCCCGATGCGGCGCGCCGGCCGCCTGCTGTCCCTGGCCGCCGCCGGCCCCAAGGCCGAAACCGAGCTGTTTCAGATCCGCTGCGATCGCGGTGCCGCCATCGCCCTCGATCTCGGCCTGTCGGTGGCCACCGCCGAAGCGATCCGGGCGATGGACGAGCACTGGGACGGCGGCGGGCAGCCGCGCGGCCTGCGCCGCGACGAGATTCCGCTCCTGGCGCAGATCATCGGTCTCGCCCAGGTCCTCGAGATCTTCTGGCAGGAGCGCGGCCGCCAGGCGGCGCTGGACGTGGTCCGCGACCGCGCCGGCCGCTGGTTCGCGCCGGCGCTGGTCGAGGTGGCCAACGCCGTCGCCCACGACGCCTTGTTCTGGCGCGACCTCGCCACCGTCGAACCCGTGGATCTGCTGCACCGCGTCGCACCGGCGCCGGCGCTCGTCGAGGCCGACGACGCCCGGCTCGATCGGCTCGTCGAGGCGTTCGCCGGGGTGATCGACGCCAAGTCGCCCTACACCCACGACCACTCGCGGCGCGTCGCCGAGTACGCGGTCGCCGCCGCCGGACGGCTCGGCGCCGCCGATCGCAGCCTGACCCGGCTGCGTCGCGCCGCGCTCCTGCACGACATCGGCAAGCTGGGCGTCCCCAACAGCGTGCTCGACAAGCCCGGCAAGCTGACCGACGACGAGTGGCCGCTGATGCGCTCGCACACCCAGCACACGCACCAGATCCTCGACGCCGTGCCGGTGTTCCGCGATGTCGCCTTCGATGCTGCCTGCCATCACGAGCGGCTCGACGGTTCGGGCTATCACCTCGGGCTCGGCGGCGCCGCTCTGGGCCCGGCGGCTCGCGTGCTCGCCGTGGCCGACGTCACCGACGCGCTGCGCTCCGACCGCCCCTATCGCGCCGGCCTCGCCACCGACGCGGTCATCGCCGAACTCGAACGCGACGTCGAGCGGAACAAGCTGTGCGCGCGCAGCGTCGAGGCGATGTGCGAGGTGCTGCGCGGCGCGGCCGATCCTGCGGCGGCTTGAACCGCCGGGGCGCTGCCCCCATAATGCCGCCGGCCCGTCCGCGCGCCGCGGATGCTGCCCGCGCGTCGCGGCCGCCCGCGACGGAGGAGTGCCGTCGATGTCGCGGATCGCTGTCGTCCTCGTTCTCGTCGCCGCGGCGCGTTCGGCCGCCGCGCAGCCCGCACCGGCCGCGCCACAGGTGCCGGCCGGGTTCATCACCCCGGCCGAGATCGCCCAGGTCCTCGAATCCGGCATCGTCAAGAACGCCGTCGACCAGCCAATCAAGATCCTGCCGGTGCGCGGCGGCACGGCCACGGTGGCGATGCTGCACCGCGATCGCGCCGAGGCCGGCGCGCTGATTCACGAACGCGCCACCGAGACCTACTACATCCTGCACGGCAGCGGCACCATGACCACCGGCGGCACGCTCGGCACCCCGAAGCCGACCGACCTGACTCGCCTCGGCGCCGGCCCGAGTCTGACCGGCACGCGCGAGGGCGGCGAGAGCCGCCGCGTCGGCCCCGGCGACATCGTCGTCATCCCGGCCGGCACCGTGCACAGCTTCAGCGTGCTCGACTCGCCGATCAGCTACTTGGTGTTTCGCTTCGATCCCACGGACTAGGGGCTGGGGACTAGGGGCTGGGGACTAGGGTTTGTCAGGAACCAAAGGCCAAATGCAAAGGGCCGGGAGCGTCTCCCGGCCCTTCGTCGTACTGATGGACGAGCGCAGTTGTGAGGCGCCAGCCCCTAGCCCCTAGCCCCTAGCCCCGCCAGGCCTCAGGCCTTCGCCGCGGCCTGGCTGCCCTTGAGCGTCTCATCGACCAGGAAGATGTCGGTGAGCAGCGCCCGCAGGTGAATCGAGGCGTTGAGGTTGTCGACCAGCTGCGAGCTGATGCCGGGCTGGCCGAGCACCAGCCGCACGGCCGCTTGTGACGCGGCGGCGTCGCGATCCAGCACCTCGATGAACGGCGCGAAGGTGGCGGCGGCGGCCGGCGCTTCGGCCGTCACCACCGCCCGGAACACGTCGCCCAGGCCGGTGAGCGCCGCGTCGAGGCGCGACAGGAACTGCCGCACCTGCGAGCCGGCGTTCGAGCCGGCGTCGCTCGCCAGGCCCTGCGCGGCGTAGGCGAGCATGAACTCGTAGGCTTCTTCGATGTGGTCGCAGCGCGCGACCATCTCCTGTCGGGACGACACGCGCTATTCCGACGGACGGCCGCCGACCGGCTCGGAACCCGGCACGCGCCAGCGCGACGGGTCGTGGTGCTCGAGATACTGGCGGCGGGTGATGGTGCCGAACAGCATCGACTTGGTGAGCCAGAACTTCTCGGGGCGGATGGCGAAGTAGACGTGGGCCATGGTCAAGCCGACCAGCGCCACACCGGCCACGCCGTGGCCGACGTACATCCAGCCCCAGGTGGTGTCGGACAGGATGTAGGGGTCGCGCAGGAAGAAGGGCGTCTGCACCTTCTTCATCATGAACAGTCCGGTGATCGTCGCGCCCAGGCCGGTGACGACCAGCGCCAGGTGGTAGAGCCGGTTGCCGAGCGGGTACTTCGCCGGCTTCGGACCGTCGGCCTCACGCCCCAGTTCGCGCAACATCTCCGACTTGAACTCGGGGATGTCCTTCGGGCCGATCCAGATCGACCAGAAGTCCATGAAGAAGGTGGCGTGCACCAGGTGGAACAGGATCGACGCGGTGAGGACGATGCCGGCCATCCAGTGCCAGGTGACCCACGCGAACTTCACCCCGACGATGGGCAGGAACGAGGTGAACAGCAGCGTGAACATCGACGCCGCCATCACCCAGTGGAAGGCCCGGGCCGCCAGGCTGTGCCGCTGGATCTTCGCCGGCAGCCCCGGCATCTTCGCCTCGAGGGCGTCCACTTCGGCCGAGGCGCGCTTGGTGTGCGCCGACAGCAGCATGTAGACCGAGTGCGCCGCCAGGAACACCACCCCGGCGAAGAACGACACCCACAGCAGATCCCACGAGATGTGCGTGAAGATCGACTGGCCCCAGGGGCTGATGCCCCGGGTTAGGAAGTCGATGCCCATCCGATGTCCCCTCCGCGCACGGCGCGCTTGACCAGGTTCCGCATCAGCGGAATCTTGTAGGCGTTGTGGGCGAGCGGCACCGCGCCGCGCACGGCCAGCTCGCCGGCCGCCGCCGCCGTCTCTTCGTTGCGCGGCTTGCCGGCCACGAACTGCTCGACGGCCTCCAGCCGCATCGGCCGCGCCGCCACGGCGTTGACCACCAGGCGCATCTGCTGGATGGTCTCACCCGAGGTCTTCATCGCCGAGGCGACGTTCATGAGCGGGAAGTCCCACACCTTCCGGTCGGCGACCTTCTCGGTGTAGAACTGCGCGCCCGCCCACGTGCCCGGGATGCGGATGGCGGTGAGCAGTTCGCCCGGCTGCAGCGTCGTGAGCCGCGTGATGTCCACGCCCGGACCGACGAAGTAGTCCTGGGCGCTGACCACGCGCTCGCCGCCCGCCGAACGGATGACGAACTGCGCGTCGAGGGCGATCATCGCCGGCGCCGTGTCGGACGGGTTGACCGCCACGCAGCGGTCGGCGCCGAAGATGGCGTGCTCGCGGTTGATCGCGGTCGGCGTGTCGGCGTAGCAGATGTTGCCGCCGGCGCGGTAGCACGACCAGCCGGCGCGGTAGTACCAGCAGCGCGCGTCCTGCGACAGGTTGCCGCCGATGGTGCCCTGGTTGCGGATCTGCGGCGAGGCCGCGGCCTCCGCGCCCTGCATCAGCACGCCGAACTTCTCGCGGACCAGCGGGTGGCGCACCAGCTCGGTCAGCGTGGTCATAGCGCCGATCTCGATGCCGTCGCCGGCGGCCTTGACGCCGCGCAGGGCGTCGAGGCCGCCGAGGTCGACGACGTAGCGCGGCTTGCGGATGCGGTCCTTCAGCCAGTCGAAGCTGTCGAGCCCGCCCGCCATCACCCAGGCGTCGCTGCCGTGCCGGTCGAGCAGCGCCAGCGCGTCGTCGATGCTCGACGGCAGGAACAGCTCGAACGCCGGCATCATGTCGTGAATCACAGCCATGATTCGATGTCCCCCTAGATGTGCGCCGTGA
Organism: uncultured Bifidobacteriaceae bacterium; assembly: GCA_964442845.1. Lineage (GTDB taxonomy): Bacteria > Acidobacteriota > Vicinamibacteria > Vicinamibacterales > UBA2999 > CAWAYR01. Next base: position 18,890 of record CAYUAX010000021.1, on the reverse strand, counting down.
GCGCGTCGTGCTGCCAGGTCTTCGCTTCGATCGACGTCAGGATGAGGTCGGGCGTGATCGGCATGCGCCGGAACGCCTCGGCCCCCAGCGCATCGACCAGCGCCGCGGCCACCGCGCCGCAGCCGGCGCCGACCGGCGGCTCGCCGATGCCGCGGGCGCCCACCGGCGTCTCGGGATCGGGGATGTTGGTCGCGTCGATCTTGACGGTGTGCGGGATGTCCATGATCGTCGGCGGCTTGTTGTGGTGGAACCGCCGCGCCAGGGCCACGCCGTACTGCTTGTCGTAGACCCACTTCTGCGCCTGCGTATGGCCGATGCCGAGCATCGATCCGCCGAAGGTCTGGCCGAAGAGGTTGCGCGGGTGCAGGATGGTGCCGACGTCGCCCACCGCCGCGTACTCGACGATGTGCCAGGCGCCGGTCTCGACGTCGACCTCGACTTCGGCGAAGCCGGCGACGAACGAGTGGGTGTTGCCGTCGCGCTTGTAGTTGTCCTTGGCGACGCCGATCAGGCCCTGGCCGGCCACCGCGGCCAGCGAGCGCTTGGTGAACACGTTGATGTCCTCGGGCCCTTCGTGGCCGTCGAACTTGCCGCCGTACTCGATGGCCTTCTTCGCCGCGTCGGCGAAGCTCAGGCTGCGGCCGCCGCTGAAGACGCGGCCGTCCGCCACCTGGTAGCTGGCCGGCGTGCCGCCGAGCGCCTTGGCGGCGACCTCCTGCAGGTTGGCCTTGAGCGCGGTGGCGCCGGCGTGGGCGGCGCGGGTCATCGCGTGCACCGTCTGGCTGCCGGCCGAGACGCACGTCCACGGCAGGCCCTTGTCGGTGTTGCCCCACACCACTTCGAATTGCTCCCACGGCGTGTCGAGCACCTCGGCGTAGACGCGCTGGCAGTCGAACACCGATTCGGTGCCGAGGTTGCCGATGCCGGTCTGCACCTGCACCTTGCCGTCGGGCCGCACGATGGCCAGGCCGTCGAAGCCGATCGACCCGGCGGTGTAGGGGCCCACCGCGACGCCGACGCCGCGCACCTTGGTGCCCTGCCGCTTACCGCTGGACGCCGCCTTCTTCTCGTTCCAGCCGAACAGCGCCGCGCCCTGGTCGAGCGCCTCGCGCACGTTGGCCTGGGTGACATAGGCCTGCTTCTTGGTCGCCGGCACGACCGGCCCGTACGGCGCCTTGCCGACCGGGGCGTTGATCTTCAGCAGTTCGACGTGGTCGATGCCGAGCTTCTTGGCGGCCTGCGCCATGATCGGATCGATGATCGCGTTCATCTGCATGCCGCCGGGCGAGCGCTGCGAGGTGCGTGGCGGCGTGTTGGTGAGCACCGAGATACCGCGCCAGCGGTAGGCCTCGGGCTGGAAGGTGAGCGTCGCCATCGACCCGGCCGAGCGGTGATCGCCCTGCGGGTTGTACGGGCCGTTGTCCTGGAGCGTGAAGAAGTCCATCGCCAGGATCTTGCCGTCCTTGCGGAAGCCGATCTTGCAGCGGCCCTGGATGCCGGCGCGGGCCCGGCCGATGTAGTGCTCCTCTTCGCGGGTGATGCGCATCATCACCGGCGTGCCGGTCTTCTTGGCCATCAGCGCCGGAATGGCCATGCTGTGGCTGCCCGGGATCTTGCTGCCGAAGCCGCCGCCGGTGAACTCGCTGATCAGCACCACCTCTTCGGGCTTGAGACCGACCATGCGGGCGATGTTCGGCACCGTCTGGGCGACGCTCTGGGTCGAGCCGTAGAGATACAGCTTGCCGTTCTGCCAGTAGGCCATCGCCGTTCGCGTCTCGAGCGGCTGGTGGCCGGTGCCCTGCGACAGGATGCTCTCGTCGAGGATCAGGTCGCTGGCCTTGAAGCCCGCCTCGAGGTCGCCGAAGCTGAACGTGTCGGGCGCCTCGCCCATCGGCAGGCGGCCCTCGGCGGCGTCGGCGAAGTCCTCCAGGGTCCACTTCACGTTGGCGACGGCCAGCGTCGCGCCGGCGCCGGTGTAGACGTTGCCCTGGGTGCGGGCGTTGGGACCGCCGGGCCGCAGGCTGTCGAGCGGATCGGTCACGAACGGCAGCGGCTCGTAGGTGACGTTGACGAGTTCGATGGCTTCGGCCGCGGTCGACTCGTCGACGGCGGCGATGGCCAGAATCGGCTCCCCCTGGTAGACCGGCTCGTCGGTGAGCGCGATTTCGGGCGGCAGCGGCGGGGGCGGCGGCGCCTGCCCGCCGGGCGGCGTCGGCGGCGCCGGCGGGGCGGGGAAGTCGCTGGCCCGCAGGATCGCCTTCACGCCGGGCAACGCCAGCGCCCGCGAGGCATCGACGTTGACGACCCGCGCGTGCGGCATCGGGCTGAGCAGCAGCTTGACGAACAGCATGCCCTCGGCGCGGTGATCTTCCGCGTAGCGAGCCTTGCCGGTGACCTTCGCCACCAGGTCGGGCGTGGTGTAGTTGTGACCGATGTACTTGTAGTTCGTCGCCACGTTAGGCCCCCCGCGACAGCTCGGCGCCGCGCATCAGCGCGGTGAGGATCTTGTCGTAGTCCTGGCAGCGGCACAGGTTGCCCGAGACGCCGTGGGCCAGTTCCTGCCGCGTCGGGTTCGGGTTGGTCTTGAGGAAGCCGACCGTCGCCATGACGAAGCCGGGCATGCAGAACGCGCACTGGAAGCCCTGCTCCTCGACGACACCCTGCTGCACCGGGTGCAGCGTGCCGTCGGGCGCGGCCAGGCCCTCGATGGTCTGCACCTTCCGCCCGCGCAGCGAGTGCGTGAGCATCGAGCAGGCGTAGTGCGGCACGTCGTCGACGAGCACGGTGCAGGCGCCGCACTCAGCGCGGTCGCATCCGAGCTTGGTGCCGGTGAGCCCCAGCTTGTAGCGGAGCGTCATGGCCAGGGTTTCCTGCTTCAGCACGTCGACGCGGCGTACCTGCCCGTTGACCGTGATCGAGATCAGGCGCTCGACCGACCCGGGCGCCGATGGCTGGCCGGCCAGGTTGGTGCGGAACAGGTAAGCGCTGGTCGAGACGGCCGCGCCGGCCGCGATCACGCCCTTGATGAAGCCGCGCCGGCTCGCGCCGCTGCGCGGCGCCTCGGGAGCGGTGTGGGCCATGTCCATGTCTGACATTCGGTCCTCGCTTTGACGAGAGAGGGTGGTACCGGGACTACCAGCGCGAGATAGTAGCAGGAAATCCGGCTCGCTGGGACCGGTGTCGGCGAGCCGATTCAGCGACTGAACGGCCGTTCAGTCGCCCGGCCGCGCCGGCCGCGCCGGGGCGCCGTGCCGCCGGGCCGCCGGCCGGTCACCCGAGCCACGCCGGCTGCCAGGTGGCGTCGAAGACCCGCAGCAGGTTGCCGCCCAGCAGGCGGGCGATGTCGTCGTCGGCGTACCCGGCCCCGCACAGCGCCTCGACGAGGGCGGGGAAGTCCTGGATGCCGTTGAAATCGGCGGGCTGGCGGTTGTTGTTGTCGGGCGGCCGAGCCAGCTCGTCGAAACGGTCGGTCACCGAGCCGTAGGGGAGGGCGTCGGGGTTGCGGGCGTGGCGGGGATAGGCCCCCATCGTGCCCATCGAATCGGTGGAGACCCCGACGTGCGCGATGCCCACCAGCTCGACCGCGTAGGCGAGGCAGCGCAGCCAGTCCTGCAGCGTCGGCATCCCCGGCGTGCCGTTCCAGATGAGCGGCGCCCAGGTGGTGATGCAGACCACGCCGCCGCTGGCCGCCACGGCGCGCATCTGGTCGTCGTCGATGTTGCGCGGGTTGTCGATCACGGCCTTGGGGTTCGAATGCGAGGTGATGAGCGGCCGCGTCGCCCGCGCCGCGACGTCCATGAACGTCCGCCGGCCGGCGTGCGTGAGATCGATGGTCACGCCATAACGCTCCAGCTCGCGCACCAGCACTCGGCCGAGCTGGCTGAGACCGGCGTCGTGATGTTCCAGGCAGCCGCTGCCGAACAGGTTCTGCTCGTTGTACGTCACCTGGCAGATGCGCAGGCCGAGCTGCTTCCACAGCAGCAGCGACGACACGTCGGCGCCGACGAACTGCGCGTCCTGCGAGAGCAGGATGTGGGCCAGCTTGCCCTCGCGCTTGGCGCGGCGGATGGCGTCGGGCGAATCGGCCAGGCAGAAGGTCGGCTCGTCGTGGATGACGCGGAGGAACTCCTGCACGCGCGGCAGCGTCTGCGCGCCGTCCTCGTTCGGCATCGGAATGGTGAGCCCGACGGCGGTCAGGCCGGCGCGATCGGTGCGGTCGGTGCGGCGGAGCAGGTACTGGACGCACGGGTCGATGACGATCGACTCGCGATGAAGGCGCGCGGCGCGGTCGCTGGAGGGCATGGCGTGGGCCAGTGTATGGCATGCCTGCGGCGCCTGGCCGCCGCGGTATCATGCGCGCCATCGGCAAGGAGATGCCCATGCGCAGGATTCCCGCACACCTTTGGCTCGTCGGTTCGGTGGTGGTCGCGGTGGCCGCGGGCCTCACGGCGCAGCAGCGGGTGCCCGACGTGGAACCGCCGACGCGGGGCGCGGCGCCGCCCGCGGCGCTCCGGCCGCTGGTGGCCGGCCCCAACGGCGGCGTCTCGACCGGCCATCCGCTCGTCACCGCCGCGGCGTTCGAGATCCTGTTGAAGGGGGGCAACGCCTTCGATGCCGGCGTGGCGTCGCTGCTGGCCGGCGGCGTGCTCGAACAGGACCTCTACAGCCTCGGCGGCGAAGCGCTGGTGCTCGTCTATCCCGTGGCGGAGAAGAAGGTGACGTCCATCGTCGGTCAGGGGTGGGCGCCGAAGGCCGTGGACGTCGACTGGTACGTGTCGCGCGGCAAGACGCTCGAGGGCGCCGGGCTCGACCCCGCGGTGGTGCCCGGCGCGCTGCACGCGGCGCTGACCGTGCTCGAGAGGTGGGGCACGATGAGCTTCGAGACGGTGGCGGCGCGGGCCATCGAGTACGCGCGCGACGGCTTCCCGCTGCGCCAGAGCACCGCCGGCGGCGTGGTCCGCCAGCTCGAGTTCTTCAAGCGGTGGCCCGACAACCAGCGCTACTGGCTGAAGGCCGACGGCACGCCGCACAAGGCCGGCGAGACCATCACGCTGCCGACGCTGGCCCGCACGTTGACGCGGATGGTCGAGGCCGAGCGCCGCGCCAAGGGCAAGGGCCGCGCCGCCGGTGTGGTGGCCGCGCGCGACCGCTTCTACAAGGGCGACATCGCGCAGGAGATGGTGGCCTTCCTGCAGAAGCACCAGGCGCCCTTCGACCTGAGCGACTTCTCCGAGTACACGGCGCGCATCGAAGAGCCGGCCGCCACCACCTACCGCGGCTACACCGTCTACAAGCACGGCTTCACCAGCCAGGGCCCGGTGCTGCTGCAGGCGCTGAACATCCTGGAGACGTTCGACCTGGCGTCGATGCGCCACGCCAGCGCCGACTACGTGCACACGGTGACCGAAGCGATGAAGCTCGCCTACGCCGACCGCGACACCTACTACGCCGACACGGCGTTCGTGCAAGTGCCGGCCGAGGGGCTGCTGTCGAAGGCGTACGCGAAGGAACGCGCCGCGCTCATCAACCCACGGCAGGCATCGAAGGCGTTCATCGCCGGTGATCCGCTGCCGCACGACTCCAAGGTCAAGACCTGGCCGTTCGCCAGGTTCAACATCGCCGACGGGACGGCGACTACCGCCGGCGACGACGCGTCACAGGTGATGTCGCGGGGGCTGGACTCGGCCGGCGTGTCGAAGGACACGACGCACATGGCCATCGTCGACAAGGCCGGCAACGTGTTCGACGCCACGCCGAGCGGCGGGTGGGTGCCCGGTGCGGTGATCCTCGGCGACACTGGCATCGGCATGAGCGTCCGCGGCGAGCAGTTCTGGCTCGACAAGACCCGCGCCGCCCAGATTCGCCCGCGGTCGCGCCCGCGCTACACGCTCACCCCGAGCCTGGTCTTCAAGGACGGCCAGCCGGTGATGGCCCTGGGCACGCCGGGCGGCGACAACCAGGATCAGACGATCCTGCAGGCGTTCCTCGGCCTGGTCGAGTTCTGGGACCGCTGGTACCCCAACCCGCACGCCGCCCTCGAGTGGCCGCGCTTCCAGACGCTGCACTTCCACGGCTCGTTCTGGCCGCACGACGCGGGGTTCAACAAGCTGAACCTCGAGGCGACGATCCCCGACGACGTCTTCAACGACCTGAAGGCCCGCGGCCACGACGTGAGCCGCATCCGCGCCTTCGGGATGTCGGGCTGCGCGACGACCGTGATCATCGACCCGGCGACGAAGAGCCGCATCGCCGGCGCCGACCCGCGGCGGGATTGCTACGCGATCGCGTATTGACCGCGGGGCTCGGGACTCGGGGCTCGGGAAGACGCGCTCGAGCCGTGACGGCGCCGCTAGCGGGCGGACCCGAAATCGACGACCGTGTTCGGCCCGGGGCGCTCGCGTTCGCGGCGGCCGACGCCGTCACGCTGCCACGGCGCCTTGCCCAGCGCGGCGATGTCGGCGTATCGGCCCAGCACGTCGAACCGATCGAAGACGTACGGCCGGCCCTCCCCGGCGAGCGGGCGTGCCGCGTCGGCGACGTGCAGATGGAGGTGCGGCCCGGTGGAGTCGCCGGTGAAGCCGAGCGCGGCGACGACCTCACCGCGGCGCACGCGCTGGCCGGGCGTCACGCGGACGCTCCCGGGCTTCAGGTGCTCGTAGACGGCGTAGCGCCCGTTGCCGAGATCGAGCGAGAGGTAGTTGCCCGCGGCGGCGTCCTGCGGGTGCTTCACGCCCGCCGAGACGCGGGCGGGTTCGGTCATGTCATTGCGCACCGTCGCGACGACGGCGTCAGCCACCGCCAGCACCTCGGCGCCGTGGCCGAGGCTGCTGGCCACCAGGTCGGCGTCGGCGCCCGCTCGAGTCGTGCGGCCCTGGACGTCGAGCTTGACGAAGTCGATGGTGTGCCGCCCCGGCAGCCGCGTGATGCCGTCGACGGTGTAGAACACGCGGCGGTGGCCGCGCGGCCAGCTGGAGTCGTACACCGCGGCCCACGGACCGCCGGCGAGCGGCGGCCCGAGCACCACCGGAGGGCTCGGGTCGACCTCCAGACCGTCGCCGTCGTCGATCGCCGCCGCGGTGCCATCGAGCCGGGTGAACGTCAGCGCATGACGAAGCCGGCGCGGACGCAGCGGCACGCCGCGTTCGTCGTGGGGCTGGCCCAGGTCGAGGTAGATCACGCGAACGCGGCCCGGTGGGATCAGGAGCGCCGACGCGTCCGCCGGCGCGGCGTCGAGCAGGCGGGCCAGCGCGTCTCCGCGCAGCGTCATCGGCGCCGGCGGGTCCGCCACGTCGATTCGCAGGCTCGACATCGTGAGCGGCACCTCGCCGCGGTTCTCGACGTGCAGCTCGTAGGACAGGCGGTTCAAACCGTCGCTGACCACGATCACCGGTGGCACCGGCACGCGCATCGTCAGGCCGGGCGTGGCTGCCGGTTGGCCGGCGGGCACCGCGATCCAGACGACCACGGCGGCGACGGCGGCGAAGCGATCGATGGCGGGCATCGCCGTGATTAGACGGCACCGGCCGAAGCCCGGTCGGGAGGATCACGGCTTGATGAAGTCGTGTCCGGCCCGCGGCACGGTCAACACCGGACAGCCGGCCTTGCGGACCACGTTCTCGGCGACGCTGCCGATCAGCAGGTGGGCGATGGCGCCGCGGCCGTGTGTGCCCAGCACGATCAGATCGATCGCTTCGTGCCGGGCATAACGGACGATCTCGACGAACGGCGTCCCGACGCGGCTGACCAGCCGCGCCTCGAACCGCGCGCGCTCGTCGCGGGTCAGCAGCGTGTCCAGCTCGGCGTCGGCCTTCGCCCGCGCTTCGGCGTCGACGTCGAGGGCGGCGACGGCGGCCAGCTCGGCCGCCCATTGCTGTTCGACCCGCCGCTCGACCACGTGCAGCAGGTGGAGCTGGGCGTGGAAGGCCTCGGCCAGGCCGACGGCATAGCGCAGCGCGACTGCCGAGGCCTCGCTGAAGTCGGTTGGCGCGAGGATGCGCGTGAGCGCGATGCGGCTCACGGCCGGCCTCCGGCCGCGGCGCGGCGCACCGTGAGCACCGGCTGCTCGGCGTGCCGCACGACGGCGTTGGCGGTCGAGCCGAACATGGCGAGGTCGACGGCGCCGCGGCCCTGGATGCCCATGACGATCACGTCGGCCGATTCCTGGGCGGCGACGTCGAGGATCTGCTGCGATGGCTTGCCGTAGACGACGCGCTCCGTCACCGACACGCGCGCCCGCATACCCGGCTCGAGCGCGTGGTCGAGCGCGTCGACGGCGTGCCGTTCGCGCTCCTTGCGGAAGGCCGCGTACTCGGGCGACGTGAAGTCGCCGCCGTAGGGCACCTGCTCGACGACGCTCAGCAGCAGCAGGTGCGCGCCGGTACGTTCGGCCAGCGACACGGCGTAGTCCACGCCGTCCTGCGAAGCGGCCGAGCCGTCGTGGGCGCACAGGATGCGCGACCACCGTACGGCAGTCGCCTCGCGGCCGATCGCGGCGTGCGGCACGGTGAGCACCGCGCACGGCGCCTGGCGCAGCACCTTTTCGGTGACCGAGCCCAGCACCAGCCGCTCGAAGCCGCCGCGGCCATGGGTGCCGAGCACGATGACGTCGGCGCCGAACGCCTCGGCCGCATCGAGGATCTGACGCACCGTCTGGCCGTCACGGCACTCGGTGTCGACCTGGACGCCTGCGGCCTGCACCCGGGCCGCTTCGGCGGCCAGTGCCCGTGCCGACTGATCGCGCTGCAGCTCGAACAGCGCCGGGTCGCCGGGCACGTTGGCGTAGGGCGCGACCACCGGAAACGGCGTGATGACGTGCAGCAGGCGGAGCGAGGCCCCGTAGCTGGCGGCGAGCGCCGCCGCGTACGACACCGCCGCGGCGGAGAAGTCGGAGAAGTCGGTCGGACACAGGATGCGACCGGGTGTCAGCGCAGGGCGTGCAGGAGCCACGACGAGACCGAGCGCAAACCGCGTGCCCGGCGGCGCCGCGTCCCGACGCCCCGCCAATGCCGCATCGGCCCGCCGGCCGCTGCGGCCGAGCGCGCGTTCGCCGTGGGTTCCTCCGCGTCCGCCGGAATAATTCGCCGCGCTCCCCGGAAATGGCAGCGCGAGGCGTTGGCTGTGCGCCGGGTCGACTGGCACGACTTTCGAAGCCCACGGGGTATCCAGTCCGCGGACAAGTCGCCGACTGGGCCCGAGGGAGGCGACCATGGCTCGCATCGCGATAGCCGTCGGCTTGGTGGTGAGTCTGGCGGCGTCGTCGGCGGCACAGACCCCCGGCTGGGGCCGTGGCACTGGGCTGGCGGTGACCGGCGGCGTGACACACGCCGACGACCACACCCGCGGCGTATTCGGCGGTGCGGCGCTGTGGGAGCTGACAGCCCGGCTGGCGGTGGAGGGCAGCGGGCGCTGGATGGATCGGGGCCTCGCCTCGGACGCCTTCGCCGGGAATCTGGCGGCTCTGATCGGCCTCGGCGGCACCCGCGAGACCGCCGTGCCTTACGTCGCGGTCGGCGTCGGGCTGTACCGCCGCAGCTTCGACTGGAGCCAGGCGCCCGACCTCGACGCCTTGCCGGGGTTCTACCGTCGCCGCCTCGGGGACGGGCCCGGCCCCCTCAGCGGCCGCCGGTCGTTCACCGATCCGTCGCTCGTGTTCGGCACCGGCGTGGACATCGCCCTGTCGCGCAACGTGGTGGTGCGCCCCGACGTGCGGGTGCTCTTCGTCATGGACGGCCGGCGCCACGACTCGGTGACGGTGGCCTCGGTCAGTGTCGGGTATCGCTTCGACCACAAGCCGGTCACGCCGTGAACCCTCGTGTCGACTCCTGGAGGAAGGCGATGAAAGTGCAGGATGTGATGACCACCGCCGTGCGCAGCTGTCCGCCGACGGCGAACTTGGCAGAAGTCGCCGCGATCATGTGGGAGGCCGACTGCGGCATCGTCCCGGTCGTCAACGAGCGCGCCGAGGTGGTCGGCGTGGTCACCGACCGCGACATCGCCATCGCCCTGGGCACGCGCGGCACGCCGGCTGCTCAGGTCCGCGCCAGCGAGGCGATGTCGGCTCCCGTCGTGTGCTGTGTGCCGGAGGACGCCGTCACCGCCGCGCTGGCCCAGATGCAGAAGCACCGCGTGCATCGCTTGCCGGTGACCGGCATCGGCGGCGTGCTGCTCGGCGTGCTGTCGCTGAACGACGTCGTGCGGCACGCCCCGGCCGCGGCCGCCAAGGACCCGGTGATCGCGGCGCTGCGCGGCATCTGCGGCGAGCACCGGCTGGCGCCGATCGCGCGGGCCAGCTGACTCGCGCGAGGGCCGCTCAGGCGGCGGCCGGCTGCGCGCCCGGCACCGGGCCGAGCGCGCGCCGGCCGACCGTGAGGAACGCCGCGCCGGCGAGCAGGCACAGCACGCCCGCCACCAGGAACGCCACACGATACTCGCCCAGCTCGGTGCGGACGGCGCCGGCCCCGAAGGCCGCCAGCGACGCGCCGAGCTGGTGGCTGGCGCCAATCCAGCCGTAGACCACGCCGGTGTTCTCGCGGCCGAACGCCTCGGTCGTCAGCTTCACCGTGGGCGGCACGGTCGCGATCCAGTCGAGCCCGTAGAACACCGCGAACACGCCCAGGCTGGCGCCGCCGTCGGCCAGCGTGGCCGGCAGGAACAGCAGCGACACGCCGCGCAGCGAGTAGTAGGCGAACAGCAGATGGCGGGCGGAGTAGCGGTCGGTGAGCCAGCCCGACGCGGTGGTGCCGAGGATGTCGAACAGGCCCATCAGCGCCAGCAGCTGCGCCGAGCGCACCGCCGGGATGCCGACGTCGTGGCAGGCCGAGATGAGGTGCGTGCCGATCAGGCCGTTGGTACTGGCCCCGCACACGAAGAACGTGCCGGCGAGGATCCAGAACGCGCGCGTGCGCGACGCCTGGCCCAGCGCCGCCAGCGGCGCGAGGGCTGGTCCGCCGGGCGGCGGCGCCGCGTCCGCCGCCTGACCGTAGGGCCGCAAGCCGACGTCGCCCGGCCGATCGCGCATGAACAGCCACACGACCGCGAACACGGCCGCGGCGGCGGCCGCGACGATCAGCGCGGCCGTGCGCCAGCCGCTCGATTCGACGACGCCGGCGAGCAGCGGCAGGAACACCAGCTGCCCGGTGGCGTTGGCCGCGGACAGCGCGCCCAGCACCACGCCGCGCCGCCGGTCGAACCAGCGCGTCGCCACCACCGCGGCCAGGACCATGGCGGTCACGCCGGTGCCGGCGCCGACCAGCACGCCCCACAGGAGCAGCAGCTGCCATTCGGTCTCCATGCGCGTGGACACCGCCACCGTCGCGGTGAGCAGGGCCAGCGCCGCGAGCACGACCCGGCGCAGGCCCCAGCGATCCATCACCGAGGCGGCGAAGGGGCCGATCAGGCCGAACAGCGCGATGTTGACGGCGATGGCCACCGAGATCGCGGCGCGGCTCCAGCCGAACTCCTGCTCGAGCGGCACCATGAACAACCCGGGCGTGGCGCGGATGCCGGCGGTGATCAGGAGGATCACGAAGGTGACGCCGGCGATCACCCAGGCGTAGTGCAGGCGTCGCCCCGCCGCTGGCGCGGCGGTGCTCACGGCTGCGCCTCTTTCGGCAGGCCGCGGCGGCGTTTGTGGCGCAGAGCAGCCGGCACCGCGGGGTGGGCGGCGCCCGGTTCATCGGGCGCGGCGGCGGCGAGATGCGCGCGGGCGGCGGCGAGGATCTCGTCCGACACGGCGTGGCCGCGCGTGGCGCGGGCGAGCAGCAGCGCGCCCACCATCGTCGCCAGCTGCACGCACGCCGCGGCGCGATCGTGTGCCGCGTCGCCCGACGCGCCGAGCGCGGCCAGCGTGTCGATCTGCCGGGTCACGCCGGCGAGGTACGCGGCGTGGATCGGATGCGTCACCGGTTCACGGGCGACGTCGGTGACCAGCGTGGCGGTGGGGCAGGCAGCCACCGCCGGATCGCGATAGGCGCTGTCGAGGTAGCTCTCGGCGATGGCCCGCTTCGCCGCCGCCGCAGAGTCGGCGGCGGCGACGCGGCGTTGCCACTTCTCGTGGGCCTGCGCGAAGGCGTGGCCGCACGCCGCGGCGGCGAGCGCGTCCTTCGACGCGTAATGCAGGTAGAAGCCGCCGTGAGTGAGCCCGACATCGGCCATCACCTCGGCCACGCTCACCCCGCGCAGCCCGCGTTCACGGAACAGCCGCGACGCCGCGTTCTCGATCGCCTGGTGATTGGCTGCCGTCTGCGCCCTGGAGACCCGTGGCATGGACCCTCCTGCGATAGCTGACGGCCATCATACGCGAGGATATGATGGCCGTCAGCTATCTAGCGGCTGGCGGCTGGCGGCTGGCGACTGGCGACTGGCGACTGGCGACTGGCGACTGGCGACTGGCGGCTGGCGGCTGGTGGCTGGCGGCTAGGGCTGCTCGTGAACCAGACCGCGATCTTGGCGACCTCGCAACGTGAATCCGTGACGGCATGGCAGCGTGACCGTGGGCTCTTCTGGCCGCCAGCCGCTAGCCGCTAGCCGCTAGTCAGATGTGCGACGTCAGCACGTCGTGCACGCGCCGGCCCGATTCGAGTGACGTGAGAATCAGGTCGGGGGTCACCGGCGCGCGCCGGAACACGTCGTCGCCGACCGCATCGGCGATGGCCGCGAGCACCGCGCCGTAGCCGGCGCCCACCGGCGGCTCGCCGACGCCGCGGGCGCCGACCGGGGTGTCGGGATCGGCGATGTCGAGCGCGGCCTGATGCATGCCCGTCGCCGGGATGTCCATGATCGTCAGGGGCCGCGTGTGGTGGAAGCGGCGCGCCAGCGCCACGCCGTACTGCTGGTCGTAGGTGGAGCGCTGCGTCAGCGCGTGGCCGATGCCGAGGCAGCTGCCGCCCAGGATCTGGCCGCCGAGGCTGCGCGGGTTCACCACGGTGCCGACGTCGGCGACGGCGGTGTACTCGATGAGCCGCACGACGCCGGTGTCGACGTCTACCTCCACTTCGGCGAAGCCCACCACGTAGGAGTGCGTCTCGCCGTCGTGCGGATAGGTGTCCTTGGCGACGCCGATGAGGCCGCTGCCGGCCAGCGCGGTGGCCGACGCCCTGGTCATCGCGTGGATGTCGCCCGGCAGCTCGTGCCCGTCGAACTCGCCGCCGAGGGCGATGGCGCGCGCGGCCGCCTGGGCCAGCGTGAGGCCGCTGCCCGGTGCGCCGCGCCGATGCACCCGCCCGCCGCTCACCATGTAGCCGTCGGCGCTGCCGCCCAGATCGCGCGCGGCGATCGCGCACAGCTTGCGAATCGCATCGCGCGCCGCGGCGTGGTTGGCACGGGTCATCGCGTGGATGGTCTGGCTGCCGTCCGAGGTGCACGTCCACGGCAGGTGCTTGCGCGTGTCGCCCCACAGCACGTCCACCTGATCCCACGGCACGTCGAGCATCTCGGCCGGCACGCGCGCCGTGTCGATCACCGAGTGGGTGCCGAGGTTGCCGGCGCCGGAGTGGACGTGCAGGCGGCCGTCGGGGCGGATCACCAGCAGGCCGTCGTAGTTGATCGAGTAGCCGCCGATGAACGGGCTCACCGCCACGCCGACGCCGCGCACGGCCGAGCCGCGCCGCACCCGGCTGTGCGTCTTGCGTTCCGGCCAGTTGAACAGCGCCGCGCCGCGGTCGAGCGCCTCTTTCACGAACGCGCTGGTCACGTAGCTGCGCTTGCCTTCCTTCCCGGGCGGCCCGAGCGGCGCCTTGCCCTCCGGGGCGTTGATCTTGTGCAGCTCGACGGCGTCGAGGTTCAACTGCCGCGCCGCCTTGGCCAGGATCGGCTCCATCACGGCGTTGGCCTGCATGCCGCCGGGCGAGCGTTGCGACGTGCGCGGCGGGTTGTTGGTGAGCACCGACAGGCCGCGGAAGCGCATGGCCAGCGGCTGGTAGGCCAGCGAGCAGATGCCCGGGCCGAGCAGCATGTCGTACTGATCCTCGTACGGGCCGGCGTCCTGGATCATGAACAGGTCGATGGCGGTGATACGGCCATCGGCGCGGAAGCCGACCTTGGCCCGGCCGATCAGGTTCGGCCGCGTGCGGCCGATGTAGTGCTCCTCTTCGCGGGTGATGCGCATCATCACCGGCGCGTTGGCCTTGCGGCTGAGCAGCGCCGGAATGGCCATCGAGTGGGCGCCGGGGATCTTGCTGCCGAAGCCGCCGCCGGTGTACTCGCTGACGACCACCACCTGCGATGCCTCGACGCCGACCCAGCGCGCGACGTTCTCGACCGTCTGCGCCACGCTCTGCGTCGAGCCGTGCAGGAACAGCGTGCCGTTCTGCCAGTAGGCCATCGCCGAGCGGGTCTCGAGCGGCTCGTGGCCGGTGGCGTTGGTGTGGAAGGTCTCGTCGAGGACCAGCGCGGCGTCGCGCAACCCGGCGTCGAGGTCGCCGTACGCCCACCGCGTGCCGTCGGGGCCGGTCGGCAGGGCGCCGTCTTCGGCGGCGTCGAACACCGCGGCGTCCCACTTCACCGTCGCCAGCTTGCCGTCGACGAAGGCGTTGCCCTCGAGCCGGGCGTTGGCGCCACCTGGACGCAGGCTGGCCAGCGGATCGACCACGAACGGCAGCGGCTCGAAGTCGATGACGATGGCCTCGATCGCTTCGGCGGCCGTCCACTCGTCCACGGCGGCCACCGCCAGAATCGGCTCGCCCTGGTAGACCGGCTCGTTGGTGAGGGCCACTTCCGGGGTGAGCCCGCCGCCGGCCGGCGCCGCCGGCTTCGGCATGTCGTCGGCGGTGAGGATCGCCTTCACGCCCGGCATCGCCAGCGCCCGCGAGGTGTCGACACGTCGCACCCGGCAATGCGGCATCGGGCTGAGCAGCAGCTTGCAGAACAACATGCCCTCGGCCCGGTAGTCCTCGGCGTACTTCGCGCGCCCGGTCACTTTGGCGACGAGATCCGGCGTCGTGTAGTCCTGACCGACGAGCCGCGTGGGCATGACGTTCTCCTCGAAAGACGGCCGCGGCTACGACGCGGCGAAACTGGCGACGGCGAGATCCTCGGAGGCGTAGGTCTCGAACACGGTCGCCAGGTTGGTGATGGCCATGAGGTGCATGCTGCGCGGCGTCAGATGGACCAGCCGCAGGTCGCCGCCGCGGCTGCGCAGGCTGACGAACTTGGCGACCAGCAGGCCGAGGCCGGCGCTGTCGATGTAGGTGACGGCGTTCAGGTCGAGCACCAGCTTGACGCGGCCGTCGCGGATCAGCCGCTCGATCTCGTCGCGCAGCGGCGAGTCCATGTCCTCGAGCACCAGCCGCCCGGTGAGCTGCAGCACGGCGACGTCTCCGGCCAGGTGCGTGGCGATGGTCAGCATGGCGGCCTGCTCAGTCGAGGTACTTCACGAGCACGACCTCGTTGCGCTTCTGGTTGTGGATGACGTCGTCGACCAGGGCCTTGGACATCAGCAGGCCGAGTCCGCCCGGCCGCAGCCCCTTCTCCTCGCGGATGCGGGCGTGCACCAGCGGATCGTCGGCCGGATTCGACACCGCGGCGTGTTCCAGCTTGTCGATGTCGAAGCCGTCGCCCGGATCGGCGATGCGGTAGAGGCGCAGCCGCTTGGTCCGCAGGCACGAGATGCGCACCTGTTTGGTCGGGTCGAGCCGGCCGCCCCACTCGATGGCGTTCGACAGCAGCTCGCGGAACGCCTGGGCCATCGATTCGCGGACGTCCTCGGCGAGGTCGGCGTCGAGGTGCATCACGAACTCCTGGATGCGGTCGGCGACGTCGAGCGCGCACGGCGCCACCAGCTCGACCCATTCGGGCGTCGCCGACACCACCTCGATGGGCAGCGCGGTGGCCGGCGCTGCCGCCAGCACCTCCTTCACGATGTCGACGACGCGGCCGGGCGCGACGGGCTTGCGGACGAAGCGATCGGCCTGGCCGCGCATCGCCTGCACCAGGGCGTCGGGGGTGTCGTCGGCGGTGAGCATCACGACGCGGGGGGCGGCCGCGGAGCGGCGCACGTCGGCCAGCACTTCCAGGCCGCTCCGGCCGGGCAGGCCGATGTCGAGCAGCATCAGATCCACCGGGCCCTGTTCGAGCCGGGCCAGCGCGTCGGCGCCGTCGCCGGTCTGCTCGGTGTGGTACCCGGCCTTCTGCAGCAGCGCGGCGATGACGTGACGGAACGCCCGGTCGTCGTCCACCACGAGCACGTGCGCAGACTGTGCGGCCGCCATCGCCCGGGCCTCCTTCCGCCGATCCGTGCAAGCTCCGGCGCGGCGCCGGAGAATTGGCAGTAGTGTAATCCCGTCGCACGCGACAGGGACACCCGTGGACGATCAGCCAGCCGCTCCCGTCGGCGCCGTCGGCAGTGCTCACGACGCCATCGTCCAGGTGATCGCCCGCCTGCTGGCCGAGGCGGCCACGCTGGCCGAGGCCGCGCCGCGTATGCTGGCGGCCGTGGCGGCGCCCTTCGGCTGGGAGTACGCCGGGTTCTGGGACCTCGACCGCGACGGCCGGTCGCTGCACTGCGTCGGCACCTGGCCGCCCGGCCCCGGGCCGTTCGACGGCTTCGCCGCCGTCACGCGCGAGATGGCGTTCCCGTCGGGCGTCGGCCTGCCGGGCCGGGTGTGGGCGGCGGCAGCAGCCGCCAGCATCGACGACGTGGTGACCGACGCCAACTTCCCGCGCGCCGCGGCGGCCGCCGCGGCCGGCCTGCACGGCGCCGTCGCGGTGCCGATCCAGGACGGCGACCGGGTGGTGGGCGTGATGGAGTTCTTCCGCCGCGCGCCGCGCGGCGGCGACGCCGGCGTGCTGGCGGCGATGACCGGCATCGGCCGCCAGATCGGCCTCTACGTCGAGCGCCAGCGCAGCGCCGACGAGCTCGAGCGGTTCTTCGAGCTGTCGCCCGACCTGCTGTGTGTCGCCAACCTCGACGGCTTCTTCGTGCGCGTCAACTCGGCGTGGACCCGCGTGCTCGGCTATGACGGCCAGGCGCTGCTCAGCCGCGCGTTCATGGACTTTGTCCATCCCGACGACCACGAGGCCACGGCCAGCGCCATGGGGGCGCTCGGCTCGGGGGTGCGCATCCGCGAGTTCGAGAACCGCTACCGGGCGAAGGACGGTCGCTATCACTGGCTGCAGTGGACCGCCGTTCCCTACGTGCACGAGCGCGCCGTCTACGCCGCCGCCCGTGACGTCACCGACCGCAAGCGCGCCGCCGAGCAGCAGGCCGAGTCCACTGAGCGGCTGGCGCGGATGGTGCGGGAGCTCGACGTGGCGCGGCGCCGCGCCGAGGCGGCGACGGTGGCCAAGGGCGAGTTCCTGGCCAACATGAGCCACGAGATCCGCACGCCGATGAACGCCGTGATCGGCATGACGGCCCTGGCCCTGCAGACCCGCCTCACGCCGCGGCAGCGCGAGTTCGTCAAGGCCGCCAACCAGTCGGCCGAGGCCCTGCTGGTGATCCTCAACGACATCCTCGACGTGTCGAAGGTCGAGGCCGGCAAGATGGTCCTCGACCCGGCGCCGTTCGCGCTCGCCGAGACGATCGAGGACGCGGTCAAACTGATGTCGAGCCGGGCCCACGAGAAGGGCCTGGAGCTGACCAGCCGCATCCGCCCTGACGTGCCCGACCGGGTGATCGGCGACGCCGGCCGCCTGCGCCAGGTGGTGCTCAACCTGATCGGCAACGCCATCAAGTTCACCGAGGCCGGCCACGTCGACGTCGAGGTGGCCAGCGACGGCGTGCGCGACGGCGCCGTGGCGCTGCGCCTCACCGTGTCGGACACCGGCATCGGCATCGCCCCCGAGCAGCAGTGGCAGATCTTCGGCGCCTTCGTCCAGGCCGACGCCTCGACCAGCCGCAAGTTCGGCGGCACCGGCCTCGGCCTGACGATCAGCGCGCAGCTGGTCGAGCTGATGGGCGGGCGGATCTGGTTGACCAGCGACCCGGGCCACGGCAGCCAGTTCCACGTTGCGCTGACGCTGCCGCTGGCCGACCCGGATGAAGCGGCCGCCGAGCGATCGGTCGAGGCGCTGCGCGGCCGGCGCGTGCTGGCGGTGGACGACAGCGCCACGGCGCGGGCGGTGATGCGCGACCTGCTGACCAGCTGGGGGATGGCGCCGACGGTCGTCGAATCGGGCGCGGCGGCCTTCGACGCGCTTGTCGCCGCGGCTGAAGACGGGGCGCCGCTGACGCTGGCCCTGGTCGATGCCGAGATGCCCGACCTCGACGGCTTCGCGCTGACGCGGCGCGTCGTCGCCGACCCGCGGCTGGCCGGCCTCAAGGTGATCATGCTCCAGCCGGCCGGCGCGCCGCCGCGGCCGCAGCGCCGCGAAGCCGACCGGATCATCACCGCGCAGCTGACCAAGCCGCTGCGCCAGTCCGAGCTGCTCGGGGCGCTGCTGTCCGCGGTGGCGCCAGCGGCGGCGGCCCCGGCGGTCGGCGCCGCGGCGCCTCCGGCCGTCGCCGCGCCGGTGGCGCCACGCCGTCGTCTCGACGTGCTGGTGGTCGAGGACAACGCCACCAATCGCGCCGTGGCGCTGCACGTGCTGAAGCAGCGTGGCTACGACGTGACCGCGGCGGCCACCGGCAGCGACGCCGTGGCCGCGGCGGCGACGCGGCACTTCGACGTGATCCTGATGGACGTGCAGATGCCGGGCATGGACGGCTACGAGGCGACGGCGGCGATCCGTGCCGACACGTCGTCGCCGAATGCGACCACGCCCATCATCGCGGTGACGGCGCACGCGCAGTCGGCCGACCGCGAGCGCTGCTTCGCCGCCGGCATGAACGCGTTCGTCGCCAAGCCATTGCGGCCCGAGGCGCTGCTGGCGGCGATCGACGGGCTGTTCGCCGGGCGCGCCACGCCGGCGGGCCGGAGCGCGGCCGCCGGGCCGGCCAGGCCGCGGCGCCGACG
>CAYUAX010000020.1:0-37999 GCA_964442845.1 uncultured Bifidobacteriaceae bacterium | reverse complement strand
GAACTGGGTCTGGTCTGGGACGCCGAGCGGTTCGGCGTCTGAGCGCGGCGGCCCTGCGGCAGCTCTAAAGAGCTGCCCTACATGTCGCTCATGGACCTCGTAGGGCAGAGCTTCAGCTCTGCCGTTCGGCTATTCAGACGTCAGCAGCACCGCCGGATCGGCCGCCGCCGCCCGCCGCGCCGGCACGTAACAGGCGAGGGCCGCCAAGCCGAGCGCGCCGGCGGCGGTGGCGGCGTAGGTCGTCGGGTCGGTCGGCGACACGCCCCACAACAGCGACGCCGCCAGGCGGGCCAGGCCCACCGAGGCGGCGACGCCGAGCCCGATCCCGGTGCCGGCCAGTCGGATCCCTCGCCACAGCATGGCGCGCAGGAGCGTCGCCGGCGACGCCCCGACCGCCGCACGCACCGCCAGTTCACGCCGCCGCTCGACGACCGATCGCACCATCGCGCCGACCAGCGCCACCACCGCCAGCAGCCCGGCCAGCAGGGCGAAGGCCGCCGCCGCGCCGAAGCGGGCGGCGCGTGCGCCCAGCGACTCGGCGATCGCCGCGTCGAGCGTCTGGGCTCGGCCGGGGGGCATCGTCGGATCCGTCTCGCGGACCAGACGTGCGAGGTCCGGCAGCACGCCCGTCGGATCGCCGGCGGTGCGCACCACGAGATGCGCGCGGCCGATCGGCAGCTGCGTCCACGGCACGAAGATGGCCCCGCGTGCCGTTGCGTCGAGTCCCGAAAAGTGCGTGTCGCGGACCACGCCGACGATCCGTGGATTCACGCGCGGACCGGCCGCCGAAGGCAGCGGCAGGTTGAGTTCCCGGCCGATCGCCGTGTCGAGCACCAGCTCCAGGTGTCGGGCCGCCGTCTCGCTCATCACCGCCGCCGCCGGGCCGGCGGTGTCGGCGTCGTTCAACAGCCGCCCAGTGACCAGCCGCGCGCCGATCGCTTCGAGATAGCCCGGTGTCACCGGCACGAGGTCGAAGGCCCGGGTGGCGTCGGCCGTTTCCGAGGCGACGCGAATCGTGAACACGATGCCGGTGACGTGCGGCGGCAGGGCGGCGCCGAGGCCCGCCGCCGTCACGCCGGGCAGCGCGCGGGCGCCCGCGGTCAGCCGCCGCGCCACATCCAGGCGGGCCGCCGGCGACTCGAGGCTCTCGCCGATCGGCACCGGAATCGACGCGACGGCGCCCGGCCGGTCGAGCCCGATATCGGCCGCCGACAGCGCCAGCATCGTCCGGCCGAGCAGGAGCGCGCCGCTCACCAGCACGACGGCGGTAGCCAGCTGCGTGGCGACCAGGACGGCGCGCAGCGTGGCGCCGGTGCGCGAGCCAACCGCGTCGCGCGGCCTGAGCGTGGCGGCGAGGTTCATCTGCCGGATGGCCAGGAGGGGGGCCAAGCTGCAGGCCGCGACGACCACGGCGGTCAGCGCCACAGCGCCCACCACCATCGGGCCGAGCGGCACCGCCGTCGCCGCCGCGGGCAGCCCGATCGCCGGCGTGTCGTGCACGAGCGAGGTTGCGGCGTGTGCCACCCAGAGGCCCGCCGTGGCCCCGGCCGCGGTCAGCGCGATCACCTCGAGGAACGCGACCCTGGCGAGCGACCGGCGTTCCGCCCCGAGGGCCAGCCGCACCGAGAACTCGCGTTGACGGCCGAGAGCACGGTTGACCAGCGACATGCCGACGTTGGCGCAGGCGACGGCGAGGATGAGGGCGGCGGCGAGCGCGAGCGCCAGCAGCGTGGGCCGGGCGTCGCCGACGATCTCCTGACGCCAGGCGCGGACCTCCGCCTGACGGCTCCAGCGCTGCGCCTCTGGGGCGAGGTGCTGCTGGATCGTCGTCACGGCCGCCAGTGCCGTGCCGGCCGACTGGCCGGGGGCGAGCCGCCCGACCATCTGGTAGGTGCGGTTGTCGGCTCCGCCGGTGATGACCAGCGGCGCCGCCGCACGAGCCAGCACCCACACGTCGCGGTCGTCGAAGGCGGCGACGGCCGGAGCCATCACGCCGACCACCTCGAACGGTCGTCCGCCCATGGTGAACGTGCCGTCCACCCGGCGCGCGAATGCTGCTGAGACCACCGCCGCGGTCGGCGGCGACTGCGCGTCGAGGCCGCGTCCCCGCAGCGTCGTCACGCCGAGCACGCCGAACCATTCGTCGGTCACGTAGCCCACCTGGGCCTCGATCGGCGCGCGGCCGGCGACCCGCACGGTGGCCCGTTCGCGGGCCACTCCGGCGATGGCGACCGTTCCGGCCAGCCGGTTGCGCCACACCGGGAACTCGGTGAGCTTCACGCCGTCGCGGATGCCGGTCGGCCGGTAGACCTGCCAGATCGCGACCAGCGCCTGCTCGTCGGGCACGGGCAGCGGACGCAGCAGTCCGCCGTAGGCCAGCGCCGCCCCGGTCAGGCAGGCGCCGATGCCCAGCGCCAGCGTGCCGGCCGCCGTCACCGACCCCCAGCGACCCGCCGTCACGCTCGTCCAGGCGGACCGCAGATCTGCGAGCAGCGTCTCGACCATGCGCCGGTTAGACACCGGGAACGGCCGGATGGCCGGATCGTCGATACTGACCGGCACCGCCGCGCCCGGTGCTGGCGGCAGGAGGCGTCGATGCCCGGTTCCGAACTCCCGCGCGGGCGGCGGCACGTCGTGCTCGCCGGTGTGCTGCTCCTCATCGCCGGCGGCGGCTACGCCCTCGGGCAGCAGAACGCCGCCCGTGGGCCGGCGCCGGCCCGCCGTGTCATCCAGCCGGCCGGCTACAAGCCGTCGCCGGCGCCGCTGGTGCCGGCGATTCTCGTCGGTGACACGCTGTACCTTTCGGGCAGTACGGGCGGCGATCCGGCCACCGGCCAGCTCGTCGCCGGCGGCCTCGACGCCGAGATGCGGCAGATCGTCGCCAACCTGCGCACGGTGCTGGCCGCCGCCGACATGACCTTCGCCGACGTCGTCAGCGTGACGGCGTACCTCGCCGACATGAACGACTACACCCGGTTCAACGAGCTGTACCGCGAGGTCTTTCCCAACGGCGCCTATCCGGCCCGATCGACCGTGGCCGTGCGCGATCTCGCCCGCGCCGCGCGCCTGGAACTCACCATGACCGCCGTGCGCAGCAAGTGACCACGCCGAGGACCACCATGAGAGGAATCCCTGTTCTCGTTGCCGCCCTCGTCGTCGCTGCCGCGCCCGCCTGGGCGCAGACCACCAATCCGCTGTGGCAGGAGCCCAAGGTAAAGAACTACCTGCCGCACATGACCTGGCCCGAGGTGCGCGACCTGCTCACCCGCACCGACATGGTGATCATCCCGGTGGCCTCGCTCGAAGAGCACGGCCATCAGGGGCCGATCGGCACCGACTTCCTGAACGGGCTGGAACGCGCCAAGCTGGTGGCGCAGAAGACCGACGTGCTGGTCGCGCCGATCCTCTTTCCGGGCAACTCGCCGTACCACATGGCGTTCCCGGGCACGATCACACTGCCGGCCGAGACCATTCAGCTCGTCTACTTCCAGTCGGTGCAGAGCCTCATCCGCCATGGCTTCAAGCGCTTCCTGCTGCTCAACAGCCACGGCGGCAACCAGGCGATCACCCGCTACATCGTCGATCGCATCAACCAGGAGACGCCCGGCATCGCCGTGGAGCTGGGCGAGGCCGCAGCGCCGTTCCAGAAGCCGACGCCCCGCCAGGAGACGCTCGAGTTCGACCGCCACGGCGGCCTCGGTGAGACCTCGGCGTCGCTCTACCTCACGCCGAACCTCGTCGACATGTCGGCCGCCCGTGTCGCGCCGCTGACGCTGCCGCCGCACCTGGCCAGGATGCTTCCAGACGTCATCGAGGGCGATCCGACGGCCACCCGGGTGTTCCTCGCCGAGTCGCTCAAGGCCGAAGAAACCGGGAAGGGGACCTCGACCCGCGAGATGACCACCACCGGGGTCTGGAGCGCGCGGGATCTGTCCGAGGCATCGGCCCAGCGCGGCCGGGAGGACACCGAGGCGTTCGTGGCCGCAGCAACGGCGTTCATCGAACGCTGGAAGCAGCTTCGGCCGCTCGGCACGAAGTAAGATTCCCGGCCATGCGTCGCCCGTTCTGGTCGGCTGCTCTGTTCGCACTCGTCCTGGCGGCGCCGGTGCTGCCGCTCCAGTCCCAGGCACCGGCCCAGGCACCTGCCGCGCCGCCGCGTCCGGCTGTCGATCCCGGTCCGATCGGCCCCAGCCCCTACGACGTCGTGCGCGGCTGGCACAAGCCGTTCGCGGCGCCGGGATTCGCCTTCGGCGGCAACTCGGGCGTGTTCGCCGAGTCGCCGGACCGCATCTTCGTGGCGCAGCGCGGGGAGTTCCGGCTGCCGAGTCCCGTGCCGCCCGAGTTCGCGGGCTTCGCCGGCTCCCTCAAGATGAACGTGCTGTCCCTGACCGATCGGCGGGTGTGGCAGAACTGCCTCTACACGCTCGACCGCGATGGCCGCGTGAAGGAACGATGGACGCAGTGGGACAAGCTGTGTGAAGGGGCGGACGGGCCCGGACCGCATCGCCTGCGCATCAGCCCCTACGACCCGCAGCGCCGCGTGTGGGTCGTCAACGAGACGTTCCACCAGATCTACGTGTTCTCGAACGACGGGAAGCAGCTGCTGACCACGCTGGGCGAGAAGGGCGTGCCTGGCGCCGACGCGACGCACTTCGCCAAGCCGCAGGACGTGGCGTTCCTGCCCGACGGCCGCATCCTCATCGCCGACGGCCTCGACAACCACCGCGTGATGATCTTCGACAAGGACCTGCGCTTCCTCGGCGAGTTCGGCGGCAAGGGCAGCGGGCCGGGGCAGTTCAACGGCGTGCACGCTGTGGCGGTGGGCCCCGGCGGCCGCATCTTCGCGCTCGACCGCTCGGGCGGGCGCGTCAACGTCTTCCGCACCACCGCCGATCCGGCGAAGGTGGAGTTCGTCGCCGCCTGGCCGGGCTTCTCGCTGCCGCTCGACCTCATCGTCAACGACGACGCGGTGTGGATGACGGATCTCAAGCCGCTGCGGTTCGTGAAGCTCGACTTCAACGGCACGCGCCAATACACGTGGATGGTGCCGCCTGACTTGCCGGACGGCTACCTCGAGGTGCACACCTTCTCGGTGGACAGCGCCGGCAATCTCTACGGCGGCGACAACCAGTACGGGCGGACGCAGAAGTTCGTGCCGAAGGCCGGCGCTGATCCGTCGCTCCTCATCAAGGCGCCGTGGCGGGCACGATGACGCGGCGCACGGCCGGCGCGCTGGTCGTGGCCGCGCTGGCTGGAGGCGCGGTGCCGGCCGGCCAGCAGCCGGATGCCGGGGCGGTGGCCAAGGCTGAGGCGGCAGTGGCCGACGCCTTCGCGCAAAGCGGCGCACCCGGGGCCATCGTCACCGTCGTGTCCGGCACCACGGTCGCGTGGACGCGCGCCTTCGGCGTCGCCAATGTCGAGACCAACGCAGCAATCACTGCCGACACGCTGTTCCAGATCGGCTCGGTGACCAAGGCGTTCACGGCCGCGGCGCTGGTGTCGGCCAGCACTCAGGGCGTGGTGGCGCTCGACCGCCCGGTGGGCGCATACGTGTCGGGCCTCACGCCGTGTGTGGGCGCGCCGACGTTGGCGCAACTGCTCTCGCACACCGGCGGCATCATGGACGAGCCCGACGAGTTCGGGCCGCAGGGCGAGGAGGGCCTCGGTGCGTACCAACGCACCTGGACGAGCGAGTACTGCATGCTGCCGCCCGGCCGCGCCTTCTCGTACTCCAATTCTGGCTACGCGCTCGCCGGCCTCGCGCTGCAGGAGGCGGAGAAGAAGCCGTTCGCGGACGTGATGCGGGCGCGGGTGCTCGAACCGCTCGGCATGACGCGCACCACGTTCCGGCCCACCGAGGCGATGACCTGGCCGCTGGCGGTCGGGCATCGACGCGACAAGGAAGGGAAGTTCAGTGTTGTCCGTCCGCTCGCGAACGACGCGCGCTTGTGGCCGGCCGGCACCCTGTATTCGAGTGCGGCGGAGATGGGCCGGTTCGCGACCGCGCTGTTGAACGACGGCAAGGTGGCGGGTGCGACCGGACTGCCGGCCGGGGTCGTCGACCGGATGCGCGCGCGGATCGCCGAGATTCCGACGACCGGGCAGGGCTACGGGCTCGGCCTCTTCCATTCCCTCTCTACCTACGGTCACGGCGGAACCATGACCGGATACGTCGCGCAGCTCGACGTCGATCCGGCGGCGCGCGTCGCCGTCGTCGTGCTGACCAACGGCGACAACGCCAATCCGGGTGCGATGGCCATCGCCGGCCGACGGGTCGGACTGGCACTGCTCGCCCAGCCGGAGCTGTCGGAGGTCGATCCGGCACCGGTCACGCCCCCGGCGGCGGGCGGGGAGGCGGCCCGATACGTCGGCACCTTCCGCAATCCGCGCCGCTTCACCGTCGAGGTCGTCCAGCAGGGCGAGGGCCTCGTCCTCAAGCGCTTCGGCCGCGATTTCCCGATGCGCTACGTCGGGCCGGAGCGATTCTCGGTCGAGCTGCCGCGCGGAGGCACGGAGACGATCGCGTTCGGCCTGCCGGCCACCGGGCCGGCCGATTACCTGCAGATGAACGTGTGGGCCCTGGCCCGCGTCGCGAAATAGTGCCAGTGTCCCGCCGTTCGCCCCTCATCCTGCTCACGTGCGCGGTCGTCGCCTGCGCCGTGGTGCGTTCGGCGGCGGCGCAGACCCCCGACGCGATCGCCGCGGCGCTGCAGCCGCTCGCCGGCGGCGCCAACCAGTACGCCGTCGAGGCCATCGGCCTCACCGCCGAGGGCCGGCGCATCGTCGCGCTCGAGCCGGCGCTGCCACCGGTCGCCAATCAACGGCGCGTGGTGATCGTCGGCGGGCTCGACGGCTCATCCGTAGCGGCGAAGGCGGTGCTCGAGGTGTTGCGCTGGAGCGGCCAGACCGGCGCCGCCGTCAGCAGCAACCGCCGCCGCTGGCAGGTGGCCGGCGTGCCCTGTGTGTTGCCCGGCCGGTGCGATGCGAACGGTGCGGCGCCAGCGGAGGGCGAGCCGGCCTTCCCGCCGGAGAAGGGCTACTTCGACGCGCCGCAGGATCGCGAGGCGCGCTTCCTGTGGCGCTGGGTCACGATGCTGGGCCCCGACCTCGTCGTCGACGTGCGCGGCGGCGAGCGACTGGAATGGCGGGCCAACTCCCTGGCGTCAGGCCTCGTCGAGAGCGCCGCCACCGCGGCCCCCGACTCGTTCGCCGGCGCGCTCGGCGTCGGCGCGCCGTCGGGGCTCGCGCCGGTCGCGGCGTTGCAGGTGGGCGGGCCGGCCGCCCAGGTGATCGCCGCGCTGCGCCAACTGCTCGATCGGCGGCCTCCCAACGATCCGTCGCCGCTGCAGCGCGTCCTCACCACGCGCCAGGCGCGGGCGCCGCTCGCGGTTGCCAGGCTCCTGGCTGGGATCTATCCGGCCAGCCCGATCATGAGCTACATCCCGGCGCTGTCGTGGAGCGGCGCCCTCAGCGTGTCGGCACTCACGGGCGACCCGCACTATCGCAACCGCGCGGTGGAGCAGATGCAGCCGTTCCTGGCCGGCGCGAAGCCGGCGACTGCCGCGCCGAATCTGCTGACCAGCCTGGCGGGCCACCAGGCGTTCTTCGATCTCGCCGGCCGCGAGCAGCGCGCCGATGCCCGCACGCTCTCGCTGACGGCGGCCGACTTCATCCTCGGCCAGACCGACGGCGAGATCGTCCGCTTCGCCACGTCGTGGACCGACGACATGTTCATGGCGACCTCGGTGCTCGCTCGCGCCGCGGCGGCCACCGGTGAGGCGAAGTATGCGGACGCCGTCGCGCGGCTGCTGGCCACCTACGTCGATCGCCTGCAGCGCGACGACCGGCTGTTCATCCACGCCGCCAGCGGCCCGCACGCGTGGGGCCGGGGCAACGGGTTCGCGGCGTTCGGGTTGATGGAGGCGCTGACGCACCTGCCGGCGACGTGGCCGGCGCGTCCGCAGGTGATGGCGGCGTTCCAACGGCTGATGAACGGGATGCGGCGCCACCAGGCGGCCGACGGCGCCTGGCACCAGGTGGTGGACGAGCCCGGCACGTATCGGGAGTTCACCGTGACGGCGATGACCGTGGCGGCGATGGCGCGCGGCGTCCGTCTCGGCTGGCTCGATCGCAGCTACCGCGAGGTGGTGGACAAGGGCTGGCGCGCCGTCCTCGCTCGCGTGTCCGACGCGGGCGAACTCGTGGACGTGTGTACCGGCACCGGCGCGGGGCAGAACGCCACGCGCGAGTACTATCTCAACCGTCCGGCGCTGTTCGGCCCGGACGATCGCGGCGGCGCCATGGCGCTCACCGCCGCACTCGAGGTGCACGCGCTCGTCAGCGCCGCGCCGTAACCAGGAGCCTCGCATGCGACTTGCGATCGTCACCGCCGTGGCCGCGCTCTCCGTGGCCTGCAGTGCCCAGGCGCCCACGCAGCCGCCAGCCGCGACGTCGGCGCCCGCGGCCGAGGCGTCCCGGCCCGCCTCGCTGCAGGCGCTGCTCGACGCCGAGCTGCCGAAGATCCCGGCCCGCGCCGGCATCTGGGTGAAGCACCTCACCACGGGCGAGGAAGGCGCGGTGCGCGCCGACGAGGTCTTCAACAGCGCCAGCGTGATCAAGATCCCGATCGCGGTGCAGGCGCTCGAGCTGGCCGACATGAAGCGGCTCGATCTCGGCAAGCGCCTGATCCTGAGTGCGGCCGACGTCCGCGGCGGGTCCGGCATCTTCCGCTACCACGACGCCGGCCTGCAGCCGACACTCCGCGACGTGCTGCTGCAGATGATCATCACCAGCGACAACACCGCCACCGACCTGGCGATCGCCCAGGTCGGCGGCGTGGCCAGCGTGAACGCCTGGCTGGAGAAGGTCGGCTACGCCGGCGGCATGAAGCTGACACAAACGACCGGCGAGCTGTTCGCGAAGTACAACGCGCTGACGCCGGCCGACGACCGCAACGCGAAGACCAACGCCGATCGCGCCTATTGGCTGGGCGAGCTGACGCCGCGGGCCACCGGCCGCATGATCGAGGCCATCGAGAACCGGGCGCTGCCGTCGAAGGAGGGCGCCGAGGAGCTGCTGCGGATGATGCGTGCCCAGCAGGCAGGCGCCCGCCGCCTGCCGCACTTCCTCACCGGCGTGACCGTCGCCCACAAGACCGGCGACTTCCCGCCGGTGCTCGCCAACGACGTCGGCGTCATCTCCGCGAAGAGCGGCGCCATCGTCGTGTCGTTCTTCCTCAACGAGATCACCGGGAACTACGGCGAGGCCGAGGACCACATGGGCCGGGTGGCCCTGCAGATCGCGGAGTACTTCGACCGATAGATTGGTCGGTGTCTCCAGCCGTCCCGCCCGCCCCGGCCGCCGCTCCGTCCCGGCTCTGGATCGCCCACCCGTGGGTGGACATGGTCGTCGGTTGCGGCGGCTGGTCGTTGCCGCTGCTCGCGCTGTCCTACGCCCTGACCGGTGACGACGCCCGCGGCTGGGCCGGCGGGTTCTATGCACTGGCCCTGGTGGCCAACTACCCGCACTACATGGCCACGGTCTACCGCGCCTACGGCGTGGCCGACCGCGCCGCGCACCGCTTCTACACCGTCCACGCCACGGCCGCGCTCATCGCGCTGGGCGTCGCCGCGCACGTCGATCTGCGGCTGTTGCCGGTGCTGTTCACGGCGTACGTGATGTGGAGCCCGTGGCACTACACCGGCCAGAACTACGGCCTGCTGATGATGTTCGTGCGCCGTACCGGCCTGCCGGTGACCGCGGGGCCGGCGCGGCGGCTGAAGCTGGCATTCGCGGCGTCGTTCGTGATGCTGCTGGCGGCGTTCAACGAGGGCCCGTCCGCCGACCCCACCGTGTGGTCGATCGGCCTGCCGACCGCGGTGACGCGTCCGCTCGGCTGGACGGCCGCGGCGCTGTTCCTCGGCATGGGCGGGTCGGCGCTGTGGCCGCTGCTGCGCGGCGCCGGGCGCCGAGCGGCGGCGCCGCTCGTGCTGTTCATCACCCAGGGCCTGTGGTTCGTCGCCCCGGTGGCGCTGTCGTGGGCGGCCGGCGTGGCCACACCGCAGACGCGCTACAGCTCGGGCATCCTCGCCGTCATGCACTCGGCGCAGTATTTGTGGATCACGCAGTACTTCGCGCGTCGCGACGAGGGCGCGGCCTGGCGCGCGCGAGCCTACTGGGCCGCGGTAGGGCTCGGCGGACTGGCGCTCTTCCTGCCGGCGCCGTGGCTGGCCAGTTACCTGGGTCGCGTGGACTTCACGGCCAGCGTGCTCATCGTCACCGCGGTGGTCAATCTGCACCACTTCATGATCGACGGCGTGGTGTGGAAGCTGCGCGATCCGCGTGTGGGACGCGCGCTCACCGCCGATGTCGAGGCCAGCGCCGGCGCCGCGGGGCGAGTGCCGGAGGGGCGCTGGCGTTCCGCCGTGATCGCCGTCGTGGCCGTGGTGCTCGTCGCGCTCGCCGCGCTGGACCAGTGGCGCTATCAGCTCGCGCTTCGCGGCGCCGATCCAGCGGCGTTGGCGGCGGCGGCGAGGGTCAACCCGTTCGACTCGGCGGTGCAGGGTCGGCTGCTGCGGATCCTCGCCGAACGCGGCGACGACGCGGCGCTGGCCGCCCATCTCGCGGCGACGATCGCCCGCGACCCGGGCAACATCGACGCGCTCGTCAACGCCGGCGTGCTGGCCCGTCGTCAGGGCCGCCCCGCCGATGCCGAACGCCACTGGACCGACGCGCTGGCCCACGACCCGGGCCTGACGCACGTGCAGATCTATCTGGCCGAGATGTTCGATGAGCAGGGCCGCGCCGACGATGCCGCCGCCCGCTATCGGGCGTGGCTCGAACAGGTCGTCGCCGGCGCCGCGGCCGCGCCCCGCGCTCCCGCGCTCGTCGTGCCGGTCGTCCTCAAGTTCGGCGACGCGCTGGCCCGCGGCGGACACGCGGCCGAGGCGCGATCGCAGTTCCAGCTGGCCGAAGCCATGGCGACCCGCACCGGCCTCACCGACCTGGCCGCCGCCGCCCGCGAACGCCTCAAATGAGGCGGAACGTCTCGAGCGGCTTCAGCAGCCGGTCGAACGTCACGGTGTGCTCGGCGCCGAGCGTGCGGTGCAGGCGGCCGACCAGGGCGTCGCTGTAGTCGGCCTTGGTGGCGCGGAAGTCGGCCAGGGCCTGCCGCGCCTCGTCGGGGTGTTCCACCTCGAACTGCGCCGTGGCGAGGATCTGGTCGAGCGCGCTGGCGATCTCGTCGCGGCCGAACCCGTAGGCCGACTCCAGCACCCAGACCAGCTCGCACAGCACCACGGAGCTGATGACGAAGCGCTCGCCGCGATCGGCGGCGCCTTCGAGCTGCGTCGCGACGCGGGCGAACTGCGCGGGGTCGTCGCGGGTCAGGTAGCGGACCAGCACGTTGGTGTCGAGTCCAATCACGATCGCCGCCGTCCGTACTTGGCGCGCATCCGGGCGGCCACGCCGTCGCGCATCGACTCGACGCTGACCGGCGCCGTGCCGGGGCGGTGGAGCACGCCGGCCAGCTCGCGCACGTCCCTGACGATCGGCCGCACCACCACCGTGCCGTCGGCCTGGACGACGAAGCTCAGGCGATCGCCGGCGTCGACCTTGAGATGATCGCGGACCGGCTTCGGAATGGTGACCTGGCCCTTGCTGGTGACGGTCGCCTCAGGCATTCCTTACCTCTCATGCTAATCCTTACTTTAGCACAATGAGCATTCGGCGTTAGACTATCGGGCCATGCGCCTGG
Organism: uncultured Bifidobacteriaceae bacterium; assembly: GCA_964442845.1. Taxonomy (GTDB): domain Bacteria; phylum Acidobacteriota; class Vicinamibacteria; order Vicinamibacterales; family UBA2999; genus CAWAYR01. The sequence goes on along the minus strand of CAYUAX010000020.1, from coordinate 26,244 downwards.
CCGCTCTGCTGTCCGTCCTGCTCACGCCGCTCACCGCCGCCGCCCAGACCCAGGTCGAGCCGTTCTGGCCCGGCGCGCAGTACGACGCCAAGATCCCGACCCTGCAGCAGGTGGTCGGCCACGCCCCGGGGGAGGAGATCACGTCGCCCGAACAAGTGGCGACGTACCTCCGCGCGCTGGCGCAGGCCGCGCCTGATCGCACCCGGCTCGTGGAATACGCGCGCACCTGGGAGGGCCGCCCGCTGTGGCTGTTCGTGGTCGCCAGCCCGGCCCGCATCGCCGCACTCGACCAGGTGAAGGCCGACATCCAACGCTTCGCCGACCCGCGGACGCTCTCAGCCGCCGACGCCGACCGGCTGCTGACCACCCTGCCGGTGGTCGTGTGGCTGGTGCACGGCGTGCACGGCAACGAGATCAGCTCGAGCGACGCGGCGCTGCTCGAGGCCTACCACCTGCTGGCGGCGCGCGGCGACGCCGGCGTGGACGCGGTGCTGCGCGACGCCCTGGTGCTCATCGACCCGATGCAGAACCCGGACGGCCGCGCCCGCTTCCTGTTCCAGAACCTGCAGGGCCGCGCCGCCGTGCCCGACCCGGCGCCGTACAACGCCGAGCACGACGAGCCGTGGCCGGGCGGCCGCTCGAACCACTACCTGTTCGACATGAACCGCGACTGGTTCGCGCAGACCCAGCCCGAGACGCGCGGCCGCATCAAGGTGGCGCTCGAGTACTTCCCGCAGGTCAACGTCGATCTCCACGAGCAGGGCGGCAACAACACCTACTACTTCGCGCCGCCGGCCGACCCGCTCAACCCGCATTACACCAAGGCGCAGATCGCCGGTTTCGACCTGTTCGGCCGCGCCAACGCCGCGCGCTTCGACGAGCGCGGCTGGCCCTATTACATCCGCGAGGTCTACGACGGCTTCTATCCCGGCTACGGCGACAGCTGGGCGATGTTCCACGGGTCGATCGGCATGACCTACGAGCAGGCGTCGGCGCGGGCGCTGTCGTTCACGCGCACCGACGGCACGGTGATGACCTATCGCGACGGCGTGATGCACCACTTCAACGCCGCCATCACCACCGCCGTCACCGCGGCGCGCAACCGCGAGCGGCTGCTCCGCGACTTCCTCGACTACCGCCGCAGCGCCATCGCCGAGGGCGAGAAGGGCAGCGTCCGCGAGTACGTCCTGGTGCCGGGCCACGATCCGTCGCGCGCCGATCGCCTGGCCCGCACTCTCGCCACGCAGGGCATCGAGGTGCGCCGAGCCACCGCACCGGTCACCGTCGGCGCCCGCACCGTGCCGGCCGGCGCCTACCTCGTCTCGAACGCCCAGCCGTCGGCGCGCCTGATCCGCAACCTGCTCGATCCGGATACCAAACAGGACGCGCCGTTCATCGCTCGTCAGGAGGAGCGCCGCGCCCGCCGCCAGAACGACCAGATCTACGACATCACGGCGTGGAGCCTGCCGCTCGTGTACGACGTGGAGGTCGCCACGAGCGCGACCGCGATCACCGCGGCATCCACGCCGGTGCCGGCGACCTACGATCCGCCGCCGGCGCCACGCACCCTGGCGGCGGCGAAGGTCGGCTACCTGGTGCCATGGGGCGCGGCCGGCGCCGCGCTCACGGTGGACGCCGTGGCCCAGGGCCTGCGCGTCGAGAGCATCGGCGGCGCGTTCACCCTCGGCGGCCGCGCGTATCCGATCGGCACCGCGCTGGTCCGCACCGCCGGCAACCCCACCGATCTGCCGGCGAGGATGTCGGGCCTGGCGTCGAAGCACGGCGCCGACGTGGTGCCGATCGACTCGGCCTACGTGGACGCCGGCACCTCGCTCGGCAGTCCGGAGAACGGCTTCATCAAACGGCCGCGCGTGCTGCTCGCCTGGGACCAGCCGACGTCGTCGCTCTCGGCCGGCTGGACGCGGTACGTGCTGGAACGCCGCTTCGGCCAGGCGGTGACCGCCGTGCGCACGGCGTCGCTCGGCCGCGCCGACTTCGCCGACTACGACGTGCTCGTGCTTCCGTCGGGCAACTACGCCGGTCAGATCTCCGACGCGGTGCTGACGCGGATCAAGGACTGGCTACGTCTTGGTGGCACCTTGGTGACGCTGGCCGAGGCGACCCGTTGGGCCGTGGGTGGCAGCGTCGGTTTGCTCGACACCACCGCGCTGCTCAAGGACGGGCGCCCGGATACGCCGGCGACGACCGGCGCGGCCCCAGGCGGCGGATCGGGGAGTGCGTCGTCAGGCAGCGGTGCGGCCGGCACGGCCACACCGCCGGCGGCGGGCGCGAAGCCGGGCGCCGCGACCACGCGCACACCCGCCCCGGGCGCGAAGCCCGAGCCTGTCTCGAGCCCCGAGCCCCGAGCCCCGAGCCCCGACGATACCGCCTACGACAAGGCCATCCAGCCCGATCGCGAGCGTCCCGCGGCGCAGCCGGGCGCGCTGTTGCGGGCCACGGTGGACACCGACCACTGGCTCAGCGCCGGCAGCGACGCCGAAACCCAGGTGGTGATCGAAGGCTCACGCGTGTTCGCGCCGATCAAGCTGAACGCCGGCCGCAACGTCGCCTACTACGCCACCAAGGATCGCCCTGAAGCCTCGGGCCTGGTGTGGCCCGAAGGCCAGGACCTGCTCGTCCGCAAGTAGTACGTGATGCACCAGCCGTTCGGTCAAGGACACGTCATCGGCTACCTCGACTGAGTAGGGAGGATTCCATGTCGAAGTCCCGCATCCTCGTCGTCGGTTTAATCGCAGCAGGCTTGATCGCGCATGGTGGTTCATCGAAAGCCGCCGGGCCGTACATCCCGTTCCACGGCGTTTACTGGTTGACCTCGCAGCCGTCAGGTCTGCCACCTTACTCCTACGTCAACGAAACAGCTGGTCGCGTCAATCTCACGGTGATTGGCCCCTCGGAACTCGGGGATGCCGGTCTGATGCAACGGTTCGTCAACAACGGGGTTTGGTTCATCCTCCACTTCTCGAGCGGCGAGAAGTACACAACACCACCACCGAGCGGACAAGCCGACCCTGGTGCGTGGGACTACCTCGAGAACAAGAACGGCAAGTTCGTGACCGATCTGAATGCGGCGAAAGCGTCGATGATCGCTTCTGGCGCGATTCAGCGGCTCGCGGGGGTGTCTCTCGATGAGGAGTGGTACGGCTTCCTCAACGGTTACCAACCAGTGTCAGGCGGTCCCTTCGTCTATCCTTACAACAGCGCTTCGCGGTATCCGTCGCTGGCGCCATATGCCGCGAACCGGGTGGCGCAAGGGGATGCGTTGCGCAACCTGTTGGCCCTTCGTATCGCCGACATCAACGCCGCCTTTCCGAACACGCAGTATCCGAAACGTCTACACAGTCCAAGTCGAGGTCGCTTGGAACGATCTTCTCGCCTACGGCGCAGGTTGGTATTACCCACCGCCGGCAAGCTTGGACGTCCTGGGAATCGATCCGTATTTCACTGGCAATGTTCTCGCGTGTGACCCGACCACCAAGGCCGCATGGGATGCACAGTCGGGCCTACTCGTACAGCATGCGCTTTCTCGGTTCCCGCAGCCGATGATGTTGGTGGCTCAGGCCTTTCGGCACACTCCGGGGAACGGTTGGCCGATCGCGCCGGGGCCATGCCAGATGGAGTGGTGGTACCAATTGGCCATGACCAACGCCGCCAGGATTCCAGCGCTGATGTGGTTCAGCTACGGATATACCGATACATCGGTGGCTCAAGGAGTGCGCCACCCCGACCATGTAGATCGTTGGCTCAAGCTGATTGAGATCTTTGACAGAAACCTTGCCAACAAGCCCTGATCCGATCGAACAGCTCGACTACCAGGCCCGCGCGTTACGCGCGGGCCTGGTAATCGTTGCTGTGGTCGCGGTTGTCGTGCCTCTCGTCGATGCTGCACGTCATCACGACACCGTCTCAATGCTACCCAGCTTGCAGGTGGACTCCATCACCTATCACGAGCTGGCCACCGACCTTGCTTTGGGCAAGGGGCTGGATACGATACCCGTCCGGCAACCGCCTGGCTTCGTCTTGATTCTGGCGGTAGCCTACAAGCTGTTCGGACCGACGTTCCTCGTTGCACGGTTGTTTCTCTGGTGCGCCCTCGTGGCCGTTACGCTCTTGTCGGCTTGGTTGGCGCGCCGGGTCTGGGGAGACACGGCCGCAGCGTTGGCCGCGATGCTGTGCGCGACATCAGCGGCGTTCCGCTATTACGTCGGCACCGTGCAGTACGAGGTGTTCGTCGGCGCCGGCCTCTTGGGGTTGCTATGGTTGGCATCGTCGGCGTCAGCAGCACGGTCGTTCCGCACAGCACTCTCTTGGGCGCTCGTCGCTGGACTGGGCGCAGGTGTGCTCTCCGTTACCCGCGAGGTGTTCATCGGCGTTGGACCGCTGGTCGGCGCCTGGATAGGCTGGCGCCGGCGTACCGAAGGCGCCCTGCGAGCGTCCCTGTTGTTGCCGCCTTTCGTAACTGCGATGACGCTGCCCATCGCTTCGTGGTCGGCGTACCAGACCGCACGAAGCGGCCAGCTCGTGGTTATCTCGGACAAGGGTCCAGTGACCTTCGCGCTCGGCAACAACCCGCGCGCGTCGGGAACCTACAACGTGGACGTGATCGAAGAACCGTCTGGTGTGGCGTTTGTACTGCAACGACCTGCTGACGCGATGCGGCTCGCGTGGCGAAAGATTCTTTACTTCTGGGGCATCACCCGCGACGGGTGGAACGTGCCGCGACCTGCACCGCTATGGCTGTTTCGAGCCACGTGGGGAATCCTTCCTGTCGATGCGACCTTGCCGCTGGCTCGCGGCGGCCTCATGCTCGGCGCGTTTCTCGCCGGGATCGTCGTCATGATCCGGCGGCGTTTGTTGGCCGACTGGTGGATCCTGCCAGGGGTCGTGCTCGCAGTCTGCTGCGCACACGTTCTGACGCTCTCGTCCTACCGGTTCTCGGTTCCCGTTCTGCCGGTTATCATCGTCGTCGCGGCCGGACCGCTGGCGGACGGCATCGCGTACGCGTGGCGGTGGCTGTTCTCGCGTCGTCCGAGAGCGGTCGTGTCGATAGCGGTCGTCTCTCTCGCCATCGCCTTGCAATGGGCGCCAGTGAGGTCGGAGTTTGCGTACCGGGCGGCGGACATCGAGGCACTGAATGCCGTCGACCTGTTCGATCGCGACGCCGGCCGATCTGTCAGGTCCGTGACGGCGTCGGCCGGGCCGAGGGCCGCGTTCATCCTTGCAGATGAGTATCTCGCCGCCGGCCGGTATCAACTGTTGCTGACCGGGCGCAGAGGCGACGCAGCGGGTGGCGTCAATACGGCGGTAGCTCGCGTCGAGGTGTCGCAGCTGTCTGGCCCGCGTTGCGTCGAGGACGTGCCCGCCGGGAACCTTCCGACTCAAGGCTTCGGCAAAGTGTGGATTCCTTGCAACTTGCCAGCCGATGGCCCGACCACCTTGGTGGTTCACGCCTTGGGAGTCGCGGACCTTGCCTTCGACGAAGTGGTGTTCGTGCCGGTGCCACCTCTCTCGGGTGTAGAGTAGGGCGGTTGCGCGGCCGGCCGCGCGCGGGAGACCTGCACATGACCTTGCTTCGCACCAGGTTCGTCGCCTCGCTGGCCGTCGCCGGCGCCTCGTTCGTCGCCCTGTCCCAGGGGCCCGCCGCCGTCGTGCGGGTGGCCGCGGCCGGGCAGGCGGGCGCCGCCGCCGGCTATTACCCGCCCGCCGGCAGCTGGGCGAAGCGATCGGCCGCCGAATTGGGCATGGATCAGGCCGCGCTCGACGCCGCGGTGCAGTTCGCGCAGTCGCGCGAGTCCACGCGGGCGATGGACTTCAGCGACCAGGAGCGCATCTTCGGCTCGATGCTCGGCTCGGTGCCGAACATCCGCGCCAAGACCAACGGCCTGGTCATCTACAAGGGCTATGTCGTGGCCGAGTTCGGCGACACCACCTGGGCCGATCCCACCTACTCGGTGGCCAAGAGCATGATGGCCACGGTGGCCGGCATCGCCGTCCGCGACGGCAAGCTCGGCGACCTCGACGAACCGGTCGGCCGCACCGTCAAAGACGGCGGCTACGACTCGCCGCGCAACGCCCTGGTCACCTGGAAGATGCACCTGCAGCAGGAGACCGAGTGGGAAGGGACGATGTTCGGCAAGAAGGACGACTTCGTCGGCAAGGAGGCGTTCGGCGAGGGCGAGCGCAAGCCGCGCGAGCTGCGGCGGCCGGGCAGCTACTACGAGTACAACGACGTCCGCATCAACCGCCTCGGCCTGTCGCTGCTGCGCACCTTCAAGGAGTCGGTGCCCGATGTGTTCCGCCGCGAGGTGATGGACCCGATCGGCGCCTCGAACACCTGGCGGTGGATCCCGTACCACAACAGCTTCGTGGACGTGGACGGCAAGCGCATCGCCTCGGTCAGCGGCGGCACGCGGTGGGGCGGTGGCGTGTGGATCAACGCCCAGGACATGGCCCGCTTCGGCTACCTGTGGCTGCGCGGCGGCAAGTGGGGCGACCGGCAGATCGTGCCGCCGGCCTACGTGAAGGCCGCGATCACGCCCAGCCAGCACGGGCCCGACTACGGCTACCTGTGGTGGCTGAATACCCAGGGCAAGAACTACCCGGGCCTGCCGACCAACGCCTACGGTGCGCGCGGCGCGGGCAGCAACACCATCACCATCCTGCCCGACCAGGATCTGGTCGTCGTCTGGCGCTGGCACGCCGGCAACGAGGCGGAGTTCGTGAAGAGGGTGGTGGCCGCGATCAGACCGACCTCGAGCGCGCGCTGAGGGCGCGCGTTCGAGTCGGGGGACGAACTAGGTCCAAACCACCTTGGTGCTGGGGGCACTCACCAAGGCGCCGGCCGACGGGAGGAGAGTGATCATCCTGGGCTGCTCCTTGGGTTGGTGTGACGACCTGAGATGAGCAAACGGCATGCCCTCCATCCGGGTGCCGGCATTTCCCGCCAATTCGCCCCCCGGCTCGTCGTCTGCTGCCCTTCGCGGCTCGACGATTGGCAAATTTTGCGTGTGCAGATCTGACGATCTGATTCGATCCGAAACAGACTTGCCGGGGCTCGGGGCTCGGGGCTCGGGGCTCGGGGCTTGCGAGCTGGCAGCCGGTGACGGCGCGGTCGCCGGTGCCGCCCGTACATGCGAAGGGCGGCGGGGTGTCCCGCCGCCCCTCGCGAGCCTCAGCGCCCGCTCGCGCTCAGCAGCTCAGGCACTTGTGGTTGTTCTTCGCGCCCAGGCTCTCGAGGAACTTGAGCGTGTCGGGCCACGGCTGGATCCGCTGCACCGGGCCGTTGGCCATGTCCGCGGTGGTCTGCCCCTCGCGGTTGACGACCAGCGGGTCAGCGCCCTTCTCGACCAGGTACTTCACCATTTCGAGGTCGCCGCGCGCCGCCGCGTGGTGGAGCGCCGAATTGCCCTCGTTGTCGCGGGCGTTGACGTCGGCGCCGGCCACCTCGACCAGATACTTCACCCCGGCCAGCATGCCGCCGGGCGCGAAGCGGTGCGAGTTGCCGGCGAAGCCCTCGCCGTAGCCGGCGCCCGCCGCCGCCAGCAGCGGCGGGATGCCCGGGCCGGCCAGCGGCACCGGCGGCACACCCGACACGTCGACGATCTCGCGGCGGCCGGCGTCGCCGAACTCGCCCCGCTCCGGCGGCTTCGCCGTCGGGATGTGCGGGTCGGCGCCGTAGGACACCAGCAGCTTCATCGCCTCGACGTCGGCGGCATAGGCGGCGCGCCAGAACGCCGTCGCGCCGGTCTCCTCGATGCCCGAGAGGTCGAAGTTGTGGCTGGTGTACCAGACCTTCTTGTTGACCCGCGCGTTGGGGTCGGCGCCCTTGTCGAGCAGCTTCTTCATGAAGTCGAGATAGCCGACGCGCTGGTTGAGGTGCGCCCGCGGCTGCGGGTAGCCGGCGCGCGGCGCCCACATCAGGTTGACGGCGGCGTAAAGCGGCCCGACACCGTTCTCGGCATAGAGATTGGGATCCGCGCCGCGGTCGAGCAGCAGCGCGGCCAGGTCGAAGTGGCCGTTGACCGTGGCGGCGAGCAGCGCCGACACGTGGTCGCCGCCCTTGCGCTGGTTCACGCTCACGCCGGCGTCGAGCAGCGCCGTCGCCACGTCGGCGAAGCCCTGGCGGGCGGCGAACAGCAGCGGCGTCATGCCGCCCTGGGTATGCACCTGCTCGTTGATGAGGTAGCCGCGATCGAGGCCGGGCTGGCGGCGCGTGCCCGGTCCGCCGGTGCGCCGCGACGCCGCGCCGCGGGCGGCGGCGCCGTTGGCGGTCTCGGGCTTGGCGGCGAGGTTGCGGCCGTCGGGGTTCTCGCCGTTGGCGCTGAGCGCCATCAGGTCGATCACCCGGGTCATCGCGTTCGGGTTGGCGCCGCGCGCGATCAGCAGCTTCACTGCGTCGACGCGGTTGGCGGCGGCGGCGAAGATGAGCGGCGTCTGCTCGCGGTCGCGCTCCTTGGCCTCGATGGCGGCGCCGGCGTCGAGCAGGGCGGCGATGGCGGCGGTGTCGCCCGACGCCGCCGCGAACATCAGCGCCGTGGCGCCGGTGCTGGTGCGGGCGTTGACGTCGGCGCCGCCCTTGACGAGCAGCGTGATCACCGCGGCCGAGCCGCGCTCGGCGGCCAGGTGCAGCGGCGTGATCGCGCCGAAGCGCGTCGTCGCCTTGACGTTGGCGCCGGCGACGATCAGCGTGCCGGCCAGCTCCGCGGCGCCCTGGCGGGCCGCCCAGTGCAGGCCGGTGACGCCGTCGCCCTGCACGGCGTTGACGTCGGCGCCCTCCTTGAGCAGCGCCCGCACCGTGGCGACGTCGCCCTTCATCGCCGCATCGGCCACCGTGCCTTCGGCCGCGCTCAGCGTCGTCGTCACCGCGACGGCGCCCAGCGCCGCCGCGACCAGTCCGCCGAAAATCCGTCGTCGCATGGTCGGGGTCTCCCTTACTGCGCCGCCGCCGTGGTGTCCTGCACGGCGTTGAGATCGAGCGTGCCGCTGCTGTCGCCGAAGGCCTTCACGTCGTCGAGGCCGATCTTGTGCAGCATGTCGACGAAGCTGTTGGCCATCGGCGTGCCGTCGGCGGCCTTGATGTGCAGGCCGCCCTTGAGCGCGCCGCCGCCGTGCCCGAAGAACAGCAGCGGGCAGCGCTTGTGGTTGTGCACGTTGGGGTCGCCCATCGGCGAGCCGTAGATCACCACGGTGTTGTCGAGCACGGTGCCGTCGCCTTCGGGCATCCGCTTCAGCCGCTCGATGAAGTGCGGCAGCAGGCTGACGTGGTACTTGTTGATCTTGTTGAAGTCGCGGATGCGATCCTCGCGGGAGTTGTGGTGGCTGGCGTTGTGGAAGCCGGTGGTGACGCCGGTGGCCGGGAAGACCCGGCCCGACACGTCGCGCGACATCTTGAAGGCGAACACCCGGGTGATGTCGTTGCCGAAGGCCAGCGCCTGCAGGTCGAACATCAGCTTGACGTGCTCTTCGTAGGAGTCGGGCACGCCGATCGGCGCCCCCGGCAGCTCGCGGGCCTCGCCGCTCGAGTTGGTCTCCTCGACCTTCTGGATGCGCCGCTCGATCTCGCGGACGTCGGCCAGGTAGTCGTCGAGGCGGGCGCGGTCGGCGGCGCCGAGCTGGGTCTTGAGGCGGCCCACCGAGCCCATCAGCGAGTCGAGGATGCTGCGGTCTTCCTTGCGGCGGGCGGCGCGCTCCTCGGCGGTGGCGCCGACGCCGAACAGCTGGTCGAACACCGTGCGCGGGTCGCGGATCATCGGCAGCGGCGTCTCGGCGTCGCTCCAGCTGATCGAGTCGGTGTAGACGCAGGAGTAGTTGTATTCGCAGCCGCCGGCCTGATCGACCGGCTCGATGCACAGCTGCATCGACGGAATCGGCGTGTCCTGGCCGAAGCGCTGGGCGTAGAGCTGGTCGATGGAGATGCCGGCCTTCACGTCGGAGCCCATCGTCTGCTTCGGGTGCGCCTGGGTGAGGAACACCGCGCTGGCGCGGAAGTGGTCGCCGCCGATCTCCGGCGTGGTGAACGCCTCGGCCTGGCGCAGGTCGGTGTTGCTGACGATGGTCAGGTGCTCGCGCACCGACTCGAGCGGCTGCAGCGCGCCCGGCGACAGGTCGAACCCGCGGCCGGTCGCCGCCGGCGACCACATGTGCGTCTTCATGCCGTAGGCGGTGCTGCCGGCGGCGCCGTGCACCATCTCGACGCAGGCCAGGCGCACCTTGCCGGCGGCCGCCGTCCGCGCCTGCGCCGTGGCGGCCGGCACCATCGCCTCGAGCAGCGGCAGGGCGGCGGTGACGCCGATGCCCTTCAGGACGGTGCGGCGGGAGAGGTTCTTTCTGGTGATGAACATGGCGGCTCCTACGGTCGGTCGGCGACGGAGGTCTCGGTCTGCGCGGGGCGGCTCATCATGCGGAACGGCTGGCTCTTGACCACGCCGAGCACGAGCGCCGAGAGGCGGTAGTCGTGGCGGGCGGCGTCGCGCTGAATGCCGCGCACGGTCGGCATGTCGTACGACTCCACGTGCCGGCCGAGCGCGTAGGTCATCAGGCTCTCGGTGAAGCTGGCCAGCAGCGCGTCCTTGTACTTCAGCAGTGCCTGACGCAGGCCCTCGGCGCCGTTCATCTCGCTGCCGTCGTAGAGCACGCCCACCGCGTCCACCGGCACGCCGTTGTCCTTGATGCGGTACTGGCCGGTGACGTCGAAGTGCTCGAGGGCCAGGCCGAGCGGGTCGATCACGCGGTGGCACGACGTGCACGCCGGGTTCTTGCGGTGCTCTTCCATCCGCTCGCGCACCGACAGCACGCGGCCGTCCTTCGAGCCGCCGGTTTCCTCCAGCGCCGGCACGTTGGGCGGCGGCGGCGGCGGCGGCGAGCCGAGCATCACCTGCATCACCCATTTGCCACGCTGCACCGGCGAGGTGCGATCGGCGACCGACGTCATCATCAGCACGCTGCCGTGGGTGAGCACGCCGCGCCGGTTCGGCGGCAGCGGCACCCGGCGGAACTCCGGGCCGGTGACGTTGGGGAAGCCGTAGTGGCGCGCCAGCCGCTCGTTGACGTAGGTGTAGTCGGCATTGAGCAGGTCGAGCACGCTGCGGTCCTCGCGCACCAGGCTGGCGAAGAACAGCTCGGTTTCCTGCCGCATCGCCTCGGTGAGCGACTGGTCCCACTGCGGGAAGAGGATGCCGTCGGGCCGCACCTTCTCGACGTCCTGCAGGCGCAGCCACTGCGCCCCGAAGCGGGTCGCCAGCGCCTCGGCCTTCGGGTCGGCCAGCATCCGCCGCACCTGCCGTTCGAGGCCGGCCGTGGTCTTCAGCCCGCCCGAGGTCGCTGCCTTGACCAGCTCGGCGTCGGGCACCGTGCCCCACAGGAAGAACGACAGCCGCGACGCCAGCTCGACGTCGCCGATGCGGTAGATGGCCCCGGGCGGCACGTCGGGCTGCTCCTCGACGCGGAACAGGAAGCGCGGGTTGGCCAGGATGCCCTGCAGCGCCAGGCGGATGCCGTTCTCGAAGTCGCCGTCGGCGCGGCCCTGGTCGTAGAACTTCATCAGGTCGGCGAGGTCGGCGGCGTCGACCGGGCCGCGGAAAGCCTGCGCGGCCAGGCGGCGCACGGTGTCGGTGGCGCAGGTCCGCTCCTCGGCGGCGGCCGTCGGCCGGCACGCGAACACCTTGCGGCGGCTCGGCGTGTCGGAGACGCCGGTGACCTTCATCGGCCCGGAAATCACCAGGTCCTGGATGTGCGGCACCGACGTGATGCCGAAGCCGGTGCCGATGCGCATGTCGACCAGCGTGTGGTCGATCGGCATCATCAGGTCGTCCACCGGGCCGACGAAGCGCGGCACGAACGCGGCGGCGATACGCTGCGGGCCGGCCTTGACGTGGATGACCGGCGAGTCGATCTCGAAGCCGCGCTCGAAGGCGTCGCTCATGCTCGCCTTGACCTCGAGCACCGCGGCGCGCTCGCCGTTGATCGACACCTCGAGCAGCTCGTCGCTGCCGGCCATGGCGATGCCGGTGTTGCCGAACAGCTCGCCGCTGATCGTCCGCTGCAGCAGCGCGGTGAACTTGTAGTCGCCGTCGGCGGGGAAGGTGTGGGTGACGACGATGCCGCCGCGCGAGCCGAGCGGCGCGCCCTCGACGTACTGCATCTGCGATTCGACCTGCAGCACGCGGTAGGTGGCCGAGGTCGGCGACGCCTGCTTGTCGCCGAGCGCCAGCCGGCTCACCTGGGAGGCGGCGCGCAGGTAGCCGTCGAGCAGCGCCGGGCTGAAGCTCTGCGCCTCGGCGATGTTGTCGAAGCCGTGCGCCTGCGTGTCGGCCGGGAGGTAGGAGGTGACGTCCACCTGCAGGTCGAGCAGGTCCTTGACCGCCTGCGAGTACTCGGCGCGGGTGAGCCGCTGGAACGGCCGCCAGCCGGGGTTGGGGTTGCTGGCCGCGAACTCGTCCATGCGCGCTTCGAGCGCGCCGGCCAGCTGATCGATCTCGGCGGGCGCCGGCCGCTTCGCGCCGGGCGGCGGCATCATCCCGGCGCGCAGCTTGCGGATCATCTTCTCGATCACCACCGGCTGCTCGTGCGCCTTCATGGCGTCGAAGCCGGCGAGCGACAGGCCGCCGGCCTTGCCGCGCTCGCTATGGCAGGTGCCGCAGTAGGTGGTGACGAGTCGGGTCTGTTCCGCGGCGACCATCGCCGAGCGCGCCGGTGCGGCGCCGCGTGGCGCCGGCCGGGCGGCGGCCTGCACCGGGGCCGCAGCTTGCGCACCGCGCGGTGCCGCGGGAGCCGCTGGCGCCGGGGCTTGTCCGCGCCCCGCGGCGACGCCGATGGAGAGCACTGCGACGCCCGCCGTCGCGACCAGGAACTGCCTCATTGCGACCCTCGATGGGCGCGGGAAACCCTTCGCGCCGCCGGCTGCACGTGCCGTAAGTATGCCGCAAGGGCCGAGGTCTGGAGCGGAGCCGCCAGCCCGGCCGTATGCCATAAATTGTCTCTTGTTGTCTCAGTGCGCGGCCGAGCTTGCCGCCCCCGGCTAGAATCCGCGGCGCGCGCCCCCCGGACGGCGCCTCGGCGGACGTGCACTTGCGGGCAAGCCACTCTCGACGGAGGCGGACGTGATGAGCACTCTCAGGGCACTTCGTGGCTGGCTCGGCGTCGTCCTGCTGCTCGGTGCCGCGGCCAGCGGCGTCGCGCAGACGACGACCGGCACCATCCTCGGCGAGGTCAAGGACAGCACCGGCGGTTCGCTGCCCGGCGTGACCGTGACCGCGGTGAACCAGGCCAACGGCCTGACCCGCGAGGCGGTCACCGACGAACTCGGCACCTACCGTTTCGCGGCGATGCCGCCCGGCGTCTACACCATCAAGGCGGCCTTGGCCGGCTTCAAGGAGGCCACCCGCGCCGACCTGCGCCTGGCCATCAACTCCCAGCTGGTGGCGCCGTTCACCCTCGAGGTCGGCGGCCTCGAAGAGACCATCACCGTCACCGAGCAGGCGCCGCTGGTCGACACCACCGAGAACGTCGTGCGCACGCTGGTCGACACCCAGCAGATCGCCAACCTGCCGCTGAAATCCCGCGATTTCCTCGACCTGACGCTGCTGGCGCCGGGCGTCGTCGCCGACCAGGGCTCGGCCTCGGGCGGCCAGACCGACTCGATCTCGTTCGGCGGGATGAGCGAGAACTACAAGTCGATCTGGCTCGAGGGCGTCGACTTCAACGACGAAGTGACCGGCGGCGGCAGCTCGCTGTCGTCGGCGACGCGCATCGCCCTGGCCCAGGAGGCCATCCAGGAGTTCCAGGTGATGGCCAACTCCTACACCGCCGAGTTCGGGCGGTCGGCGTCGGGCGCGATCAACATCCTCACCAAGTCGGGCGGCAACCAGATCCGCGGCAGCGCCTTCTACTTCCGCCGTGACGACGCCTACGACAAGCCGAACTACTTCGCGGAGATCGTCCCGCCGTTCAAGATCGAGCAGTACGGCGCCACGGTCGGCGGACCGGTGGTGCAGAACCGGCTCTTCTACTTCGCCTCCTGGGAGAAGCGCGCCAACAACCGCTCGGTGCAGGTCAACATCCCGGTCAGCATCCGCGACTACGTCAACTCGCTGGGCTACGACACCCGCACCGACATCCCGGTGACGACCAGCGAGAACAACGTCTTCGGCAAGGGCACCTTCCTGGCGTCGCAGAACCACACCGTCAACGCCACCTACATGTACGACCACCGCGATCTCACCAACCAGCAGACCGGCGGCAACAGCGCCGGCGACCACGGCTACGACGACAAGCGGCGCGCCTGGTTCCTGGTCGGCAACCTCACCTCGGTCCTGCGCAGCAACCTCGTCAACGAGCTGCGGGTCAGCGCCTCGCACCAGGCGCTCGACCGCGTGCTGCCGGCCGGGTCGACCAGCAAGCCCGAGATCCGCTTTCCGACCGTGCAGTTCGGCCGCGCCAGCAACGTCCCGCAGGGCCGCTCGCAGGACAACTACATCGTCACCAACGCCACCAGCCTCAACTTCGTCGCCAAGGGCACCCACGACCTCAAGTTCGGCTTCGAGGCCAACATCGTTCCGACCACCAGCACCATCAACCAGTCGTTCAACGGTCTGTTCGAGTTCCTGCGCGACGCTCCGGTGGTGCCCGGCGACCCGACGACGCTGCCGTTCCGCTTCACCCAGGGCATCGAGCTGCGCGGCGAGCTGGCGGCGCTGACCCGCGACGTCAACATCTACTCGGCGTTCGTCAACAACCAGTGGCGGCCGGTCAGCAACCTGACCCTCAACCTCGGCGTCCGCTACGACTGGCAGCTGTGGCGCGGCGATCTGAACGGCCAGGACATCCCCGGCGACATCCCCATCGAGCAGTTCTGGGTCAGCCAGATCACCGGCGCGCTGCGCGGGCAGAACTTCAAGCCGGTGCCGAACGACATGAACAACATCGCCCCACGCCTGGGCGTGACCTGGGATCCGTGGAGCGACGGCCGGATGGTGGTGCGCGGCGGCTACGGCATCTACTACGACCAGATCAACACCACGACCATGCGCGGCGTCGTCGCCGGCTATCCCGGCTTCATCACCACCCAGATCGCCAACGACTCGCGCTCCGGGGCGCTGATCCCCAACGACTTCTTCCCGAACCTGCCGACTCGCATCTTCCCCGAGTCGGCCGGTTCGGCGTTCCGCATCGCCAGCAACTCGGCCGAGTCCCCCTATACCCATCAGATGACGCTGGGGTCCACGCGGCAGCTCGGCACCAATTACGCGGTGTCGTTCGACTACGTCTACCTGCGCGGCGAGAGCTTTCCGATTACCCGCAACGTCAACGCCCGCCGCGCCGACAACACTTTCCCGCTCATCGCCTCGGGCACGCGGCTGCTGCTCTACGACGACTCGGCGCCGATGCGCATCCACCAGGCCCAGCTGCGGCTGCAGAAGCGGTTCGCCAACCGCCTCGGGTTCCTGCTCGGCTACACCCTGGGCAGCGCCAAGACGATCGCCGACGGCGGCACGCCGTCGAACCACTACGACATCATGGCCGACTTCGGGCCGACGGCGAACGACGTGCGGCACCGCTTCGTATCCAACGTGATCTACGAGCTGCCGTGGGGCTTCCAGGCGGGCACCATCGTCACCGCCAATTCGGCGCCGCCCTACAACATCACGCTCGGCACCGACGCCAACCGCGACGGCGACAACTTCGATCGGCCGGCCGGCGTCGGCTACAACGCCGGCCGCGGCGACGCGTTCTTCCAGACCGACCTGCGGCTGTCGAAACGGGTCACGTTCCGCCGCGTCACCGGCGAGATCCTGTGGGAGATGTTCAACGTGTTCAACACGGTGAACCTCAACAACTTCAACGGCAACCAGTCGTCGGCGGCGGGCCAGACCGCGATCGGCCGGCCGACCGGCTTCGGCACCGCGCGCCAGGCCTTCGATCCGTTCCAGGCGCAGCTGGGGTTCAAGCTGCTCTTTTAGGTGCTGGGGACCATGGACTGGGGACTAGGGCTCACAAGATCTCGCCGCCACGCCAACGCCTCGTAACGTTGATGGGCCGGGAGATTCTCCCGGCCCATCGCTCTTGGCAAGCCCCAGTCCCCAGCCCCCAGAACCCAGCCCCCAGTTCGCGAGCGCCTGAACCCGTTGCGCGGCGCGAGCGTATTCTCCGTCCATGGACGCCCTCCGTCAGGACCTGAAGCTGGCGTGGCGCGCCTTGGTGAAGGCGCCGCTGGCCACCGCGCTGGCGATGGTCTGCCTGGCCCTCGGCATCGGCACCAATGCGTCGATGTTCAGCGTGATCAGCGGCACGCTGCTGAATCCGCTGCCGTTTCGCGCTCCGGAACAGCTGGTCACCCTCTGGTCGACACAGCGCGAGAGCGGGGTGAGCCGCGGCGGGCTGTCGGTGCCCGATCTGCGCGACTACGAGGCGGCGAGCCGGTCGCTTGCCGCCGCCGCCGGCGTGGACGGCCGCAGCCTGACCTTCTCCGACGGCGACGAGCCCGAGCGCGTGCTCGGCGCCGCGGTGGGCTGGCGGCTGTTCTCAATGCTCGGCATCACCCCGGCATTGGGCCGCGACTTCACCGCGGCCGACGATCGGGCCGGCGCCGCCGATGTCGTCATCCTGAGCGACGAGCTGTGGCAGCGCCGCTACAACGGCGACCCCGCCGTCGTCGGCCGCGCCGTCACCATCAACGCCCGGCCGTACACCGTCATCGGGGTGTTGCCGCCGCGCGTCAAGTTCCCTTTCCTGCAGGTGGCCTGGGTGCCGCTCGAGCCGCTCGTCCACGACCTGCCTCGCCAGACGCGCACGCTCGAGGTGTTCGCCCGCATCGCCGACGGGCGCACCGTGGAACAGGCGCGCGAGGAGCTCGGCGGCATCGCGGCGCGCCTCGCCGGCACCTTCGCCGAAGACGACGGCTGGGGAGTGCGCGTCGATCCGCTCGCCGAGTACTACGTGCCCGACGACGTCCGGCTCGTCACCCTGACCGCGATGGGCGCCGTGACGCTGGTGCTGCTCATCGCCTGTGCCAACGTCGCCAACCTGCTGCTGGCGCGGGCGACGGCGCGGGCCCGCGAGATGTCGGTGCGGGCGGCCTTGGGCGCCGGCCGCGGCCGCATCGTCCGCCAGCTGCTGACCGAGAGCCTCCTGCTCGGCGCGGCGTCGGCGCCGCTGGGCATCGCCCTGGCCTGGGTCGGCATCGGCGCCTTGCGGGCGCGCGTGCCGGCCGACGACGTGCCCTACCTGATCGACTTCCGCCTCGACGCCCGCACTCTCGTCTACACGGTGGCGATCAGCGTCGTCACCGGCCTGATCTTCGGGCTGACGCCGGCGGCGCACGCGGTGAAGGACAGCCTGGTCGCGGCGCTGCGCGAGGGCGGCCGCGGCGGCGACGGCGGCACGCGGCACCGCGCTCGCCACGCCCTCGTCGTCGGCGAGGTGGCGCTGTCGATCGTCCTGCTGGTCGGCGCGGCGCTGTTCACGCGCAGCTTCCTCAACCTGCAGCGCGCCCACGTCGGCTTCGACCCGGCGCGCCTGACGACCCTGCGGATGTTCCTCCCCGACGAGCCCTACGCCGCCGACGGCGCCCGGGCCCGCCGCGTCGAGGACGTGATGCGCCGCCTGCAGGCGATTCCCGGCGTGTCGGCCGCGGGTGCCTCCAACCTCATTCCGCTCGACGGCGGCGGCGACGTGAGCCGACTCGAGGTCGACGGCGCGGCGGTGGACGCCGGCCGTGAGCCGCGGCTGTTCTTCGCCGCCGTCACCGGTCGCTACCTCGACGCGCTCGGCGCGGTCACCGTCCGCGGCCGGACCTTCACTGCGGCCGAGAGCGAGACGCGGTCGCCGGTGGCGGTGATCAACGTCAGCATGGCGCGGCGGTACTTCGCGCCTCGCGACGGCGTCGTGCCGCCGCTCGCCAGCGGCCGCCTCGCCGCCGCGGCCGACCTCGGCGACCTCGATCCCGTCGGTCGGCGGTTCCGGCTGCTCGACGACCCCGAGGCCGGCTGGTTCACGGTGGTCGGCGTCGTCGCCGACGTGATGATCGAGGAGGTCAACGACCGCGAGGTGACGCCGGCCGCCTTCATCCCGTATCCCTACCAGGCGACGCCCAACACCGGCGTGCTGGTGCGCGCCGCCGGCGAAGCCGCCGGGCTCCTGCCGCAGGTCCGTGACGCCATCCGCGCCGCCGATCCGGGCCTGCCGGTGTTCGCCGTCACCTCGATGGACGAGCTGCGCCGGAAGGGCTTCTGGCAATACACGCTGTTCGCCCAGATGTTCGGGACCTTTGGCGTGCTGGCGCTGCTGCTCGCGGTCGTCGGCGTCTACGGCGTGCTGTCGTACAGCGTGTCGCAGCGCACCCAGGAGTTCGGCGTCCGCATGGCCCTCGGCGCCGAACCGGGCGACGTTCGCCGGATGATGATTCGCCAGGGGCTGCGGCTCGCCGGCCTCGGCGTCGCGTTGGGCGCCGTGGGCGCGGCCGGGGTCACACGCCTGATCGCGTCCCTGCTCTACGACGTCACCCCGACCGACCCGCTGAGCTTCGCCGCGGTCGGCGCCCTGATGCTGGGCGTCGCCGCGACCGCCGCCTATGTGCCGGCCCAGCGGGCGACCCGCGTGGACCCGATGGCGGCCTTGCGCGCCGAGTAATCGGGGCGGCGGAATTCGCTGCCTCGGTCCGTCTCTCCACCGGGACCTCGCTCAGCCCCGATGTCCGGGGGGAGATCGGACCTGTCGCCGGCGCCAGCCTCGGCAGGGAAGGCCGGGCGGGGTTCCAGCTCGGCCATCCGTGCCCCTGGGGCGCGCGTTCTTGTCGCCTTCCGGGCCCCGACGTATCCTCTTCCGCTCCGGTCATGGTCGCTGTGCCCGCTCGCCGCCGGCGCCGCGCCGCGCGCGCGCGCGGCGTCGTCCTCGCCCTGCTGTGGTGTCTCACCCTGCTCCCGTCGTCGACGGCGGCGCAGACGCCCGCCGTCCCGGCCGGTGAACTGGGGACGCTGGCGGCGCCCGGTGGGGCCTGGGCGTTCGGCGAACTCGGGGTGCCGGTGTCGCTCGAGCGGGCCGGCGTGCTGCGGCTGCTGGTCCAGCGCCGGTACGACGCCGCCGCGTCGGTGCGGCTCGACGACGGGACCCTCGCGCGCGTGCAGGCACAGCTCGACCTCGCCGTGCGGGTCGAGCAGGCAGCGCGGGCCGCCGCAGCGGGCGGCGCGATCGCGCTCGGCGCCGTCAAGACCCGGCAGTCCCGCGATCGCCTGCGCGAGGCCCTCGAGCTGCTCGGGGCCCGACTGCGGGAGCGCCGCAACCAGTACACCGTCGAGCTCGACGACGGCCGCCGCGCCCGCGACAGCCAGGCGGCACTGAAGACGCTCGGGCTCGACGTGGCGGCACTGGTTCCGCGGCTCAACGCCGGCGAGACGGTGACGCTCCAGGTGCCGGCGGTCGAACTGCCGCTCGCCCTGGCGCCGTCGACCTGGACCCGCGTGGTCTTCGACCGCGAGATCCCGGCGCGGGCGCTCTTCGCCGAGCTGCTGCGCGACCCGAACGCCTTGCTGTTGTGGCACGGGGCGACCGCCCTCGATGCCTCGACGCGCCGCTTCCTGGAAGCGTCACCCGACCTGGTCCGCCTCCTCCATCGCGAGGCGGCGCCGTTGTTCGCGGCGTACAGCGCCCACGTCGTCGTGCGCAACGGCCGCCTGCAGTTGGACGGCGGCACCCACGTCCAGGCCCTCTGGGAAGCCCTGGTCGGCGAGCCCGTGTCGTCACCCGCGGCCTTCGTGCGCCGGCTCTTCACCCGCGATGGCGGTCGACTGGCGGTGTTCTTCGACCTGGTCCAGGCGCTGCCCGAACCGCAACGGCGGTTCGCGACCGGCGCGTGGATCGCCGATGCCGGCCGCCGGCTCGAGCGCTTCCGGGCCTTGTACGACGCCGTGGCGCGTACCGACGGCGACTGGACGCCGGCGCTGGCCCCGCTCAAGCGCTATCCCGCCGATCCGTGGCTGCTGCTGCGAGGCCTGCCGATGGCGCTCGCGGCCGGCGGCAACGGACTGGCCGGTCCGCAGCAGCGGCGGTTCTGGGCGAGAGCCTTCGAGGACGGGATCCCGGACGATCCGGTCCGGGCCCTCCGCGACGTGGACGACGACGGTCCGGTGGACGCCGCGTGGCTGGTCGACCGGGTGTGCAACGAATCGCTCGACCGCCGGCCGGTACGCTTCCGGCAGGTGCTCGTGCTCGGCCAGGCGCTGCCGGTCGTCGCCCCGGCGGACCTCCCGGGCGCGTTGCTCGCCGCCCGCGGCTTGGCGGAGTTCCCGGCGCTGCTGCTGGTGCTCGAGCGAGGCGACGTGCTGACGCCCGCCCTCGCCACGGCCGCGGTGCGGATGGCGACGGCGCTGCAAGGGATCGGCGATCGCAACCGGCGCGCCATCGCCATCGCGCAGGTCCAGGGCGGCGTCGCTTTGATCGACCGCCTGCTGCGGGCTGGCGTGGTGCCGACGACGAGCGCGGCGGCGCTGCTCACCGCGCTGCTGGCGGTGCCGCTCACGCAGGAGGGGTTCGGGGCCGGCATCGCTGCCTGGCTGGTCGACCGGGTGGTTCCGCGCCTGCCGGCGCTGGCCGATGGTCTCGACGCCGCACTGGCCGATGCGCTGGCCACCCGGGCCGGCGATCGGGCGCGGCTGTCGTGGGAGGGCAGCGACTACGTCGTGGACTGGACCGGCGCCGAACGCGAGCGGATGACGCGGCTGCGGGCCGCGCAAGGCGGCGGCTCGCTCGAAGGGTTGGCGCGCGCCCTGCAGCTGATGCGCAAGGTCGGCGACGGCACGCCGTCGCCGGCCAAGGCCCGCGACGAGCAGCGCGAGATCGCCGAGCTGGAGAAGGCGCTGGGCCGGCCGCGCGGCGTCGAAGAGATCAGCGAACCGCTCGAGGTGACCCGGGTGTTGCCCCAGGCGCGCCGCGAACTCGAACGCGTACGCGGGCCGCGCGATGGCGATCGCGTCGAGCGGGCGGTGGAGCGCCTGCGCCAGGTGGTCGACTGGCTGTCGATGCAGTTGCTGGTCTCGCTGGCCTACACGCCGTACCTCGGCGATCCCGACGGCGCCGCGGCCCGCGCCGGTGACCTCGCCTTGCGCCACCGCTTCGGCGTTCACGAGACCAGCGACAGCAGTCGACGCGACCTGCCGTGGGCGCTGCCCGTCGAGGTGGACGGCTCGGGGGCGGTGACCGGGGCCATCGTCGGGCTCGAACATGCGCTGGCGCGGCTGGCGCTGCGTCGGCTCTCGACGGCGACGTCGCCGCAGCCGACACGGCTGACGGCGGCGAATCTCCACGCGCTGGCCTTGCAGGCGGCACTGGCCAGCCCGCGTGACGTCAGCGGCCAGGCCCTGCGCGACGTCGTCGCGGCGCTGACCCGCGGCCGGGAGCGCGTACTGAGCGCCCGCGCCGACCCCGCCGCCCTCGACGCGCTGGCTGCGGCCGGGCGGGTCGGCGGCGACCGGCGGGCCACCATCGCGTGGATGGCGGGCCACGAGCCGGCGCGCGTCGCCGAGGCGTTCACGCTGGCCGAACTGGTCCGCATCGGCGAGCCGACAGCGGCGATGCCCGAGGCCTTCGGCACCCCGGCGCTGCCGTTCGACTCGCGTCTGCGCCTGGAGTGGCGCGGATCCGAGGCGTGGGAGCCGTACTCCGGGCGACCGGCGCTGGGCCTGCTCGCGGCGATGACCGTGGACCTGCCGCTCCGCATCGCCGAGCTCACCGTCCAGGCCGGCCTCCCACCCGAGGTCTATCCCGGCGTGCTGGCGTTCGCGGCGCAGGACCTGATCGACAACGCCGAGCTGGCGTCGTCGGAGGACTGGTTCGGCCTCGGCCGTCATGCCCGCGGGCTCACGCGTGAACGGTTCGAGGACTACGTCTCGGCGCTGGCCGGCGTGGGCGTGTTGACGCCGTCGGATGGAGCGCGCCGGTGACGTGGGCCGGTGGCGTGCTAGCCGGCGCGGTCACTGCGATGGCGACGCTCGCCGCGCAGGCGCCGACGCTCGTGCTGGTCTCGCCTGGACCGGACGACTACGTCAGCGACCGCGTGCCGATCGAGGTACGGGTCGAGCCGGCCGATCAGGCCGCCACGGTGACCGGCTACGTCTTCTATGCGGATGGCCGCGAGGTGTGCCGGGTCGAGGCGCCCGACCCGGCCAGGTGCGAGTGGGACGCCGGCGCCGTCGTGCGGGCCCACCAGCTGCGCGTCGTCGCCACGCGTCGCGACGGCAGCCGCCTCGTCGCCACCCGCCGCACCAAGGCGCTGGAGGTCAGCGAGCAGACCGCCGTCCGGGTCGTGCAGGTGCCGGCGATCGTCACCGACCGCAACGGGGGCTTCGTCCGCGGCCTGCCCCGGGACTCGTTCGCCATCACCGAAGACGGCGTGGCCCAGCGCATCGAACACTTCTCGGCCGAGGACGCCCCGCTCGAGCTGGTGCTCGCCCTCGACATCAGCCAGAGCATGGCGGAGGCGTTACCGGCGCTCCGTCGCGCCGTCGGCGAGTTCGTCGGCCGGCTGCCGCCGCGCGCCACCGCGTCGCTGCTCGCCTTCAACGACGAGATGTTCCCCATCGGCCAGCCCACCGACACCATCGAGCGCCGGCTCGAGATCCTCGGCCGGCTGCAGCCGTTCGGCGGCACCGCGCTCTACGACGTCATGACCCGGGGCCTGGCCGACCTCGCCCGCGGCGCGGGCCGTCGGGCGCTGGTCGTCTTCACCGACGGGGAGGACCAGTCGAGCCGGGCGACGCACGCGCAGGTGCGGGCCGCGGTCGAAGCCAGCGACGTGGCGCTCTACTTCGTGGCGCTCGGCCGCGGGGAGGAGGTCGACGAGCTGCTGGAAGGCATGGACGCGCTGGCCACGCTCAGCGGCGGGCGGGTGCTGCGGGCCGAGCGCACCGGCCAGGTGGGGCAGCGCTTCGACGACGTGCTGGCCGAGCTGTCGCATCAGTACTTGATCGGCTACGCGCCGACGAACGTCACGGCCGATGGGCAGTGGCGGAAGATCGAGGTGCGGCTGTCGCGGCGGGATTTGCGGGTCCGCGCCCGGCTCGGCTACCGGGCGCCGGCGCCGTGACGGCGGGGCGGGGAGGCGCCGCCCACGCCGTCACCGGGGACGTCACCGCGCCTGCCCCTGGCGGCGCGTGACGTGATCCCACACCGTGGCCGCGCCGCCGCCGACGATGCCGCCGATGATCGCGCCCTTGGTGCCCTTGGTGAGGCCGCCGATGGTGGCGCCGATCGCCGTCGAGCTGCCGATGATCACCGCGCTCTTGGTCTTGGTGCGCACCGGCCGGCGGACGTCGCGCTGGCTCTCGTAGGACACCGGCACCGGTCGCGGCCGGTAGACCTCGAGCGGCTCGCTGACCACGGCGCGCTGCACGGCCGGCACCGCCAGCGGCGCGGCGGCCGGCACGAGGGCCGAGGCCACGGGCAGCGCGGCGGCGCCGTCACCCACGCACGTCGCCGACGCGGGCGCGGTGGCCGTGGCGTCGCGCACCACCACGCGCTGGCCCGGCGCGCACGCCACCTCGAGCCCGGGCACCGCGGCCGTCGTCACCGGCATGGCGGCGAGGGGAGTGGTCCCCGCGTCGGCGGTGACGCGGCCGCCCAGATAGAACGCGCCGAGCAGCGCTGCGGCGCCGACGGCCCCACCAATCCAACCCGTGATGTCGCGCATGGCCAAGTCCTCCTGCCTGCCGAAACATCAAGGAGCGTGCCGTTGCGAACCGGCGGCTGGCCGGCCCGTTTGGGCCTGAAATCCGGCCAGTCGCGGCGCCCCCCCCCGCGAAGGCCCCTGGGCGGACGGGAGGGACTGTCCGGTGTGGAGGACGCTGCGAGGGGTTCTACAATCGGGCATGACGTCGCGTCAGGCCGTGGTCATGGTGGCTCTCGCGTTGATCGCGGCCACGCTGCCCGTGCGAGCACAAGAGGCGCTGACCGTCACGCATACCGCGCGGGCACTGGCGCCGGGCGAAGTCCTCGTCGTCATCGTCGCGGCGCCCCCGGCGGTCACGGGGGTGACGGCCGTCTGGCGGGACCGTCCGGTGCCGTTCCAGCGCGCCGCCGACGGGCGCTGGGAGGCGCTCATCGGCGTGGACGTCGCCGAGACCGCCGGGCCGCGGACGCTTCGCGTCGTCGCCCGCCGGCCCGGTGCGGCCGACCTCACCGCCGTGCATGCGTTCGAGGTCGCACCCAAGCAGTGGCGCACGCGCCGTCTGACGGTGCCGCGGCGCTTCGTCGACCCGCCGCCGAGCGCGTTGCCGCGAATCCGCGAGGAGACCGCCTTGCTGAACGCCGTCTTCGCCGCGGCGCCGACCGAACGGCGGTGGCGCGGCGCCTTCGCGCGGCCGGTCGAGGGCGTCGCGGTGAGCGGCTTCGGTGTGCGCAGCGTGCTCAACGGCCAGGCGCGCGGCCCGCACAACGGCGCCGATTTCGCCGCCGGCACCGGCACGCCGATCGTCGCTCCGGCCGGTGGTCGGGTGGTCTACGCGCGGGAGTTCTACTACTCGGGCAACACCGTCATCCTCGACCACGGCGCCGGCCTGTTCTCCACCATGGCCCACCTGTCGGCGTTCGACGTCCGCGAAGGCGATGTCGTCGCCCGTGGCGACCTGCTGGGCAAGGTCGGCGCCACCGGGCGCGTGACCGGCCCGCACCTCCACTGGGCGGTGCGACTGCTCGGCGCGCGCGTCGACCCCGAGGCGCTGTTCGACATCGCGGAGTAGGCCGAGTTTATTTTGCCGACGCCGGCGCCGGCCGCGGGAATCGTCCAACGGCGTCCGTCATTGCTCGACATGGATGTCGATCGCAGTGCGGTGGCTGGAATGCCCCTCCTCGGCACACGTACGTCGGCGCTGGCGCTGTCGATTCTCGCCGGGTGCGTCCGCCGCGGTGGTCCAGCCAGGGAGGAGTATCCGCAGGTGGCGGCGGCGATATCGGTCCTCCACATCGACAAGGTGGCGGCGGAACGCGTGGCCGAGGTGCTCGCTCCGACCCTGACCCCCGAATGCCTGCACGGGTGGGCTTACCTGCGCCCGCACGGACTCCCCGGCGATCACGTGGTCATCGAGCGTCTGCAGACCGGGTTCGTCACGCCGGACCCGCGGCTCGCGGCGTGGGACACCTTCTGCCAGGCCCAGCCGGTGGCCCGCGCCATCCGTAACCGGACCACCTACTTCCACGAACCGCTGGCCCGCCTCGACGCCCGGCGCCCGCATGGCGCGGCGGTGCTGGTGGCCGGCAGCGGCGCGGCGCACGACGTCCACACCTACTTCACGACCCACCCCGAGTCGCGGACCGCCGTCACCTGCGTCGACGGCAACCGCCAGGCGGTGGCGCTGGCCGAAGCCCGCTGCCGCGAGCTGCGCCAGAGCGTGACGGTGCTCCAGCAGGACGTGGCCACGCTGCGGCACCGCGGCGCCTACGATCTGGTGTGGGCACCGGCGCACGGCTGCTGCCTGGACGACCGCGCCTGGGTGGCCCACGCCAGTCGGCTCTACGATCGGGTGGCGTCCGGCGGCGAGCTCGTGGTGGGTAACGTCGCCGCGGCCAATCCGTCGCGTCCCTATCTGGAGGTGGTGGCGCGCTGGCAGCTGGCGCATCGCACGGCCGAGCAGCTCGCGACGCTCGCGCATGCCACCGCCGGTCCCGACGCGGTCGTGCGCGTCGAACGGGAAGCCGAAGGCGCGCTGCTCTTCACCCGCATCGCCGGGCCGGTGTGACCGGGGCGCGCGGTTACTTCGCGCCGTCGAGCGCCTGGATCGTCGCCGTCGACGGACCGCGTTTGCCGTGCAGTTCGGCGGCGACGCGCTCGGCCTGGCGCATGACCCGCAGCACGTTCAGGCCGAGCACCTTCTTGACGTCGTCGTCGGAGTAGCCGCGCTTCAGCAGCTCGACGGTGAGGGCGGGGTAGGTCGAGACGTCTTCGAGGCCGACCGGCACGCTGGTGATGCCGTCGAAGTCGCTGCCCAGCCCGATGTGGTCGATGCCGGCCACCTTGCGGATGTGATCGATGTGGTCGGCGACCTGGCCCAGCGTGGCGCGCGGCTCGGGATTGGCCTTCTGCCAGGCCGCCATCGCGGCCTTCTGACCGGGCTCGTCGTTGGGCATGGCCGTGCGCAGGCGGGCCTGTTCGGCGCTGGCCCGGCGGCCGTGCTCGACCACCGCCGTGGAGATGAAGCCGGGCACGAAGGTCACCATCACGACGCCGCCGTTCTTCGGCAGCTGGCG
>CAYUAX010000019.1:0-39189 GCA_964442845.1 uncultured Bifidobacteriaceae bacterium | reverse complement strand
GCCAAGGTAGCCTGACTCAACTAACTCGGTCTCCGAAGTTCCCGGGGCGATTCAGGTGGCCTCACCGGCGGCCATTGAGTGTGCGCTGATGAATGTGATTGCACCGGCGACAGTCAACTCAAGGGACCTGTGCCGAAACATTTTCGAAAGGAGTCTTGCCAAGAAGAATGCGAGCCCCAACCCGATGCTGAGACGGACTAGAGGGGACATCTCCAGAAGGGGGAACCCTCTGACTGCTGTCTGCACCGCCCAAAACGCTTCTCGGTTCTCCGCTCCTGCACAGTAGAACGCCAGCACAACGTACACAGCCGTCCCGCCGCTCACGCTGCTTGAGTATCTCGGAGAGGCCGCACCGCCATTCTGGCGAAGAGCGCGGTATGCGTAGACGACAGACAAGAACACGAGCGACAGCGACACGACTCCCATGTAGCGATGGGCAAGCGCCGCGGCCAGCGCAATGGCACAGCCGGAGCCAGCGATGAGAAATGCAGCCTGAAACACCAGAGTCCTTTCGAGGAGCAGATTCTAGCCTACCGGCTTTCTCATCGTTCATGTAGCTCCCACACTTGTGCGGCCGCAATCAAGGGCGGTTGCTCCCGGACATTGACGTGCGCGCACATGCCTGGATCGCTGCGTCTTGCACCCAGGAACGCCGGCTTCATCAGATGCGAGCCAAACGCAGTTAGTATCCAGGTAAATGAACAGTGACCTGACCCGCCACCCAGCCCGTCGAACGTTCTTGCAGGCCCTTTGGGGGCTTGCCGCTGCCTCCACCGGTGGCTGCGCTCTGACGAAGCCTTGGGAGTTGGTGTGCCCGACCAGTCCGGGTGTCCACTATCTCGATGGGCCTTTGACGATCGACACTCACTGCCATGTATTCAACGGAACTGATCTTCAAGTAGGCCAATTCTTGTCTCTGGTCGTCGCTGGTCAAGATACCGGGATCGGAAGGGTCGTGAGAGTCCTAAAGCCGCTCTTGCAGGCCCTTGCGTGGACGGCGCCGAGCGGGCTCGAGGAGCTGGCGGTATTGAATGAGTTAGAGCGCCAGTCGTCGACGTGTTCGTCGGATACTCGTCGCGACCGAATGCGACACTTCCGGCAGAGTGGATACACGCGTGCGCGTACTCAGCTCCGTCGGGCGTTGGATTCCTCAAGAGAACGCCTCAACGAGTATGGTGCCCTCGATGCCGAAGACGTCGGCGAGGCAATGCGCCTCACGTCAGGCGCCAGCGCCGTGATCGAGTGGATGCCTGAGGAGTACGAGGATTATCGGTCGGCGACCGACGATGAGCGCGTCGACATCGCCAGTGGGCTGGCCGGTGTGCGCGGTGTACTCGATTTTGTTGTCCAGAACTTTCAGTATCGGTACGTAAGCGCACACGACTACTTGCGAACCTACAACCGTCGGGGCGAGCGAGTCTTCGATCTCATCGTTCCGAGCATGGTCGACTACGACTGGCCGCTGGCTGGCGGTTCAGCGACAGGAACGCCGCTTGACACTCAGGTCGATGTCATGGCGCGGATCGCCACCTTAACCAGGGGGCGGGTGCACGCCCTGGTGCCGTACGATCCGATGCGGGATGTCGCCAGCGACCTAGGCTACGCGCCAAGCTCTTCGTTTGCGCTGGTGAGAGATGCAGTCGAGTTCCGTGGCTGCATCGGAGTAAAGATCTACCCGACGATGGGTTTCGCTCCATTTGGGAACGCTTCGCTGAAGCAGAAAGATGGTTCGAATTTCTGGCGCCGGCCCTGGCTTCCGCCCTGGATGGATCGACCGGACTTGGGCGAGCGGTTGGACGGGGCAATGTGCCGATTCTTCGAGTGGTGCATCGACTGCGATGTTCCGGTCTTGGCGCACACCAATCTCACCAACGGTGTGACCGAGGAGTTCGAGTCGCTCACCGACTCGCCTCATTGGAAGAGGGCGCTGACGGCCTTCGAGCCATTACGAATCAGCTTTGGCCACTTCGGTGGTGCGCCGTTACCTGTTCCACCAGAAGAGCGTGCGATGGTCAGCTACGAACGCGCATCCAGCTTCGCGAGACTGATGAACGAGGGCGGCCTGGGCGCGAACGCTTTCGCCGATTCTGGCTTCTTCGTCGAGGCGATCGACAAAGCAACGGACCTGCAGGCGGCCTTCGCCAGGTTGCTCGGCGAAACCGCCTGCAAAGGGGGTGCGTCGCTCGCGCACAGGTTCACGTACGGCACGGACTGGGAAATGGTTTTGATGAACGGGTCGACGGGTTCCTACCTGGAAGATTTCTTGAGAATCATTGAGGCGATCAGGCCTACGCCATGCGCATCGAGCGCTTCAGTTGACCGTTCGCTGACCGAGCGCTTCTTCGGGTGGAATGCCGCGGCATGGCTGGGTCTTGCAGCTGGAAAGTCGCGCGAGCGCCTGGAAGCGTTCTACCAATGCCACGGCGTTCAGACCCCGGACTGGCTCGTGAAGGTCGATCGCGGATAGCCAGGATGTGGCCATTTGGGCGCAGCGGTCGTGCACGCGGGCTGGCGGGTGGCACGGGGCGGGCGCCCGCTCGTTGCGGGCGAGGGTACCGGGTGGACGGCTTGCCGAGCCCGAACGAGTGGGCTGCCCCGTGACAGGACCCGCCGGGTGCCCGCTTGAACGACCGCGAACCGGCGATCAGGCCTGCTTCACGCTCGGCTTGCCGGTGTCGTCCACCGGCCGGCGCACGCCGTTCACGAGGCTGGTGCGCACCACCGTCACCACGCTCTCCACCAGCGGCCACGGCGCGTCGTTGGCCACCGCCCAGTAGGTGACCCGCGCCGTCGCCGAGGTCTTGCCGCGGGCCCACGGCTGCTCGACGGCGAACTGCGGGTAGACGAACAGGTTGTCCTGGGCGGCCGCGGCGGCCAGCGGCGTGAACGAGAAGCGCGGCACGACGTAGAGCAGGTGCGGATCGACGCGTTCCTCGCGCGGATCGACGAACTGCATCCCGCGGCGGGCCACGTCCATGATCACCGCGACCAGCGTGTACCACGACACCTGGCGGGCGGCGTTCAGGTGGCGCTCCCGGATCTCGATGCCGTAGGGATGCGTGGGCGGCTCGGGCGCCACGCCGTGGCGGCGGCGGTGCGAGCCGCGGTGGATCGCCACGTGCGCCACCGGCACGCGGGTGCGCGTCTTCGGCGTCGCTGCGGCGGCGCGCACCACGTGGAAGTCCATCACCAGGTCGTCCTGGTCGGGATGCGGCAGCGAGAAGTGCAGCTGCTTGTCGGCGAGCCGGGCCGGCTGCTTGAACTCGACGTCGAAGCTGCGCACGCCCTGCAGCATCGACCGCTTGTGCAGGTAGTGCCAGAGCGTCTCGATGTACCACTCGGCGCTGACGCTGCCGGCCGAGTTGAGCATCTCGGGCGTGATCAGCCGGCTGCGGGTGTCGAGAGCGGCGCCCAGCGCCTTGCCGGCGGCGTCCACCGCCTTGCCGGCCGCGCCCACCACCTTGCGCACGTCGGCTGGACGGGGAACGCGCATGCCTCTACGGCTTGCCGGCGCCGAGCGTCTTGCTCAGCCACGCCGCGATCGGTGTCGTCACGGTGTCGCTGACCTGCTTCACTTCGAGCGTGCCGTACTCGCTCACCTCGCCGGTCCTGGCCGGCACCAGCAGGTGGTTCACCCCGGGCACCTTCACGACGTCCACGGCGGCCTCGCGGTCGCGGCTCTTGGCGAGGGCGGCCAGCGCCTCGGCGTGGCGCGGTTTCACCTGCGTGTCGAGCTCGCCCTGGACGATGAGAATCGGCTGCCGGGTGTCCTTCATCGGCCGCGCCGGATCGAAGCCGAGGAAGCTGGCGAACCACGGCGTGTCGGCTTGCTGGCGCAGCGACAGCGGCACGTCGTCCCAGGTGCCGGCGCCGGTGGCGGCGGCGTTGATCTTCGCCTGCAGCGCCGCCTTCTCCTTGCGTTCGGCCGCGGGCACGTTCAGCCCTTCGAGGAGGTGCTGCTGCTGTTCGAGCACCAGCGATCCGCCGGTGCCCGAGGCGCCGGCCACCAGCACCAGCGCTTTGACGTCGCGGGTCGTCGCGCCGAGCTGCAGCGCCACCCAGGCGCCTTCGCTGTGCCCGACGACGGCGATGCGGTCGTCGTCGACGTCCTGGCGGGCGCGCCGCAGGTAGTTGACGGCGGCCCGCGCGTCGTCGGCGTAGTCGGCCAGCGTGGCCGTCTCGGGCCGGCCGCCGCTCTGGCCGATGCCGCGCTTGTCGTAGCGCACCACCAGGAAGCCGGCGTCCGCCAATGCCTTGGCCATCTGGCCGATCACCGGAATGCCGGCCACCAGGCCATCACGATCGGCGGGCCCCGAGCCGCCGATCAGCACCACCGCCGGCATCCGCCGCGCCGGCTTCACCGGGCGGGTCACCGAGCCGGCCAACGTGAAGCCGTTGGCAGCGATCCGCACCGACTCGTCGCCGGGAATCGAGAACGAGGTCATGCGCGACGCCGCCGACGCGACGTCTTCACGCGCCACCTCGAGCGACTGCGACGGCACGCTGAGCCGCACCAGCTGGTGGCGGTCGTCGGCCCACAGCGCCAGCTCGACGTCGCCGTTCGGGTTCTTCATCGTCAGCGCGTAGCGCGTGGCGGTGAACGTGCGCTTGGCCGTTTCGATCGACTCACTGGTGACGCCGGCCACCACCACGGGGATCTCCGCCTGGGGCGCGATGTAGGCCTTGAGCTCGGTACCGACCGCGGCGCCGGCCAGCCGCGCCGCCAGCGCGGCGTAGCTGCCGAAGAAGACGTTCGGCAGCACCACCGCGTCGGCAGACATCGGGTCGGCCTTTTCGCTGGAGCTGGCGCCTTCGGTAAGCGTGTTCACGGCCTTGCCGTCGGCGAACGTCGTGGTCAGTGCCACGTCCACGCCCTGCACCGTCCCGTCCAGGTCGAGCCGGCGCGGCCGCCACGCGCTGTCGTAGCGCAGCTCGATGTGCTTGACCGTGATGCCGACCGGGGGGTTGAGGCGCGACGTGCCGCGCAGGGTCCAGCCGTCGGCGCCGCTCGACACCGCCAGCTCTTCGCGGCCGACAGCGCCGCCGGCCAGGAAGACCACGTAGATGTCGCCGTTGATCGGCTCGGGCGCCGTGGCCGGCGCCGCCGGTGCCGGAGCCTGCGGAGGGCCGGGGGCGGCGGACTGCGCGGCGCCGCTCGCCGTCGCGGCGACGACCGCCAATGCGAGGACGGCGGCCATGCGCCAGGTACAATCGCCGGTGCGGGGGTTCAGCAGACCTCGCTCCACGCTTCAGGGTACCACCGTTGTCCGATCCGTCCAGCCTCGCAGCCCTCAGCACCGGCGCCGCCCTCGTCGAGCGAGTCGACCGCGGGGTCCTGCGCGTCACCGGAGCCGACCGCGCGTCGTGGCTGCAGGGGCTGCTGACCAACGACGTCGCCGCGCTGCCAACGGGCCACGGCGGCTACGGCGCCTGGCTCACACCGCAGGGGCGGATGATCACCGACGCCCTCGTCCTCGCCGAACCCGAGGCCATCACGCTCGAGGTGCCGGCCGGGCTGGGTGAGGACCTCTACCGGCGTCTCGACGCGGCGGTGTTCGCCGAGGACGTGCTGGTGACCGACGAGGTCGGCGTCTGGACGTCGATCGGGCTGCACGGCGGCGGGGCGGCGCGCACGCTGTCACGGGTGCTGCAAGGCGCCGGGCCCGGCAGCGAGGTGCCGTCGGAAACCGCGCTCACCGCGTGGCCGGAGTTCACGCACATCGGCCTGGCCGAGGCCGGCCGCCTGTTCCGTCACGACGTCTACGGCGCGCCGGGCTACGTGCTGCGTGTGCCGCGGGCGGCGGCCGACACCTGGACGGCGCGGCTGCGCCTGGCCGGCGCCGCGCCGTTCGGCACCACCGACCTGGAGTGGGCGCGCATCGAAGCCGGCCGACCGGAGTTCCTCGTCGACATGGACGCCGAGACCATCCCGCTCGAGGCGGGCCTGGAGGATCGCGCCATCTCGTTCACCAAGGGCTGCTACGTGGGCCAGGAAGTGATCGTGCGCGTCATGCATCGCGGCGCCGGCCGCGTGGCGCGGCGACTGGTGGGCCTGCGCATCGACGGTGCCCTGGTGCCGGCGCGAGGCGCGGCGATTCGCCGCGACGGCCGCGACGTGGGCGCCGTGACCAGCGCGGCGGGGTCGCCGCGGCTCGGCCAGCCGGTGGCCCTCGCCTACGTGCGGCGCGAGGCCATGGAGCCCGGCACGAGCCTCACGGTAGACTGCCACGGCACGCCGGCGGCGGCCACGGTCAGCGCACTGCCCATGCGCTGAGACGTGCCACGCTCATGGCGTGTGGAGGCACCGCATGAGCCGCACCGCTCGTCTTCACCCGATTGCGATCGCCAGCGTGGTGCTCGCGGCCAGTGCGATCGGCGCCCGTCCGTCCGACGTGGGCGCGCAAGGCGCCGCGCCGTTCGGCGTCGAGCAGATCCTGTCGGCGCCGTTCCCGAGCGAGCTGGTGGCCGCGCCCTCCGGCGCCCGCGTGGCGTGGGTGTTCGACGACCGCGGCGTCCGCAATGTCTGGGTCGCCGACGGGCCGGCGTTCGCCGGCCGGCGATTGACCACGTACCAGCACGACGACGGCCAGGAGATCACCGGACTCGCCTTCTCGCCGGATGGCGCCGCCGTCGTCTACGTGCGTGGCGGCGGCCCGAACCGTGCCGGCGAGATTCCCAACCCGACCAGCGACAGCGGCGGCGCCGAGCAGGCGGTGTGGGCGGCGGCCGTGGCCGGCGGCGCACCGCGCAAGCTCGGCGTCGGCAGCGGCGCGGCGGTGTCGCCCAAGGGCGACCTCGTGGCGTTCGTCCAGCGCGGGCAGATCTGGCTGGCGGGGCTGTCGGGCACGCCGGCGGCGGCACAGGCCGTGCGGGCGCGCGGCGGCGCCCGCGCGTTGGCGTGGTCGCCGGACGGATCGCGGCTGGCGTTCGTCAGCGGCCGCGGCGACCACGCCTTCGTCGGCGTGGTCGAGATCGCCACCAAGGCGCTCGCCTGGCTCGACCCGTCGCTCGACCTCGACGACGCGCCGGTGTGGTCGCCCGACGGCACCCGCGTCGCGTTCATCCGCCGCCCGGCGGTGCGCGATCGCGTGATCTTCCATCCCGAGCGCGAGGGGCAGCCGTGGTCGATCCGCGTCGCCGACGTGGCGAGCGGCGGCGGCCGCGAGGTGTGGCGCGCCGCCGAGGGCCGCGGCAGCGTGTTCCAGCCCGTGGAGTTCGGCCCGCAACTCGAATGGACCGCGGACGGACGACTGGTGTTCCCGTGGGAACGCGACGGCTGGAAGCACCTCTACTCCGTGGCCGCCACCGGCGGCGACGCCGTGCTGCTCACCCCGGGGGCGTTCGAAGTGGACGACGTGAGCTACGCGCCCGATGGCCGTACCGCCGTCGTCAGCTCCAACCAGGACGACATCGATCGACGGCACCTGTGGCGCGTGACGACCGCGGGCGGCACGCCGCCGGTCGCCCTCACGCCGGGGCGCGGGCTGGAATGGAATCCCGCGGTGCTCGCCGACGGCACGTCGGTGGCGTTCGTGAAGGCCGACGCGCGCCGACCCGGCCAGCCGGCGGTGATCAGCGGCAGCGGCGCGCCGCGCGATCTCGCACCGGGCGCCATTCCGCCGGCGTTTCCGGCCGCGGCGCTCGTCGAGCCCGAGGCGGTGACGATCACGGCCAGCGACGGGCTGCGCGTGCCGGGCCAGATCTTCCGGCCCGCGACGCCGCCGCCGGCGGGGCAGAAGCGGCCGGCGCTCATCTTCTTCCACGGCGGCTCGCGGCGGCAGATGCTGCTCGGCTGGAACTACCGCAGCTACTACCACAACGCCTACGCCTTCAATCAGCTGATGGCCAGCCGCGGCTACGTGGTGCTGTCGGTCAACTACCGCAGCGGCATCGGCTACGGCCTGGAGTTCCGCGAGGCGTTGAACTACGGCGCCGCGGGCGCCAGCGAGTACCACGACGTGGTCGGCGCCGGCCTGTTCCTGCGCGCCCAGCCCGACGTCGATCCGGCGCGCATCGGCCTGTGGGGCGGCTCCTACGGCGGCTACCTCACCGCGATGGGCCTGGCCCGCGCCTCCGATCTCTTCGCCGCCGGCGTCGACGTGCACGGCGTGCACGACTGGAACAACGCCATCCGCAACTTCATGCCCGGCTACAACGCCGAGCGGCGGCCCGAAGTGGCGCGGCTGGCCGCGGCGTCGTCGCCGATGGCGTTCCTCGACGGCTGGCGCTCACCGGTGCTGCTCATCCACGGCGACGACGACCGCAATGTTCCCTTTGGGGAATCGGTCGAGCTGGTCGAACAGCTGCGCGCCCGCAACGTGCACGTCGAACAGGTCGTCCTACCCGACGAGGTGCACGGCTTCCTGCTGTATCGGAGTTGGACGCGCGCTTACACGGCGGCCGCCGACTTCCTCGAACGGCACCTGAAGGCCAGGGGGCCGGCAACGCAGCAGTAGTGGCCCGCGATTTGCTAGGACTGAAATCGTCCTGGAGGAGATCTCGTGAAGAGACAACACATCGGATCCGCCGTGATCGCCCTGGCCGTGCTCGTCGCCCCGGCGGCGGCGCAGGAACAGGCCACCATCCTGAAGCGTGACGGCAGCACCGTCTCGGGCCGCTTCGAGGCCTGGAACCGCAACAACAACTCGATCTACATCCGCGTGTCGCCCGGCGACCAGCGCATCATCCCGCTCGGCGAGACCGCGGCGATCGACGCCGAAGGCAACGGCCGGAACCTGCCGGAAACCGAGCTGGGGCCGGCGCGTGGCGGCGATCACGTGCTGGT
This sequence comes from uncultured Bifidobacteriaceae bacterium, assembly GCA_964442845.1. Taxonomy (GTDB): domain Bacteria; phylum Acidobacteriota; class Vicinamibacteria; order Vicinamibacterales; family UBA2999; genus CAWAYR01. The sequence continues at coordinate 30,404 of CAYUAX010000019.1, read as the reverse complement.
CACCAAGCGTGGCGAGGTCATCCACGGCCGCCTGATCAACATCGAGGGCGGCGAAGGATCGGGCAGCGAGGGCGAGGCGCGGATCGTATCGTTCAAGCCGAACGACGCCGCCGAACGGCGTCTCCGATTCTCGGAGATGCGCCGCCTCTACCTGGGTAACTACCCGGCCTCTCTGGGCACCGCGCCACCCACCACGCCGCCGTCGATGAGTGAGCCCGATCTCCCGCCAGGGGCGGTCCGGGTCGCTGGCAACAGCCGCTGGGTGCCGACCGGGCTCATCGTCGGCCGCAACGACCGCGTCGCCTTCGCGGTCACCGGGGAAGTGCAGCTGTCGTCCGACCCCGAGGACAAGGCCCGACCGGCCGGGTCGATGAAGGGCCGCTACGCAACCAACGCGCCGGAGCCGACGCTGCTGGCCGGCGCGCTCATCGGCCGCGTCGGCAACGGGCCGGCGTTCGCCATCGGCGACCAGACACAGCCGCTGCCGATGAACGGCGACGGGCAGCTGTTCCTCACCGTCAACGACGACGAGGTGGGCGACAACCAGGGCGCCTTCGCGGTGACGATGACGGTGACGCGGGGACGGCGGCGCTGAGCGAGGCCGCGCCGGCGATCGTGGTGGTGGCGGCCGTCATCGAACGCGACGGCCGCTATCTGCTCACGCTGCGTCCGGCGGGGACGCATCTGGCCGGCCATTGGGAGTTCCCCGGCGGCAAGTGCGATCCGCACGAGAGCCACGCCGAGGCGCTGCGGCGCGAGTTGCACGAGGAGCTCGACATCGTCGCGGACGTCGGGCCGCTGGTCTACGCGGCGACGCACGCCTATCCAGAACGCACGGTGGCGCTCCACTTCTACGCCTGCGGCTTCAGCGGCGAGCCCCAGGGGATGATCGGCCAGCAGGTGCGGTGGGTGCCGCGCGAGGAACTGGCGGCGCTGCCGTTTCCCGAAGCCGACGCCGGGCTCATCCGCCGGCTGACCGCCTCGTAGCGGCGGGCGGCGTCCACGGATACGAGCGGCAGAACTTCGCCATCGGGCACACCAGGCACGCCGGCTTGCGCGCCGTGCACGCCGTCGCCCCGAAGTCCATCAGCGCCTGGTTGAAGTCGTAGGCGCGGGCCCGTGGCACCAGGGCCGCCGACACCGCCCACAGGTGCCGGATCATCGCGTGGCCCTTGGGATCGCCGTCGCCGACGAACACGCGGTAGAGCACGCGCGCCACGTTGGTGTCGAGGATCGGCGCTCGCTTGCGGAACGCGAAGCTGAGGATCGCGCCGGCCGTGTATTCGCCGATGCCCTTGAACGACAGCAGCGTCTCGCGATCGTCGGGCAGCGCGCCGCCGTAGGTGGCCACCGCCTCGCGGGCGATCGAGTGCAGCCGCTTGGGGCGGATGTTGTAGCCGAGCGGCCGCCAGGTGGCAGACACGTCGGCCTCGGGCGCCGCGGCCAACGCCTCCAGCGACGGGTACTTGCCGAGCCACTCGTGGTACTTCGGCAGCACGCGGTCCACCTGCGTCTGCTGCAGCATCACCTCCGACACCAGGATGTGGTACGGGTCGTCGGTGGCCCGCCACGGCAGATCGCGGCCGTGCCGGTCGTACCAGCGCAGCAGCACCCGGCGGAAGCGGGCACGGGCGGGCGGAAGCGGGATGGTGGGGTTCGAGGCCCGCATGCCTCGCCGGCGCGGCATAATCTCGGGGTCGATGAAAATCTACACGAAGACGGGCGACGACGGCACGACCAGCCTGTTCGACGGCACGCGCGTCGCCAAGTCGCACCCGCGCGTGGTCGCCTACGGCGTCGTCGACGAGCTGAACGCCCACCTCGGCGCGGCCCGCGCCGCCGGCCTCGACGCCGACCTGGCCGGCAAGATCGAGCACCTGCAGCGCGACCTGTTCGCGCTCGGCGCCCGCCTCGCCGACCCGCGGCACAAGATCGCCGCCCGCGTCACCAAAGCGACGATCGGCGACGCCGACGTGACGCGTCTCGAAGGCTGGATCGACACGCTCGAAGCCGGCCTGCCGGCGCTGACGCACTTCATCCTGCCGGGCGGCGCGCCAGCCGGCGCGCTGCTGCACGTGGCGCGCACGGTGTGCCGGCGGGCCGAGGTGCACGCGCTGGGCCTCGGCGACGGGGCGGTGGAGCCGGTGGTGCTCGTCTACCTGAACCGGCTCTCCGATCTGCTCTTCGTCATGGCCCGCGCCGCCAACCACCGCGCCGGCGTGCCCGAGTCGATCTGGTGAGCGACGCCGCCGGCCTCGCGGCGGCCTACGACACCTGTCTGGCCATCGCCCGCGGGCACTACGAGAACTTTCCGGTGGCGTCGTGGCTGGTACCGGCGCCGCTGCGGCCGCACGTCGCCGCCGTCTACGCCTTCGCGCGCACCGCCGACGACTTCGCCGACGAGGACGGCTACACCCCCCGCGAACGGCTGCGCCTGCTCGACGAATGGCTCGACGCCCTGCACCGTGCGCTCGGCGCCGGCGAGCCTCTGGCCGCGGACTTCGGCGCCCGCAACACCGCGATTTTCACCGCGCTGGCCGACACGGTGCGGCGATTCGACCTGCCGGTCGCCGACCTCGAAGCGCTGCTTTCGGCGTTCCGCCAGGACGTGTCCGTCACGCGCTACGCCTCGTGGGGCGACGTCGACGACTACTGCCGGCGCTCGGCCAATCCGGTGGGCCGGCTCGTACTGCGGCTGTTCGGCCATCGCGACGACCGGCTCGATCGCTGGTCGGACGCCATCTGCACCGCGCTGCAGCTCACCAACTTCTGGCAGGACTTCGCCGTGGACTGGCGGCGCGGCCGCCTCTACGTCCCGGAGTCGGAATGGCGCGGCGGCGGGGCGTCGCTGGAAGCCCTGGCGGCGCCGCTGGCGACGACGCCGCGCGAGTGGCAGCGGGTGCTGGCCGCCTGCGCGACGCGCACGCGCGGCCTGTTCGATCACGGCCGGCCGCTGCTGGATCACGTGCGCGGACGGCTGCGCTGGGAGCTGACGGCCACCTGGCACGGCGGCGTCCGCGTGCTCGAACGGCTCGAGCAGGGCGGGTTCGACCCGGTGGCGGCGCGACCGCGGCTCGGGCTGGCCGATGCGCTGGTGGTAGGGTGGAGGGTGCTGCTGTGAGCCGCGACACCTCGTTCTACTACTCGTTCCTGGTGCTGCCGGCGGCCGGGCGCGACGCGATCGTCACGGTGTGGGATGCCTGCCGTGCCATCGACGACGCCGTCGACGAAGCGGCGAGCGCCGCGGCGGCCGCGGATCGGCTGCGCTTCTGGCGCGGCGAAATCGCCCGCGTGTTCGACGGCGCCACCCCCGAGTCGCCGCAAGGCGCCGCCCTGCAGCCGGTGGCCGGCCGCTACGGCCTGCCGCGCCGCGCCTTCGAGGACCTGATCGACGGCGTGCAGATGGACCTCGAGCACACTCGCTACGCCACCTTCGACGAATTGCGCGAGTACTGCTGGCGGGTGGCCTCCACGGTGGGCCTGATCTGCCTGCCGATCTTCGGCTGCCGCCACCCCGGCGGCCGCGACTACGCCATGCACCTCGGCCTGGCGCTGCAGCTCACCAACATCACCCGCGACGTCGGCACCGACCTGGCGCGCGGGCGCATCTACCTGCCGCAGGACGAGATGGCCCGCACCGGCTGCACCGAGGCGGCGCTGGCCACCGGCGTCGTCACCCCCGAGATCGCCGCGCTGCTGCGGCTGCAGTGCACGCGGGCGCGCGACTACTACGATCGGGCGGCGGCGGCGCTGCCCACCGGCGAGGCGCGGCGGCTGGTGGCCGCCGAGATCATGGGCGCGATCTACTTCGCGATCCTGCAGCGCATCGAACGGCGCGGCTACGACGTGTTCTCGGCGGTGGTGCGCGTGCCGCGGCCGGAGCGCGCGTTCATCGCCGCCACCACGTGGGCCCGCACTCTGATGCGGGCCGGGGTGGAGGCGGTGGCGCCGGCCCGCACGACGTGACTCGTGCCGACGTGATCGTGGTCGGCGCCGGCTGCGCCGGGCTCAGCGCCGCCGCGGCGCTGGCGGAAGCCGGTGTTCGCGTGCTCGTCCTCGAAGCGCGGCCGCTGCCCGGCGGCCGCACGTTCGCCACGCGCGACGCGGCGTCGGGCGACTGGGTGGACAACGGCCAGCACGTGCTGCTGGGCTGCTACCACGACACCTTGGCGTTCGCGCGGCGCATCGGCACGATCGATCGGCTGGCGGTGCAGGACACCTTGCGCGTGCCGATGGTCGGCCCCGAGGGGCGGCGGAGCGAGCTGCGCTGCCCGGCGCTGCCGACGCCGCTGCAGCTGGTCGGCGGCGTGCTCGGCTGGTCGGCGTTGGGGTGGCCCGACCGCCTGTCGGTGCTGCGGCTCGGCCCGGCCCTCGCCGGCGCGGCGCCACCGCCGACGTTGACCGTGCGCCAGTGGCTCACCGCGCACGGCCAGTCGCCGCGCCTCACGGCGATGCTCTGGGAGCCGCTCGCCGTGGCCGCGCTCAACCAGCCGATCGACGTCGCCACCGCGACCACGTTCGTCGAGGTGGTGCGGCGGATGCTCGGCTCCGGCCGCGACGACGCGGCGCTCGTGTGGCCGACGACGTCGCTCTCCGCCACGTTCATCGACCCGGCGACGAGCTTCGTCGAGCGTCACGGCGGGGCGGTGCGGACCGGGCGGCCCGCGCAGCTGCTGTTCGAGCCCGGCCGCGTCGTCGGCGTCACGTCCAAGGGCGAGCGTCTCGACGCGTCGGCCGTCATTTCGGCGGTGCCGTGGCACGCGCTGGCGGCGCTGTGCGGCGACGGCGCCGTGCCGCCGCCGCTGATGTCGATCGTCGCCGCGGCGTCGGCGCGGCGCGCGGCGCCGATCGTGACCGTCAACCTGTGGTTCGATCGACCCGTGCTGGACGACACGTTCGTCGGCCTGCCCGGGCGGACGTTCCAGTGGGTGTTCGATCGCGGCCGGGTCACGCCGGGCGAGGCGTCGCACCTGTCGCTGGTCTGCAGCGGCGCCGAGGCGATCGTCGACGCCGCCAACGAGGTCATCGTCGCCCGCGCGCTGGCCGACCTCACCACGGCGCTGCCGGCGGCGGCCGCCGCCCGGCTGCTGCGCGCCACCGCCGTGCGCGAGCGGCGCGCCACCTTCTCGCTCGCGGCCGGCGAGCCGCCGCGGCCGGCCGCCATCACACCTTTGCCCGGCTTCTTTCTCGCCGGCGACTGGACCGACACCGGTCTGCCCGCCACCATCGAGAGCGCCTGCGTGAGCGGCCACCGCGCCGCCGCCGCGGCGCTCCGATTCTTGACCCGCCCCAGTCCCCAGCCCCCAGCCCCCAGCCCCTGATGAGAGTCCTCCTCGCGCACTACCAGGAAGTGGCGCTCAAGGGTCAGAACCGGCCGTGGTTCCTGCGCCACCTCGCCGGCAACGTCCGCGACGCGCTGGCCGGCCTCGACGTCGGGCCGGTGCGGCTGCCGATGGGCCGCCTCGAGATCGAACTCGGCCCCACCACCGACGTGGCCGAGGCGCGCCGCCGGCTGCGCACGGTGTGTGGCGTCGCCAACTTCGCCGTGGCCGGTGTCACGACGCCCGACGTCGAGGCGATCACCGCGGCCGTGCTGCGCGACCTGCCCCGCGATCGGCCCGTGGCGAGCTTCCGCGTCGAGGTGCGACGGGCGCACAAGCAGTTTCCCGTCTCTTCGCCCGACGTCGAGCGTGCCGTCGGCAGCCGGGTCCAGGACGACACCGGCTGGCGCGTCGACCTGTCGAGTCCGGCGTTCGTCGTCTGGGTCGAGATCGTGCCGCGCCGTGCCTACTACTACTACGACAAGGAGCCCGGGGCCGACGGCCTGCCGGTGGGCACCGGCGGCCGGGTGCTGGTGCTGTTGTCGGGCGGCATCGACTCGCCGGTGGCGGCGTGGCGGATGATCCGCCGCGGCTGCCACGCCACGTTCCTCCACTTCCACGGCCACCCGTTCACGTCGCACGCCTCGATCGACAAGGTGCGCGAGCTGGTGCGGCTGCTGGCGCCGTACCAGCTGGGCGCGCACGTGATGTTCGTGGCGTTCGGCGAGCTGCAGCGGCAGGTGACGCTGAGCGTGCCGGCGCCGCTGCGCGTCGTCGTCTACCGCCGGCTGATGCTGCGCATCGCCACCCGCCTCGCCGGCACCGTGTATGCCCGTGCGCTGGTGACCGGCGACGTGGTCGGCCAGGTGGCGTCGCAAACGCTCGACAACCTCGCCGTCGTCGGCGCCGCCACCGACCTGCTGACGCTGCGGCCGCTGGTCGGCACCGCCAAGGACGCGATCATCGCCGAGGCCACGGCCCTCGGTTCGTATCCGATCTCGATCCTGCCCGACGAGGACTGCTGCACGCTCTTCACGCCGCGACATCCTGTGACCCGCGTCCGCCTCGCCGCGATCGAAGACGTCGAACGGGCACTGCCGATCGCCGCGATGGTCGAGGCCGCGGCCGCGTCGCCGGTGATCGAGCGGCTGGAGTGGCCGGTGGTAAAATCCGAGGCTGCCCACGGCTGAATCCACGCCACGAGGACCACACATGCTGTTCACGTCCGTCGCCGAACTGACCGCCGCGCTCGCCGGCGTCGCCACGATCGATCACGACCGCCTCGCCGTGACCGCCGCGCCGTCGGGCGATCTCGTCGATCGGCTGGCCCACACCGCGGCCCTCGGCGCCACGCCCGAGATCAAGGGCACGGCCCGCTGGGTGATCCTGCACCTGGCCGCTGCCCAGGGCATCCGCTTTGCGTCGATTCACGACCTCTACATGGCGATGGGCCGCGGCGAGGCCGGCGGCTTCACCGTGCCGGCCATCAACGTGCGGATGATGGCCTACGACACCGGCCGGGCGGTGATCCGCGCCGCCAAAGGCCTCGACGCCGGCGCGTTCCTGCTCGAGATCGCCCGCTCCGAGATCGGCTACACCGAGCAGCGGCCGCACGAGTACGCGGCGATCATGGCGGCAGCGGCGCTGCGCGAGGGCTTCGGCGGGCCGCTCTTCCTGCAGGGCGACCACGTCCAGGTGGCGCTCAAGAAGTACGCCTCCCCCGATCGTGACAAGGAACTCGAGACGCTGCGCGGCCTCATCCGCGAGGAGATCGCCGCCGGCTTCTACAACATCGATATCGACACCTCGACGCTGGTCGATCTCGACAAGCCGACGCTGGCCGAACAGCAGGCGGTCAACTGCGCGCTGGCCGCCGACTTCACCGCCTTCATCCGCCGCCACGAGCCGAAAGGCGTCACCGTGTCGGTGGGCGGCGAGATCGGCGAGGTGGGCGGCAAGAACTCCGACGTTCACGAGCTGCACGCCTTCATGCAGGGCTACAACCAGGCGCTCGCCGCCAGGGGCAAGGGTCTCATCGGCATCAGCAAGATCAGCGTGCAGACCGGCACCGCGCACGGCGGCTTCGTCGGCCCCGACGGCAAGGTGAAGAGCGACGTCAAGATCGACCTCGACACGCTGCAGGAGCTGTCGCGCCTGGCCCGCGACGAGTACGGCCTGGCCGGCGCCGTGCAGCACGGCGCGTCGACGCTCAGCGCCGAGGCCTTCGACGCCTTCCCGCGCGTCGGCGCCTGCGAGATCCACCTCGCCACCAACTTCCAGAACATGGTCTACGACCACCCGGCGTTCCCGGCGGCGCTCAAGGCCGAGATGATCGCCTGGGTGCGCGAGCACGCCCAGGAAGAGAAGAAGGCGACCGACACCGACGAGCAGTTCATCTACAAGGCGCGCAAGAAGGCCATCGGGCCGTTCAAGGCGCAGGCCTGGAACCTGCCGGCCGAGGTCCGCGCCGCCATCGGCGCGACGCTCGAGCAGCAGTTCGCGTTCCTGATGGGCAAGCTGCGGGTGAACGGCACCGCAGCGGTGGTCGCGACGTTCGCCGGCACGCTCGGCCCGGTGATCGGCCTCGACGCCGCGCGCCTCGCCGCCGCCGGCACCATCACCCTCGAAGAACGCAAGGCCGAAGGCCTCTCCGACTAGTGGGCCGCTGGCTCGCCGCCGCCGGGCTGGTCGTGGCGGCGCTGGCCGTCCCCGATCTCGCGCGGCCCGGCTATTCGCCCGACGAGGAGTTCACGGCCTTCGCCGTCCGCGGCATCCACGCCGACGGCCTGCCGCTGCTGCCCTCGGGGCTGCTCTACGATCGCGGGCTCCTTTACTCCTACGCCTCGGCCGCGGTGGGCGGCGCCGGCGGCGCGCTGCCGGCGGCCCGTTGGCTGAGCCTGGGGGCCTCGGCGGCGGCGCTCTGGGTGCTGTTCATCGAGGTGCGGCGCGTCGCCTCCCCGCTCGCCGCGACGCTGGCGGTGCTGCTCGCCGGCGCCTCGCTGCCGTTCTGGGTGTCGGCGACGACGGCGCGGTTCTACGCGCCGTTCCTGCTCGGCTACCTCGCCGTGCTGGCGCTGGCGACGCGCCTGTCGACATCCTGGCGGGCGTTGGCGGCGCTCGCGCTGGTCGCCGGGGCGACCCGCTGGACGCACGAGCTCGCCTTCACGCTGGTCGCCGTACCCGTCGTGATCGCCCTCGTCACGCGCGGCGGTGAGCGGCGCGGCTGGATCGCCCGCGCCGTCGCCATCGGCGCCGGGCTGGCGGCGGGTCAGGCGGCTATCCTGGCCGTGCACGCGCTGGCGCCGCCCTCGAACGGCGACGTGATGGTGCGGCGCTTCTTCGTCTGGCAGGTGCTGAACCTCTTCGAGCGGCCGCCGCTCGGCCTGGTCGCGGCGCTGCCGGCCGCGGCGGCGCTCGGCGCGGCCGCGGCGCTGGCGCTGGCGGCGCTGCGGGCCCGGGTGGACGTCGCCGGTGCGGCGCTGATCGGGGCCGGCGGCGTGGCGGCCGCGCTCGGCCAGATCGCCCTGGCCCCGGTGGCGGTGCTGGCCGCGCTGCCGCTCGTTCCCCAGGCGGCCAGACGGCTGGTGCCGACGGCGCTCGCCGTGCTGCTCGCCGGGGCGGCGTTCTGGACGGTGGCGCTCGTCGCCGCCGGCGAGGCGCCCGGCGCCGCCGCGGTCCGCGTCGTCGTCGACGGCGCCGTCTACCCGCTCGACATGCTGGCGCACCTGCAACGCGAGACGCCGCTGGCCCTGGCGGCGGCGCTGCTCCTGCTGCTGGCCCGCGCGGCCGGGCTCGGCGGCCCCTGGCATCCGGGGCAACGCGCCCTGCACGCGCTGTGGATCGGCTGGGTGCTGTGGTTCGGCGTGATCGAGTCGGGCATCACCGCGCGCTACCTGCTGCTGCCGGTGACGTTCCTGCTCGCCGCCGTCGCGGTGGACGGCGCCGGGCTGTTCGGCGCCACGGCCCGGCCGGTGCGGCCGGTGGTGGCGGCGCTCGGCGCGCTGGCGGCCGTCGTCCTCGTCCTCGAGAGCTGGGGCGGCGTGCCGCCATCGAGCGCACGCGCCGTGGCCAATCGCCCGACCGCCGTGCTCAATGCGCTGGCCCCCGAGCTCTAATCCGACGACCTCGTCGCCGGCCACGACGAGCTGGGGACGCTGATGGCGGCGGGGCGCATCGATGCCTGGCTGGCGCTCGACCCGTTCTACCGCGAGCGCTTCGTGGTGATACGCGGCGCGCGTCCGACCGGCACCTACACCGGCGCCCCGGCGGCGTTCGAACTGGCACCGCTCGTCGAGCGCGCCGCGCGCGAGCACCGCCGTCTCGTCGTCGTCGACGTGCTGAAAGACATGCCGGGATTCGGCGCCACCCACCAGCTCGTGCCGCGCCAGCTGGCCCGCGAGGGCCTGCGCGCCGAGGTCGTCGCCGAGGTGCCGGGGGCTCGGCTCCTGCACGTCGTGCCGGCCGCGGCCGAGGTCGTCGCCGCGCGCTGACGGCCGCGAATCGCGTTGGGCCGGACGGCCGGGGCTGCTACCATTCGCGGTCGCAGGCGGCGGGACCAGGCCGTCGGGAGGAACAGATGACCAAGCGGATGACGGTGCTCGTGGGTGCGGCCGCGGTGGTGGCGTCGGTGCTCGTGGCCCAGTCGCAATCCCAGCCGGCGCAGCCGCAGCCGCGTCCACCGGCGCCGACGCCGGCGCCTGGCGCCGACCCGTACGCCGGCAACCGCGACGCCGGGACGTCCAGCTTCCCGCTGGCCGCACCGGCCGGCACCGACAGCCGCGCCCGCGAGAGCGCGCCGGCCGGCGCCGTCAACCAGGGGCGCTTCGACGCCGCCACCTGGAAGTACGGCCCGGCGTTCAACTCGCCCAAGGGCGTCCAGATCTGGAACCCGGTGAAGGTCAAGATGCAGCAGGGCGGCAAGGTCACCGGCGCCACGCTGTTCGGCTCCACCGACCCGAGCGTCTACTGCGCGATGGCCAACGCCGGCTACGACTTCATCTGGACCGAGATGCAGCACGACCAGCGCGACTGGCAGGCCACGGCGCGGATGTGGCGCACCTGTCCGCAGGCCAAGGCGGTGCCCGGCGTGCGCATCGCCTACACCGACGAGCGCGAGATCCAGCACGCCCTCGACGCCGGCGCCCTCGTGCTCGTGGTGCCCACCGTCGACACCGTGGAAGAGGCCCGCGAGGTCGTCGAGTGGACCTATTTCCCGCCGATGGGCCGGCGCAGCAACGGCGGCGGCCAGGCCTTCGACGCGGCGATGTGGGGCGGCGTGCCCGGCGGCTACCGCCAGACCGTCAACGACAACATCGTCCTGATTCTGATGATCGAAACGCTCGAGGGCCTGAAGAACGTCGAAGGCATCGCCAAGGTGCCGGGCGTGTCGGCGATCTTCGCCGCCAGCGGCGACTTGGCCAACTTCACCGGCTACCGCCAGGGCGACCCCGACTACGAACGGGCGATCAACATCGTGCACGACGCGGCGCTGGCCGCCAACGTGCGGCTGTGCGGTCCGTTCGCGTGGCGCGACCGCCCCGACTTCACCTGCTTCCAGAACGCCAGCGAGACCGCGCTCATCGCCCGCGGCGCCGCCGCCGAGCTGGGCGCGCTGGCCAACACCCAGGGCAAGCCGACCGTCGGTCCCTACGCGTCGAAGTAATCGCGCAGGGCTTCGCGCGTGCTGCGAAACGCCAGCTCGTCCCACGGGATGGCGTCGGCCGTGAACGCGCGGATCTCCGAGTTCTCGTCGTCCAGCGTCAGCTCGCCGCCGCGCCACGCCGCCCGGTAGACGATCACGACCGGCGTGCTGCCGGGATACGAGTAGATGCCGACGAGGTCGCCGAGGGCGACGTCGATGCCGGCTTCCTCGCGCGCCTCACGCACGGCGGCCAGCCGCACGTCCTCGCCGCGATCGACGTAGCCGCCGGGGAACACCCACAGCCCGTAGCCGGGTTCGATGGCCCGCTTCACCAGCACGATGCGGCCGTCGGGCATGGCGATGATCGTGCCGACGGCCAGCTTGGGATCGAGGTAGAACACGAAGCCGCAGGTCGCGCCGGTGCAGACCAGCCGCATCGGCTCGCCGGCCTTCAGCACACGCGGCGCGAGCGGGCTGCCGCAGACGGGGCAGAACCGGAACTGGCTCACGCGTCGATGTTACGGCCGGCCGGCGGCCGCGGCTTCTTTACCCCGCGCGACGTAGATGTCGCGCGCTTCCTTGAACTGGCCGAGGACGTGGGCCTTCTCCTTGTCGCTGCGCCAGCCCTTGTCGGCGGTGGCCATCGCCGTCAGCTTGTCGATCCACTTCACGAAGTACTCGGCCGAGGCCTGGCTGCGAATCGGCTGGCCGCCGACCGTGACGTAGATCGGGTTGCTCACCGCCATCGGCTTGGTGTTCTCGGTGGGGAAGGTGCGCACCGCGCCGATCGCCCGCAGCGAGTACCAGCCGCTGGTCTTGACCTCGAGCGGCAGCTCGAAGGTGGCGTGACGTTTGTCGCCGGTGAGCGGAACCGTGTGGACGACCCGGCCGTTGGCCACGACCTCGAAGCGTTCGAGCGGAACGATCGAGTCGAGGGTGCCGCTGAAGGTCACGCGGCCGCCGCCGGCCGCCAGCGTCACCTCTTCGCCCATGCCGGCGCCGTTGGCGGCGAACTGCAGCAGCGGGCCGTTGGTGACGAAGCCCTTGCCGGCGAGCAGCGCCTTCATCCACGAGTCCCACGAGAACGGCTGGTCGCCGATGTGGAAGTAGCCCCGCGACACGCCGGCCAGCTCGACGCGGTGCAGGCTCGAGATCGAGTCCTCGCCGCCGATCACCGGCACGCGGAAGCCGTTGTTGAGGGCGTGGTACCACACCAGCAGCGGCGCGTCGCCGGCGCTCTGCGACCACAGCTCGTGGTAGCTCAGCGCCTCGAGGGCGACGTCCACCGGGAAGCCCTTGGCGGTGCCGAGGTTGGTCTCCAGCGGATCGCCGTCGGCGTAATAGGGATGCACGTAGGCGCCGATGCCGCCCTGCTGCTTCGCGTAGCGGAAGATGTCGGTGTTCGACGGGTACAGGCTCTCGATGCCGGTGCCCTCGTAGCCGGTCACGAACGGCGAGATCAGGTGCTCCTTGAGGTTGAAGAGCGAGATGTGGCCGTAGAACGGCGGCCGGTACTCCTGGCCGACGTGCATCAGGTAGTCGCCGCCCGAGGCCGGATGGTGCGCCTGGCCGGGCGTGTAGTGCTGGTAGTCGAGGATGCGGTTGTCCTTGTTGGCGATCTGGAGGCTGGTCATGTTCATGTCCTCCGCCTTCGCCATCAGCAGCATGTTCTCCGGCGTGTTGTGCAGGTTGCCGGCGTAGTTCATGTGCACGTGGTTGCTGCCCGAGCGCCAGCCGCGCGACCTGAAGTCGACCATGCGATCGAGGCGGATGGTCACCTGGTGGTGCTCGCCGCCCTTGACGTCGACAGTCGTGCGCGCCACCTCGTATTCGAACCCCTTGGCCACCTCGATCGTGAAACGGCCGGCCGGGGCGTGCGTGGTGTAGCGGCCCGGGGTGTGGAACAGGTGGCGGTTCAGCGTCGCCAGACGCTCGTAGGAGTCGGGCGGCGTGTACGGCTTGCCGTCGGCGGCGGTCTGGTAGACACGGGCAGGCGTTTCCTGGCCGGTCTGGTTGTCGATCACCCGCACGGTGAGCGTGCCCATCGGCCGGCTGTAGCGCCGCTCGGTGATGACGACGCGCTTCTGCTCGCCGCCCCACGCCTTCAGCAGCTTCAGCTGCGGCAGCCCCTCTTCGTTGGAGATGTAGGCGATCCACTCGCCGTCGGGCGACCAGCGCGGCAAGAAGTGGTCGTGCTCGCCGAAGGTCAGCTTGTAGGGCTCGCCGCCGGTGGTCGGCAGCACGAACAGCTCGGTGAACTGCCCGCCGAGGTGCGAGGCGTAGACCAGGCGCTTGCCGTCGGGCGACCACTGCGGCCGCGTCCGGTAGAGCGTCTCTTCCTTGTGGATCAGCTTCGCCGCCGGCGAGCCCATGACGTTGGCGCCGACCGGCACCCGCCAGATCCCGCCCGAGCCGAGCGGGATGCCGCGGTTCGAGACCAACAGCAGCTCCTTGCCGTCGGGCGACCACGCCGGCGAGATGTGCACGTCGATCGGGCTGAAGTAGAGCCGTTCGCGGCCGAAGTCGTGATCGGTCGTCACCTGGGTGATCGCGCCGGGCTTGCCGTCGGTCACCTCCATGACGAACACGTTGAACCAGCCGTTCGGTGCGGTCGAGACGTAGGCCAGCCGCTTGCCGTCGGGCGACCACGCCGGTTCGTGGTTCACGTGGCTGCCGGTCGTGAGCGCGGTCGACGTGCCGGTGGCGAGGTTGAGCACGCGCAAGTTGATGCTCTTGCCGTCGTCGTCGGCGGTGTAAGCGAGCCAGCGGCCGTCGGGCGAGAACTCGGGCGACGACAGATAGGTGCCGGCGTCGTAGACCAGTTCTTTGGCCACGGTGCCGCCGACCTCGATGGTCCAGATCGACCCGTCCATCGCGAACGCGAGGCGCTTGCCGTCGGGCGCCCACGACGGCCACCACGGCGTGCTGCTGGCCGCCGGCGGCAGGTAGTAGTTGTGCATGTAGTTGCCGCCGGTTTTCGCGGCGGGATAGACCTGGGCCGCGGCCGCATCGGCCAGGACCAGCACCGCGACGACACACCCCACCACCGACCGGACGGCACCTGTCATCACTTGTCTCCTTGGCGCGGGCGCCCGCGCCGGCGGCGGTGAGTCTATCAGGCCGACGGTGGACAGCGGCCAGCCAGTCTGTTGTACTTGGCCGATGGCCATTCTCAAGGTCTCCCGGATGGGGCATCCCGTCCTGCGGCGCGCCGCCCGCGCCGTGGAGCGCGGCGAGATCCGGGATCCGCGCTTCCAGAAGTTCCTCGACGACATGATCGAGACGATGCACGAGTACAACGGCGTCGGCCTGGCGGCGCCGCAGGTGCACGAGGGGCTGCGGGTGTTCGTGGCCATGCTCGACGGCGGCGACGACGCGCAGGCGAGCGTCGTCATCAACCCGGTGATCACCCCGGCCGACGACCGCCTCGTCGAGGGCTGGGAGGGCTGCCTGAGCATCCCCGACGTGCGCGGCCGGGTGCCGCGCTCGCCGGCGATCGTCGTCAAGGCGCTCGATCGCCAGGGGCGCGTCGTCGAGATCGAGGCCGCCGACTTCCCGGCCCGCGTCATCCAGCACGAGACCGATCACCTCGACGGCGTGCTGTTCCTCGACCGGATGAAGTCGCTCGCCTCGCTCTCCTATCTCGACGAATACGCGCGCTATCACGCCAAGGACGAGGACGACTGAGGCGTCTGGCGTGCCGCCGCGGCCGCCGTCCGTTCCGATGCGACTGAGATACCGGGTGCTGCTGGCGCTGGCCGCCGTCGCCGGCGTCGGCTGGTGGGGCTGGCCGGTGCCGCCCGCCGACGTCGTCGCCGTGCCGCGCCTCGACCGGCCGGCGTTCGCGGCCGGCCAGGGCCCGACGGTACTGGTGGACAACGCCCACTGGAACGCCGCCACGACCACGCGCGGCCTGGCCGGCTTCGCCGCGCTGCTGCGCGCCGACGGCTACCACGTGCTGCCCGACGGCAACTCGACCCGCGCCGAGATGCTCGCCGACGCCCGGATCGGCGTCGTCGCCAACCCGCTCGGCCTGAGCGGCGTCATGCGCGGCCTCATCGCCAACCTGGGCCTGCCGCCGCTCACGTTCTTCGACGACGAGGCGCTGTGGGTGCAGGAGATGGAGACCGTGGTGCAGTGGGTCGAGAACGGCGGCGCGATGCTGATCGCGGTCGACGACGGCCCGCCGGCGCGCGGCGTGCGCGGTCTGACGGCGCGGCTGGGTGTCCAGGTGAGCGACGGGATCGTCGTGGACGTCGGCCACTCGGAACCGCGGGCGCCCGAGCGTCTGGTGTTCTCGCGCGAGAACGGCCTGATCGGCGAACACACCATCGTCGATGGCGGCGACGACCGGCCGGCGCTCAACCGCGTGGTCAGCGTCGGCGGGCCGGCGCTGAGCGGTCCTGCCGACGCCGTCGTGCTCCTCCGGCTCGGCCCGTCGGCCGTTGCCGTGTCGCGGCTCGGCGTGTCGCCGACGTCGGGCACGCCGGTGCCCGGTCTGGCGCGGGCGCTGGCCTTCACGCGCGGCCGCGGCCGCGTCGTCGTCGTGGCCGACACGTCGCTGCTCACCGGCCTGGCCGACGCCGATGGCCAGCCCTACGGGCTCGGCGCCGCCGGCACGCAGACCGACCGCTTCCTCCGCGGCGTGATGCGCTGGCTGGCTCGCGTGGACGGCTGACCGCTCACGACGCCGGGATGCCGCCGAGCGCCTTGTAGATCGCCACCACTGCGGTGAACACCGACGACTCGGCGCGGGCCACCGCGTCCTCGGCCTGCAACTCGGTGCGCTCGGCGTCGAGGAGCGCGAGGAAGTCGGCGACGCCCTCGCGGTAGCGCACCCGGGCGATGCCGGCCGCCCGCCGGCTCTCGCGCACCTGCTCGCCGAGGTGCACCAGCCGCTGCTGCTGCTCGCGGTACGTGACCAGGGCGTTCTCGGTCTCTTCGAAGGCCGTGAGCACGGTCTGTTCGTAGGCGGCGAGCGCTTCGTGGGCTGCCGCCGACGCGCCGCGCAGCCGCGCTCGGGCGCTGCCCAGGTCGAAGGCGGCCCAGCTCAGCGCCGGCGTCACCGCCCACGCCCGCGAGTCGGCGGTGCCGAAGGTGCTGCCGCGCCCGGCCAGGAAGCCGAGCACGCCCGACAGCGTCACGCGCGGATACAGCTCGGCCTGGGCCACGCCCTCGCGAGCCGTGGCCACCGCGAGGCGGCGTTCGGCGGCGCGCACGTCGGGACGGCGGGTCAGGAACGTCGAAGCGTCGCCGAGGGCCAGCGTCGTTGCCAGGGCGGGGTAGCCGCGCGGCGCCAGATCGACGCCGAGGGTCCCCGGCCGCACGCCAATCAACACCGCCAGCCGATGCTCGCGGGCGGCGATCTCGGCGCGCACCGGCGGCACCCCGGCCTCGATGGCGGCCACACGGGCCGCCGCGCTGGCGACGTCCTGCTCCTCGCCGAGGCCGGCGTCGCGCCGGACCCGTGTCAGGCGCAGCGTTTCGCGCTGGTTGGCCAGACTGCGATCGAGCACGGCGAGCTGCTGCTGCAGGCCGCGCAGCTCGAAGTAGTTGCGGGCCACCTCGGCGGCTACCGCGACCCGGACGTCCTGCAGGGCGGCGTCGAACGCCTCGGCGTTGGCGCTGGCAGCCCGTACCAGTGCGCGCACCCGGCCGAACAGGTCGAGTTCCCAGGCCATGTCGAAGCCGGCGCGGAACGACTCGGTGCGCAGCGGCGATTCGGTGAAGCCGGGAATCACCTGTTCGCGCACCTCGCCGGTGGCGCCGACGGTGACGGCGGGGAACCGATCGCGCTTCACGTCGTCGAAGACGGCCCGCGACTGGTCGAGGCGGGCGACCGCCATCAGCACGTCGTCGTTGCCGTCGAGCGCCGAGACGATCAGGCCGTCGAGCACCGGATCGTCGAACTGGCGCCACCAGCGCGGGTCGTAGGGCCGATCGGTGAAGACCGGCGCGGCGGCCTGGGTCAAACGCGCCGGCGCCGCCGGCGGCTGGGCCGTCGGCAGCGACGCGCAGCCGGTGGCGAGCAACGCCGTCAGAATCCAGACGAGACGAAGGCGTGTCATGACTCAGTGCCCCTCCGCGGGCGCCACGGCCGGAACGGCCGCCGCCGCGGCGGCCCGGCGCGCCGACCAGCGGGCGACCAGCGCGCCCACCGTCGCGTAGAAGACCGGGGTGAGGAACAGGCCGAACACCGTCACGCCGAGCATGCCGGCGAAGACGGCGACGCCCATGGCCTGGCGGATCTCGGCGCCGGCGCCGCTCGAGATCACCAGCGGCACGACGCCCATGATGAACGCCACCGAGGTCATCAGCACCGGCCGCAGGCGGATCCGGCAGGCGGTGAGGATGGCGGTGAAGCGGTCGTCGCCCTCTTCCTCGCGGTGCCGCGCGAACTCGACGATGAGGATGGCGTTCTTGCAGGCCAGCCCGGCCAGCACCAGGAAGCTGATCTGCGTGAACACGTTGTTGTCGCCGCCGCCCAGCCACACCCCGGCGATGGCCGACAGGATCGCCATCGGCACGATCGGCAGCACGCTCAGCGGCAGCGTCCAGCTCTCGTACTGCGCCGCCAGCACCACGTAGACCAGCAGCACGCACAGCGGGAACACGAATAGCATCGTGTTGCCCGAGACGCTGTCCTGGTAAGCCAGCTCGGTCCACTCGAAGGCCATGCCGCGCGGCAGCGTCCGCTCGAGCGTGGCGGCGATCGCCGCCTGGGCCTGGCCCGAGCTGAAGCCCGGCGCCGGCGCGCCGTTGATCTCGGCGGCGGGGAAGCCGTTGTAGTGCATCACCTGGTCGGGCCCGTAGCCACGGCCGACCGTGACCAGCGACCCGAGCGGCACCATCTCGCCGGCGGCGTTGCGGGTCTTGAGCCGGGCGATCTGCTCGGCCTGGAGCCGGAAGCCCGATTCGGCCTGGACGTTCACCTGGTAGGTGCGGCCGAACTGGTTGAAGTCGTTGACGTAGAGCGAGCCGAGGTAGACCTGCAGCGTCTCGAACACGTCGGTGAGCGTGACGCCGTAGGTCTTGGCGCGATCGCGATCGACGGCGGCGTCGATCTGCGGCACGCTCACCTGGAAGCTCGAGAACAGCCCGGCCAGCGCCGGGTCGCCGCGGCCGCTGGCCAAGGCCGCCTGCACCTGGCCGTAGAGCTCCTCGAAGCCCAGGGTGGCGCGGTCCTCGACGTAGAGCTTGAAGCCGCCGACCTGGCCGAGCCCCTGTACCGCCGGCGGCGGGAAGATGGCGACGAAGGCGTCCTGCAGCCCGGCGAACTGCCGGTTGAGGTCCATGACGATCGACTGGGCGTCGAGGCCCGGCTGGCCGGCGCGTTCGTCGGCCGGCTTCAGGATCACGAAGGCGATGCCGGTGTTCGAGGCGTTGACGAAGTTGTTCACCGACAGGCCCGGGAAGGCCACCGAGTGGGCGACGCCCGGGTGCTTCAGGGCGATCGCCGACATGTCGCGAATCACGCCCTCGGTGCGATCGAGCGTGGCGGCGTCGGGCAGCTGGGCGAACGCCACCAGATAGTCCTTGTCCTGCGACGGCACGAAGCCCTGCGGGATGCGGGCGAAGCCGAGGCCGGTGAGGGCCAGCAGCCCGCCGTAGACGACCAGCGCCACCACGGCCACGCGCAGCACCCGCGACACGCCGCCGGCGTAGGCCCCCGAGGCGCGCGCGAAGAAGCGGTTGAAGGCGCGGAAGAACCAGCCAAAGAGCCGGTCGGCGATGCGCTGCACCCGGTCGCGCGGCGCGCCGTGCGGCTTCAGCAGCCGCGACGCCAGCGCCGGGCTGAGGGTGAGCGAGTTGAACGCCGAGATCACCGTCGAGATGGCGATGGTCAGGGCGAACTGGCGATAGAACTGCCCGGTGAGGCCGCTGATGAACGCCGTCGGCACGAACACCGCGCACAGCACCAGCGCGATGGCGATGATCGGCCCCGACACCTCGTCCATCGCCTGGCGCGTCGCCTCGAGCGGCGACAGGCCCAGCTCGATGTGCCGCTCGACGTTCTCGACGACGACGATGGCGTCGTCGACGACGATGCCGATCGCCAGCACCAGCCCGAACAGGGACAAGGTGTTCAGCGAGAAGCCGACCGCCAGCATCACCGCGAAGGTGCCGACCAGCGACACCGGCACGGCGATCAGCGGGATGATCGACGCCCGCCAGGTCTGCAGGAACACCATCACCACGACGACCACCAGCAGGATGGCCTCGAACAGCGTCTCGACCACGGCGCGGATCGAGTCGCGGACGTAGACCGTCGGGTCGTAGACGATGCGGTAGTCGACGCCGTCGGGGAAGTCGGCGCGCAGCCGCTGCATCAGCGCGCGGATCTCGGCCGCCGCCTGCAGCGCGTTGGTGCCGGGCCGCTGCGAGATGCCGATCGCCACGGCCGGGCGGTTGTCGAGCAGGCTGCGCAGCGCGTAGCGGTTGGCGCCCAGCTCGAGCCGGCCGATGTCGCGGACGCGGGTGATGCGGCCGTCGGGCGTGGCGCGGACGACGATCTCGCCGAACTGCTCGGCGCTGACCAGCCGGCCCTGGGCGTTGATCGACAGCTGGAAGGTGGTGTCGGTCGGCGCCGGCGGCGCGCCGAGCACGCCGGCCGCCACCTGCAGGTTCTGCTCGCGGATGGCGCGGACGACGTCGGTGGCGGTCAGCTCGCGGGCCGCCAGCTTGTCGGGGTCGAGCCACACCCGCATGCTGTACTCGCCGGCGCCGAACACCTGGGCGGCGCCGACGCCGTTGATGCGGGCGATCTCGTCCTTGATCTGCAGGTGCGCGTAGTTCGACAGGTAGAGCATGTCGTAGCGCTCGTCGGTCGCCACCAGGTGCACGACCATGATGAAGTCGGGCGACGCCTTCTCGGTGGTGATGCCGATGCGCTGCACCTCCTGCGGCAGCCGCGGCAGCGCCTGGGCGACGCGGTTCTGCACCTGCACCTGCGCGGTGTCGAGGTCGGTGCCGAGCGCGAACGTGATGGTCAGCGTGAGCAGGCCGTCGGCGGTGGACTGCGAGAACATGTAGAGCATGTGCTCGACGCCGTTCAGCTGCTGCTCGAGCGGCGCCGCGACGGTCTCGGCGATCACCTTGGGGTTGGCGCCGGGGTAGGCGCCGCGCACCACGACGGTCGGCGGCGCGACGCTCGGGTATTCGCTGATCGGCAGGCGCAGCAGCGCCAGGCCGCCGGCGACGACCAGCAGGAACGAGAGAACGGCGGCGAAGATCGGCCGGGTGATGAAGAACTGCGAGAAGCGCATCGCCTGCCTGCCTACCGGGCCGCGTCGATCGACACGTGGCGGGCCGCCGCCGTCTCGTCCATCGCGGTGCGCGTCGGGGTCACCTTGACGCCCGGACGCACGCGCTGCAGGCCGTTGACGACCACCAGATCGCCGGCGGCGAGGCCGTCGCGCACCACGCGCAGGCCGTCGACGATCGGCCCGAGGCCGACCTCCCGGTACTCGACGGTGTCGTCGCCGCCGACCACGTAGACGAAGCGCTTGTCGAGGTCGGTGCCGACGGCGCGGTCCTGGATGAGCAGGCCGGGCGCGGCGCCGCTGCCGACCAGGCGCAGCCGCACGAACTGTCCGGGCGTGAGCTGCCGGTCGCGGTTGCGGAACACGGCCCGGCCGCGGATGGTGCCGGTCGAGGTGTCGACGCGGTTGTCGAGGAAGGTCATGCGGCCCTCGTGCGCGAAGGCCAGGGTGCTGCCCACCGCCATCCGCACCGGCACGCCGGCCTGGGCCGAGCGGCCCGGCCGGTCGGCGCGAGCCAGTTCGCCGTAGCGGAGAAACGTCGCCTCGTCAGCGTCGAACGACGCGTAAATCGGATCGAGCGACACGACCGTGGTCAGCAGCGTCGCCTCGCCCGGGCCGCTCGACACCAGGTTGCCGGCGGTGACGATGGCCCGGCCGACGCGGCCGTCGATGGGCGCGGTGACGCGCGTGAACTCGAGGTCGAGCTGCGCGGCGCGCAGCCCCGCCTCCATCGACGCGACGGCGGCGGTGGCCTCCTCGGCGGCGGCGGCCCGCCGTTCGCGCTCCTCGGTCGAGATCGCGTTCTCGCCGGCCAGCCGCTCGGCGCGCTGCAGTTCGGCGGCGGTGCGTTGCGCGGTGGCGCGGGCGCGGGCCAGCTCGGCGGCCAGGCGATCCACGGCGGCCTGGAACGGCCGCGGGTCGATCTGGAAGAGCAGCTGGCCCTGGCGCACGAGCGCGCCTTCCTCGAACGGCACCGCGGCGACGAGGCCCGAGACGCGCGGCCGGATGTCCACGGCGTTCACGGCCTCCAGCCGGCCGGTGACCTCGTCCCACTCGCTGATCTCGCGGGTCACGACCGGGGCGACGGTGACAGCCGGGGGCGGCGGCTCCGCCTGCTGCGCCGCCGGACGGGCGCAGCCCGAGGCCCAGACCGCGAGGAGAACCGGGGCCAACAACAACACGGAAGCGCCGCGCCAGGCGCGGTTCGTCGAGGTGTCCATAGACGTCGAGAATCGCGCCTCGACGGGGCCGTGCACAATCGGGCACAAGGCCGAGTCGCGGCTCGCCCGAAGGCGCCAGCGGGCGCTGCGACTTCATGGGCAGCCGGGCCTCGGCCGTTCGGACGAGACGGCAGGCGTCCGGATGGCCGATGGCGCCCGCCGGCCGGATCGGGATAATGAAAGGGTCATGGCGACCAGCCTCGTCCACGGTCTTCCCGACGTGCAGACGCTGCAGGCCGAGCTGCAGACGGCGCACGACAACCGCCGCCGCGCCGAGTGCATGGCGCACATCCAGGCCGACGCGGTCCGCCTCGCCCTCGACCTGCTGGTCAGCGAGCCCGACGTCGCCGGCTTCTTCCGCGCCTTCATGGCCCGGGTGGTCGAAGACACCGAAAGCCACGCCTGCGCGGTGTGGCTGCTGAACGACGACCACTCACGCTGCGAGATGTGGATGGCCAACCTGCGCGGCACGAGCTACACGCCGGAGACGCCCGAGTGGCAGTCGCTGGCGCTGCCGCGCGACAGCATGGCCGGCCACCTGCACGCCTTCCGTGCCGGCTGGGACGACACCGTCGAGTACCTCGGCGACGACGATCGGCTGCCCGAGTGCGTGCGTCAGTTCGACCGCGAGCACGGCATCGTCTCGCTGATCGCCGCGCCGCTCGCCCTGCCGGGACGCCACCTCGGCTGGGTGACGCTGGCCTCCGCCGACGGCTCGCCGTGCGAGGTGATCTGGCGCCGCGCCCTGCTCGAAGCGATGGCCCGCCAGGCGACGCTGGCCCTGCACCATCACCGCGTGCTCGAGCAGAGCCGCATGGAGGTGCGCCGTCAGGCGGTGCTCCAGGAGCGCAACCGCATCGCCCGCGACATCCACGACACGCTGGCGCAGGGCTTCGCCGCCATCCTGATGCAGCTGCAGGCGGCGCGGCGCGCTGGCGGCGCCGAGCTGCCGCCGGCCGTGGTCGCCACCCTCGACACGGCGGTCGAGCTGGCCCGCACGCACCAGATCGAGGCGCGACGGTCGGTGGCGGCGCTGCGGCCGCAGGCCGCCGACCAGGAACCGGTGGGCACGGCGCTCGAGCGGATGACCGGCATGGCGCAGCGGACGTCGGGCCTGCCCGTGCAGCTCACCGTCGCCGACCTGCCGGCGTTCGGCGCCGGGGTCGAGCGCGAGATCATCGGCATCGCCCAGGAGGCGCTGACCAACGCCGTGCGCCACTCGCGGGCGCGCGGCATCGCGGTGCGGGCCGAGGGCGTCCGCGGCGTCGGCTTCCGGCTGTCGGTGGCCGACGACGGCCGCGGCTTCGCCGCCGACAAGGGCGGCGGCGGCTTCGGGATGACCAGCATGCGCGAACGCGCCGAGCGCATCGGCGCGTCGCTGACCATCGTCACGGCGCCGCGGCGCGGCACCGAGGTGGTGCTGGCGTGGGAGCCGCCGTCGTTCTCGATCCCGCGGCCGATCGAGTCGGCGCAGTGAGGCGGTGATGACGACCACCGAGGCGGGCGTGACGGCGGCGCGCGTGCTGGTCGTGGACGACCACGCGCTGCTGCGCACCGGCGTCGCCAACATCATCGACCACGAGGCCGATCTGCAGGTGGTGGCCGAGGCCGCCGACGGCGCCCAGGCCGTCGAGGCGTATCGCACCCATCGTCCCGACGTGACGCTGATGGACCTGCGCATGCCGGTGATGGAAGGCGTGGAGGCGATCCGCCGCATCCGCGCCCTCGACCCGCAGGCCAAGGTGGTGGTGTTGACCACCTACGACGCCGACGAGGACATCGCCCGGGCCCTCGAGGCCGGCGCCAAGGCCTACATCCTCAAGGACATCGACGCCGCGGCGCTGGTCGCGTGCGTCCACGACGTGCTGGCCGGCAAGACCTACCTGGCGCCGGCCGCTGCCGCCAAGCTGGCCGAGCGGGTCACGCAGGTGCAGCTGACGCCGCGCGAGCTGGGCACGCTGCGGCTGATGGCCGACGGCTACAGCAACAAAGAGATCGCCAACGCGCTGGCGATCAGCGAACGCACCGTGAAGACCCACCTCGGCCACCTGTTCGAGAAGCTCGGCGTGACCAGCCGCACGGAAGCCGTGCGCGTCGCCACCCGCCGCGGCCTGGTGCGCCTCGACTGATCCGATCCAGCCGCGAGCCGCCAGCCCCCAGCCGCTAGCCCCTAGCCGTTAGATAAAACTAGCCGCGAGCCGCTAGCCCCTAGCCGCTAGAATTTGTCCGTGCCTTCCGTCAGCCTGGCCACAGACGCGCCCCGGGTCACCCTGCGCAGCGCGCCGGCGGTGCCCTACGACGGCGCCATCGCCGCCGCCCGCACCTGCTACTCACCGCGGGTCATCGGCACCGACGAGATCACCGACAAGCAGCGCGACTCGATCGGCCCGCTCACGTTCGTGGGCGGCCACCACACCGTCTTCCAGCACGCCCACTTCGAATTCGGGCTCGAGAACATCTCGCGGCAGTTCGTGTGGAGCGTGCTGCACGCCTACCCGTTCTACAACTCGGAGCAGAGCAGCCAGCGCTACGTGAAGCTGAAGGAGCCGCGGGCGTTCCTGCCGCCGCTCGACGGCGAGGCGCGGCGGGTCTACGAGCAGGCGGTGTTGACGGCGTGGGACTACTACGCCGAGTTGTCGGCGCTGCTCAAGGACGACGCCTGGGCGATCCTGAAGGAGCTGCGCTACCTGCGCCCGACCAACTCACCCGAACGCCACAAGGCGGTGGAGCGCGAGGCCGAGAAGAAGGCCATCGAGACCGCCCGCTACGTGATTCCGCTGGGCGCGTTCACCTCGATGGTGCACACGGTGTCAGGCCTCGTGCTGCACCGTCTGCACCGGATGCTCAACGCCGGCGACACGCCCCACGAAGCGCAGATGGTCATCGGCGCGATGGTCGAACTGGTGAAGGCGGTCGATCCGCTGTTCTTCGAGAAGGTGGGGCTGGAGACGCTGGCGGAAGAGGCGCTGCCCGAGGCGTCGTTCCCGAAGCCGCGGGCCAGCGGCGATGCCTTCGCCGCCGCTTTCGACGCCCGCCTCGGCGGCCGGGTGTCGCGGCTGCGCGACTGGTCGTCCGACGCCGAGGGCGTGGTCGGCGACGCCGTGCGCGCCACCTTCGGCCTCGGCCCGGACGAGATGGACGACGACGAGGCGATCGACCGGGTGATGAACCCGGCCCGCAACCTCTACCGGGTGGACATGCTGAACGTGTCGCACCACTCGCCGATGATGCGGGCGCTGCACCATCCGTCGTACGTGTTCGAGAAGAAGCTGAGCCACACCGCCGATTCGCAGGACCAGCGCCATCGGATGGTGCCGGCGTCGCGGCCGCTGATGACCTTCGCCGACACCGTGGCGCCCGACGTGGTGACGCCGCGCCTGATCCGGCAGAACGCCCGTGCTTTCGAGGTCTACCAGCGGGCGATGGCCGAGGCCTGGACGGCGAAGAACCGGCTGCTGCAGCTCGGCGTGCCGCTGGAGCACGCGCTCTACGTGCTGCCCAACGCCAAGGCGCTGCGGCTGGTCGAGTCGGGGAGCTTCCTGGCGCTGCAGCACAAGTGGACGCTGCGTACGTGCTTCAACGCCCAGGAGGAGATCTACCTCGCCTCGATGGACGAGATCGCGCAGGTGCGCGAGGTGCATCCGCGGCTGGCGAGGTTCCTCGGACCGCCGTGCGTGCTGCGCAACAAGGTGGCGTCGCCGCGCTGCACCGAGGGCACGCACTTCTGCGGCGTGCCGGTGTGGAACAGCTTCCCGGACGCGGTGCGGCGGTTGTAGGGAAGCGCCGTGCGAGATTCGCGTCGAGCCGTCGGTGCGGCCCCGCGGCTCCTCAACTGTGACATGACTCGAGCGACGAGCCAGCGGTGCGTCCCTCGTGGCTCACGCTTCGGTCCGGGCTGCCGGGAGGGCACGACCTGTCGCTGGGCCAGTCCGGCAGAACGCCCGGTCCTCAGATTTCGCCCCGACGGACGCCCCGCCGTCTCGCCGCTCGAGATGCCATGACTTCGAGCCCGGCGCTGGCGTGGATCGCGCACCTCTACACCGCGCTGGGCGCCGGCACGGCGCTGGCCGCGACGCTCGCCACGCTCGACGGCGACATCCGTACGGCGTTCCTGTGGCTCACGTTGGCGGTGTTCATCGACTCCACCGACGGCGTGCTGGCCCGGGCGCTGCGGGTGAAAGAGCGGCTGCCGTGGTTCAGCGGCGAGACGCTCGACAACGTCGTGGACTACCTGACCTACGTGTTCGTGCCGGTGCTGATCGTGCTGCGGGCCGGGATGCTGCCGCCGGCGCTGGCGCCGTGGCTCGGCACCGCCGTGCTGGTGGCCAGCGGCTACGGCTTCAGCCGCGACGACGCGAAGGTGGCGACGACCGACTACTTCTTCACGGGGTTCCCGTCCTACTGGAACATCGTCGCGGTCTATCTCTACGCGTGGCGGCTGCCCCCGAGCCTGAACGCGGCGATCGTCGCGACACTGGTGGTCTTGGTGTTCGTCCCGATCCGCTACGTCTACCCGTCGCGGACGCGGACGTGGCGGCCGGCGACGATCGCGCTCGGCTCGTTGTGGGCGGTGCTGACGGCGGTGGTGATTTGGCGGCTGCCCGCCGTCGATGGCCCCTGGCTGGCGTTATCGCTGCTCTTTCCCGTCTACTACCTCGCGTTGTCGGTGTGGCTGACGCTGCGCGAACGGCAACTCCGCCGCCGACCCCTCACCCGCCCTCGGCCTGAGCGCGTCTGAGACGATCGCGGAGCCCATCGAGCTGGTCGAGCAGTTCCGGCGCCTCCTTGAGCTCGAGCAAGGGGCGCAGCTGTCGGTGGACGTAGGACCAGTCGAGCGCCTGGTCCCCCTGGCGCACGATGGTCATCTCGATGTCTCGCCAGTCCTGCGGCCGGGCGGCGAACGCTTTGAACACGATGAGATCTTCGGCTGTGCAGAGCTGCAGGGCACGCCCGGGCAGGAGCGCGATCTCCCTGCCGCGTCGAACCGCCTCGTCCTCGAAGGCGAAGGCGCCGAGCGCCACGTCGATGCCGACTCCCCCGCTCGTCTGCAGCAGCAGCACGCGGCGGGTGAGCGCGAACTCACGGGCGTTCTCGATTCGCGGCTCGAGCCAGTCGAGCGCCAGCAGCGCGTCCACGAAAGGCGCCTCGGTGCCGAACCCTGTGAAGAGCGTCAGGTCCACGTCGTCGGTCACGCGCGGCTCGCTCCATTTCTGTACGGCGAGGCCACCGATGAAGCAGAACCGCCAGCCCTGCCCGCGGCAGAAGGCCTGCAGCTTCAGGGCGGTATCGAGCACGTCGTTGGAGAGCTCGTCCGGAGGCATCTAACGTTCAGCGACGGCTCTTCGCGAGAATCTCGTAGAAACGGACCAGCCCCGACGTCGCCGACGGCCGATGCAGGTGGACGGCCGAGTCGAACAGGGAGTTCAAGCGGCGCAGAGACTCGGCGGTATCGGCCCGCCGCACCCGCCGGCGGCGCTCGGCGTCGAGCAGTTCGCCGGTGTGCTTCAAGCTCGTCACGTGGGCCTTCAGGTGCGCGTGGAGCTCCGCCTCGGTCATGAGGCAATCGTAGCAGTCTTGTCTGGAAGACGGCGGCGACGCCGGTTCGCAGGTTCGCGATCGGCCGATGATCTGAAAATCCCTCCGATTGTCAGGGACCCATGCCCCGAGAGGAGGCCCGGATGCCGCACACCAGCTCTTCGCCCGGCGGCTGCCGGACGAAATCTTCTACGCGGCGTTCGCCGCGCTGGCCCGCCAGGAACGATGAAGCGACGCGCCGCTGGACGCTGGCGCCGCACGGCGCCCGTCAGGCGCCTGGCCGGACGAGCCTGACCGACGTCTGGAAGCGCCGGTAGTTGCCGTAGGTGGCGTGCCCGGTCGTCAACTCGCCCCACGAGTTGTCGTAGCGTTCGCGCATCTCGGCTGGCACCCAGGCGCCGACGCCGTCGTCGGGCCTGAAGTTCACCTCGATCCGCGACGTGAGCTCCTGGTCGCGGTCGCGGCTGCCGTCGCCATTGCTGGTCGGGACGATGTAGTCGCGGATTTCGAGGCTGGTGCGGCGTACCCGCCCGCTCATCTCATCGAACCAGACCTGGCCGCGCAGCGGCACGTCGCGGCCGCCGAGTCCGGAGACGAGGGTCGGCCGGGCCTGTTCGCGGAACTCGAACACGCGCCACGTCGCGCCGTCGATCGTCTCGTTGCGCCAGGCCGAGAACCTGAAGCGAGCCTGCATGCCCGGACGCAGCGCGTTGAGGGCGAACGTCGGCAGGTTGATGGTCCGGGCGATGGCGCCGATGTTGTGCGCCGCACTCAAATCGCGCACCCGTTCCCAGCGCTCCCGCCACGAGAGCTGCGGATCGCGCAGCAACGCCTGCAGCGACGGCCCCGGCGACTGCACCGACACGTCGTCCACGCGCGTCACGTGGCGGAACCCGATCCAGTCCGTGGGGCCGTCGTCGAGCCTGATCAGGGTGAACTCCGCGACGAGCCGCCGCGTCTGGTGTGCCGGCACCAGCCGCTCACGGCTCAGTTCCGACCGCGGCCGACGCGACACCGCCTGCTCGTAGTGCTCGTCGGCGACGACCGAGCCGAGGTCGCGTTCCCACGCCTCGACGTAGTTGCCCAGCCGGGACAGCGCCGCCTGGACGTCGGGCTGGGCGTCGGCTGCCGCCCCGGCGCCGAGCACGACGGCGACGCACCACGACCTGAACACGGAAGCGGACGGCATAGCCGAGGAGACACCGCCGAGCGGCGCGCGCCCCAGGCGATGATAGGTCGAGACCCGTGATCGCCGTTCCCTTGCACGCCGCCAACCCGGGGCCCATGA
This sequence comes from uncultured Bifidobacteriaceae bacterium, assembly GCA_964442845.1. Taxonomy (GTDB): domain Bacteria; phylum Acidobacteriota; class Vicinamibacteria; order Vicinamibacterales; family UBA2999; genus CAWAYR01. The sequence continues at coordinate 2,136 of CAYUAX010000019.1, read as the reverse complement.
CCGGCAGCGGCAACTGGACCTGGCTGCTGCCCGGAGAGCACCCGGTGCTGGTCGATGCCGGCGTCGGCCACGCCGAGCACCTCGAGGCGCTGGCTGCGCTGGCACCGTCCGGCCCGGCGCTGGTGCTGGTCACGCACGTCCACCCCGACCACGCCGCCGGCGCCCCGGCGATTGGCGCGAGGTGGCCGGCGGCGCGGTTCGCCAAGTGGCCGTGGCCCGAGCGCGACGCCGCCGTCTCGGTGCCCTGGAAGACGCTGGCCGACGGCGCCCGCATCGAGACGGGCGATGGACCGCTCGAGGTCGTCCACACACCGGGTCACTCGCCCGATCACGTGGCGTTCTGGCACGGCGCGTCGCGCACGGTCTTCACCGGCGACCTGCTGGTGCAGGGCAGCACGGTGGTGATCCCGGCGTCGCACGGCGGGTCGCTCGCCGACTACCTCGCGTCGCTGTCCCGCGTCGCCGCACTGCAGCCGGCCCGAGCGCTGCCGGCGCACGGTCCGGTCATCGAGGATCCGCTGGCCCTCATCGATCATTACGTCGTGCACCGGCGCCAGCGCGAGGAGCAGGTGCTCGAGGCCCTCGCCGCCGGCGCCGATACCGTCGAGGCGATCGCCGCCCGCATCTACGTCGGCCTCTCGCCGGCGCTCGTCGCGCAAGCGCACGACAGCGTGCTCGCCCACCTCGTCAAGCTCGAAGCCGAGGGCCTGGTCGAGGGCGCCGGCGATCGGTGGCGACGGCGCTGAACAGTCGCCGGGGCTCAGTGGTACAGTGAATTGGTTCCGGGCGGTCGCGCATCGCCTCACGGGGCCGGAGACCATGGACAAGATTGTCGATTTCATCAACGTCAACCGCGATCGCTACGTCGAGCAGCTCAAGGAGTACCTGGCGATCCCGAGCATCTCGGCGTTGCCCGCGCACGCCGCCGACGTGCGCCGCTGCGCCGAGTGGACCGCCGCCGAGCTGAGCCGCATCGGCATGAAGAATGCCCGGCTGATGGACACGCCGGGCCATCCGGTGGTCTACGCCGAATGGCTCGACGCGCCCGGCGCCCCGACCATCCTTTTCTACGGCCACTACGACGTGCAGCCGGTCGATCCGGTGGAGCTGTGGACGTCGCCGCCGTTCGAGGCCACGGTCCGCGACGGCGAGCTCTACGCCCGCGGCGCCGTGGACGACAAAGGCCAGGTGTTCATGCACCTCAAGGCCATCGAAGCCACCCTGTCGCAGACCGGCCGCCTGCCGGTCAACATCAAGGTGCTGCTCGAGGGCGAGGAAGAGGTCGGCAGCGCCAACCTCGACGCCTTCATCAAGGCCAACAAGCCGATGCTGGCCGCCGACGTCGTCGTCATCAGCGACTCCCCGATGTTCGACCGCGGCATCCCGTCGATCTGCTACGGCCTGCGCGGCCTGGCCTATTTCCAGATCGACGTCCGCGGCAGCAAGTCGGACCTGCACTCGGGCTCGTTCGGCGGCGCCGTCGTCAACCCCGCCATGGCGCTGGCCCAGGCGCTGGCGCAGATGAAGGACAAGGGCGGGCGCATCAAGATTCCCGGCTTCTACGACGACGTCGTGCCGCTGCGCGACGAGGAGCGGCAGGAGTTCGCGAAGCTGCCCTTCAACGAGCGCAAGTACCGGATGGAGCTGGGCGCGCCGAAGCTGTTCGGCGAGAGCGGCTACACCACGCTGGAACGCGTGTGGGCGCGGCCGACCTTCGAAGTGAACGGCCTGCTGTCGGGCTTCACCGGCGAGGGCGCCAAGACGGTGCTGCCGGCCGTGGCGATGGCCAAGGTGAGCATGCGCCTCGTGCCCAATCAGGACCCGCAGAAGATCGGCGACCTGTTCGAGGCCTACGTGAAGAAGGTGATGTCGAAGTCGGTCACCCTGACGCTGACGCGCATGCACGGCGGCAAGCCGTGGATGACCGCCTTCGACAACCAGTTCGTGCAGGCGGCCGGCCGGGCCATCGAGCGCGGCTTCGGCAAGAAGCCGGTCTTCAACCGCGAAGGCGGATCGATTCCGGTGGTGGCGACGTTCCAGGAGGAACTGGGCCTGCCGTGCGTGCTGTTCGGCGTCGGCCTGCCCGACGAGAACGCCCACGCGCCCGACGAGAAGCTCGACCTCGGCAACTTCCAC
>CAYUAX010000018.1:0-39346 GCA_964442845.1 uncultured Bifidobacteriaceae bacterium | reverse complement strand
AGGTGCACCCAGTAGCGCAGCGACGGCGCCTCGATGACGCGGTGCGGGTCGTTGGCCATGATCGGATGCGTGCTCTGCGTGAGCGCGCCGCTGATCACCCAGTTGTTCGAGCCGATGTCGGTGTCGACGATCCGCGACACCGGCGCGGCCGACGCCACCGCCGCCTTCGCCGCCTCGGCTTCGGCGCCCAGGGCCGCGGCGGCCCGGGCCGGGGCGCGGAACGCCGCGGCGACGTCGCCCGGCGCGAAGTCGATCGGATCGCGGAACGCGTTGTAGACCTTCAGCACGTCGGCCGGGAACGTCTTCGGGTCGATCAGCGGGTCGAGCGCCAGCGTCGGCTCGCCGCCTTCGATATTGAGCAGCTCGCGCAGCTTCGCGGCGCTGCCCAGCGCGCCGATGGCGCGCACGTGCGTCGCCTCGTTGGGCACGTTGGAGGTCAGCGCCTGGTGACGCGAGATCACCACCTGCGGCGTCCACTTGCCGGGCGTGATGCCGAGCATCCTGAACTCGATCGGCAGCGCCGCCGGGTCGCGCATCGCCTCGTCCACGTAGGCGTTCACGCCGCGCACGTAGGCCTCGACGATGGCCTTGCCGCGCGGGTGGTAGTGGGCCAGCTCGGCATCCATGTCGCCGCGGTACATGTGCAGGCGGGTGCCGATGTCGCGGGTGAGCTCGCGCGGGCCGAGGATCTCGGCGACGGTGCCGGTGGCGCGGCGGCGCCAGACCTCGAACTGGAACAGGCGGTCCTTCGCCGCCAGGTAGCCCTGCGCCAGGAACAGGTCGGCCTCGTTCTGCGCGTAGACGTGGTTGAGTCCCCAGCGGTCGCGAATCACCTCCACCGGCTGGGTCAGACCCGGCACCGCCAGCGTGTCGGCGGCGGCGCGCTGCGCGGCCGCGCCTCCAGGCACCACGCCCGTCGTCGTCACGGCGACGAGCACCACGCCGACCAGCCGCGTCATTCTGCGCATACGACCCTCCGCGCCGGCTGCCCGGCGAACGCGCGCAGTATACGCGCGAATCGCGGCGTGCTCGGGGTCAGCCGCGGCGGCGGCGGCGCGGCGCGGGTGGTGACGGCCGGGCGGCGGCCCGCGCCGGCTCGGCGAGGTCGAGAATCGCCTTCACCTTCTGATGGGCCTCGATCGGGTGGCGCAGCGGCTGCTCGGCGTCGATCTCGTATTCGTTCTGGCGGCCGTGCTTGCGGCGGGTGAGATAGCCGGCATCCTCGAGGTCGGCGACGATGCGCTGCACCGCGCGCTCGGTCACCCCGACCATCGCCGCCACATCGCGCAGTCGAAGCTCCGGCGTCCGGGCGAGGCAGAGCAGCACGTGGCCGTGATTGGTGAGGAAGGTCCACCGGGTGGCGCCGGGTTCCTGGCCAGCCATCGGGAACACAGTACATCAAAATCGCGTCTCACGATACGCGACTTTTGTTTCGTGTATCATGAGTGACATGTCGACCGCTGTCGCCGCCCGTACCCGCCGCCCGGATGTGGCGGGGGTGCGGGCGATCGTCGAGTTCCTCGCCGGGGTGCACGAGGTCGAGGCCGAGCCGGCCCAGCTCGACGCCGCCGCCCGCCGCCTCAGCGGCGCCGGCGCCGCCGTCGACGCCCGTACCGCGGTCCGAATGCTGACCGCGGAGGCCGGCATCGCCACCGCGGTCGTGCGCCGCTCACTCGATGACGTCGTCCGCGACGCCGATCCCGCCTACCCGTGGCTGGCGCTGCGCGAGAACGCCGACGGCCGGCTGGAGGGCCTGGCGGTGTTCCGGGCCGCGCGGGGCGGGGTGGAGGTGGCCGTGCCCGGCGCCCACACGCAGCCCGGCCGCTGGTCGAAGCGCAGCCTGCGCCAGTGGCTGGGGGTCGAGGCCGACGACGCCGTCGTCGACTGGATCCTCGCCGAACCGGCCGCGCCGCTGTCGGCCCTGCGCTCGCGCGGCGACAGGCCGAACACGCCGTTCCGGCGCCTGCGCGCCTTGCTCCACGGCGAGCGGCGCACGCTGTGGGTCGCGGCGATCTACTCGGTGGTCATCGCGCTGCTGTCGCTGGCCGTGCCGGTCGCCGTCCAGTCGCTGGTCAACACCATCGCCTTCGGCAACGTCCTGCAGCCGCTGGTCGTGCTGACCGTGTTCGTGTTCGTCGCGCTCGGCTTCAACACGGCGATGAACGCGATGCGGGCCACGGTAGTCGAGATCGTCCAGCGCAGCATCTTCGCCCGCGTCGCCACCGACGTGACCTGGCGGCTGCTGCGGGTCCGCGTCGATGCCTTCGACCGTCACCACGGCCCCGAACTGGTCAACCGCTTCTTCGACACCGTCACGGTGCAGAAGTCGGCGGCGCTGCTGCTGATCGACGGCTTGAGCATCGTGATGCAGACGGCCATCGGCATGCTGCTGCTGGCGGTCTACCACCCGTGGCTGCTGGCCTTCGATCTGCTGCTGATCGTCGCCATGGCCGGCATCGTCTTCGTGCAGGGCCGCGGTGCCGTCACCACCGCGATCAAGGAGTCGAAGGCCAAGCACGCGTTCGAGGCCTGGCTCGAGCAGCTCGCCGCCCAGCTGGTCACGTTCAAGTCGGCCGGCGGCGCCGAGTACGCGGTCCGGCGCTCGCAGCGGCTGCTCGAGAGCTACCTGGGGTACCGCGCCCAGCACTTCGCCATCCTGATCCGGCAGACGGTCAGCTCCTTCGCCCTCAAGGCGGTGGCCAGCTCGGTGCTGCTCGGCATCGGCGGCTGGCTGGTGATCAGCCGCCAGCTCACCCTTGGCCAGCTGGTCGCCAGCGAACTGATCGTCGCCGGGATGCTGAGCGCGTTCACCAAGTTCGGGAAACAGCTGGAGGTCTACTACGACCTCTGTGCCGCCATCGACAAGCTCGGCGGCCTGATCGATCTGCCGCTCGAACGCAGCGGCGGCGAGTCGACGCTCGACGCCACCGGGCCGATGGCCCTCGACCTGCGCGACATCGAGGTCGGCTACGAAGACGGCGACGGCCCGGCGCTGCAGCTGCGGCACTGGCACGTCGACTCCGGCGAGCGCATCGGCGTGACCGGGCCCAACGGCTCGGGCAAGAGCACCCTCGCCGACGTCCTGTTCGGCCTGCGGATGCCGCAGGCCGGATCGGTGCGCATCGACGGCGTCGACCTGCGCCAGGTGCCGCTGCCGACGATGCGCGAACAGATGGCGCTGGTCCGCGGCGTCGAGCTGTTCCCCGGCAGCGTCATCGACAACGTCCGGCTCGGCCGCGACCACCTGTCCTACGCCGACGTCACCGCCGCGCTCTCCGCGGTCGGGCTGCTGGAGGAGCTGCAGCGCCTGCCCGCCGGGCTCGACACCGAACTGCTGCCCCACGGCCGGCCGCTGTCGTTCCGGCAGGCGTGCCGCCTGATGATCGCGCGCGCCGTCGTCGGCCGGCCCCGGCTGCTGGTGCTCGACGGCATCCTCGACCAGATCGACCGCGTCGACGAGCAGGAGCAGCTGAGCGCCGTCCTCTTCGCCGCCGACGCGCCGTGGACGCTGGTGTGCATCTCCGATCGCCCGGCCGTCCTGGCGCGCTGCACCCGCGTGGTCACCCTCACCGACGGCGAAGTCCGCGAGAACGCGGCGGAGGCCCGGTCGTGACCGGCTCGCAATCGCCGTGGCGCATGGACGACCGCCTGGCGCTGCACAGCGTCCAGGTGCCGCGCGCCGCCCGCGTGCTGGCGCGGCTGCTGGTCCTCCTGCTGGTCGTGCTCGTGCTCGCGCTGGTGCTGACCCCCTGGCGCCAGACCATCCTCGGCGCCGGTCGGGTCATCGCCTTCCATCCCGAGGAGCGTCTGCAGCAGATCGAGGCGCCGCTCGACGGCCGCATCGTCGCCTGGCACGTCGTCGAAGGCGCCGTGGTGAAGAAGGGCGATCCGATCGTCGACCTCACCGACAACGACCCGGCGATCCTCGAGCGCATGCGCGACGAGCGCACGCAGATCGTCGGCACCATCGAGCTGGGCGATGCCCGCGTCGCCTCGCTCACCGATCGCATCGCCGGCCTCGACGAGACGCTGACCACCAGCGTCGCGGCCGCCGAGCTGCGCGAGCAGATGGCCCGCGAACGCGTCACCGCGGCCGAGCAGGGGTTGACCGCCGCGCGGGCCGCCAAGGTCACCGCCGACTTGAACCTCGAGCGCCAGCGCGCGCTGGCCGACAAGGGGCTGACCTCGACCCGGGCGGTCGAGTTGGCGGAGCTGGAGACCGCCACCCGCAACGCCGACGTCGACCGCAGCGTGGCGACGCTGAACGCCGCGCGCAGCGAGGCGGCGTCGATGCGCGCCGAGCTGCTGCGGACGCGCGCCGACGCCCGGGCCCGCATCGACGAGGCCCGCGCCGCCGTCGCGTCGGGCCGCAGCGACGTCGCCAAGGCGCGGGCCGAACTGGCCAAGATGGACGTGCGGCTGGCCCGCCAGCAGACCCAGCAGGTGCTCGCCCCGGTGGATGGCACCGTGCTCCGCGTCCTGGCCCGGCAGAGCGGCGAACTGCTCAAGGCCGGAGCGCCGCTGGCCGTGATCGTGCCGGCCTCGCGTCAGGATGTCGTCGAGCTGTGGGTCGACGGCAACGACATGCCGATGATCATGCCGGGCGCCGAAGTGCGCCTGCAGTTCGAAGGGTGGCCGGCGCTGCAGTTCTCGGGCTGGCCGTCGATCGCCGTCGGCACCTTCGGCGGCCGCGTCCGCCTGGTCGATCCCGCCGACAACGGCCGCGGCCGGTTCCGCGTCCTGGTCGAACCCGACCCGGCCGACACGCCGTGGCCGTCACGCCGTTTCCTCCGCCAGGGCGTGCGCGCCAACGGCTGGGTGCTGCTCAACGTCGTGCCCATCGGCTTCGAGCTGTGGCGCCAGTTCAACGGCTTCCCGCCGGTGATCGCGCCCGACGAGCCGGCGGCTTCGGCGTTCGACCCGGTGGTGGCCGAGAGCGGCGCCGCCGCCGGCGCGGCCACCGACGGCAAGGACGGCGGCAGATGACCGCGCGGCGCTGGCTCTGGCTCCTGGCCGCGCCGATCGTCGCCACGTCAGCCGCGGCGCAGACCCCGCTGTCGCCCGACGAACTGCTGCGGGCGGTCGATCGCGCCCTGCCGCTGCTCGAGCAGGCCCGCCAGACGGTCCGCGTCGCCGAAGGCGAAGCCCGGGAGGCGCGCGGCGCTTTCGATCTGGCGCTCGGCGGATCGGCGCGGACCACCCGCGGGTTCTACGACAACGAGCGCGCCGCCGCCTACCTCGAGCAGCCCCTGGCGCCGCTCGGGCTGACGGTGTTCGGCGGCTATCGGGTCGGCCGCGGCAGCTTCGCGCCCTATGACGGCAAGGCGGCGACGCTGTCGTCCGGTGAATGGAGCGGCGGCTTCGAGCTGCCGCTGCTGAAGTCGCGGGCGATCGACGATCGGCGCGCGGCCCGGCGTGTCACCGACCTGGGCGTCGAGGTCGCCGAACGCGGTCTCGACAAGGCGCGCCTGAGCTACTTCAAGGACGCGTTGACGGTCTATTGGGACTGGGCGGCGGCCGGCCAGCAGGTGCGCATCGCGCGGGCCCTGCTCGACCTGGCCGAAGCCCGCGACCAGCAGTTGGTCGACGCCGCGGCCCTCGGTCAGATCGCGCCGGTCGAACGCACCGACAACCTGCGCGCCATCTTCCAGCGCCGTTCGGCGCTGGCCGCCGCCGAGCGGCAGCTGCAGCTGCTCGCCATCGACGTCTCGCTGTTCCTGCGCGGCCTGGATGGGACGCCGCAGCGTCCGTCCCTCGATCGGGTGCCCGACCTGCCGGTGCCGGCGCCGCAGCCTCCGCCCGACGAAGCGGCCGAGGTCGCCGCCGCGCTGGCCGCGCGGCCCGAGCTGGCGGCCCTGCGCGCCAAGCGGCGTCAGCAGGAGGTGGAACTGCAGCTCGCCGAGAACACCACGCTGCCGTCGCTCACCTGGACGACCGAGGCATCGCGCGATGCCGGCGCCGGCACCGCGAGCCGGGCCGGTGCGGGGCTCGAGACCGGGCTGCACTTCTCGCTGCCGCTGCAGCGCCGCGCCGCGACCGGCAAGGTGGTGCAGGCCCGCGCCAAGCTGGCCGTGCTCGACCAGGACCTGCGCTGGGCCGAGGACTCGATCCGCGCCGACGTCCAGGATGCGCTGAGTGCGCTGGCGGCGTCGCGGGCGATCCTCGACGTGGTGCGCCAGGAGGTGGCCGTGACCCGCGAGCTGGAGGGCCTCGAACGCGATCGCTTCGCGCTCGGCGACTCGACGCAGTTCCTGGTCAACCTGCGCGAGCTCGCCACCGCCGATGCAGCCGCGCGCGAAGCCCGGGCCCTGGCCGACTATCAGAAGGCGCTGGTCACGGTGGAGGCGGCGACCGGGCGGCTCGCCGACCGGGTGCCCCGACCCTGACCCCGGGGCCGGCGGCTATACTGCCAATAGATGCGGTTCGCCCCCGAATACGTCTCCAACGTCCTCAACGACAACTTCGAAGACGCGAAGACCCTGCTCCTCGCGCCGTTGATGTCGATTCACTACGCGCACCTGGTGATGCTCACCGAGCGGCGCATCATCTCGCGCGACGACGCCCGCACGCTGCGCCACGCCCTCGACGGCATCTCGATCGACGCGGTCCGCGAGGTGGAGTTCGACCCGGCCTGCGAGGACCTCTTTTTCTACCTGGAGCGGCTGATCGCCCAGGGCGCCGGCGAGCAGGTGGCCGGCCGGCTGCACACGGCGCGGAGCCGGAACGACATCGACATGACGATGTACCGGATCCGCCAGCGCGAGTTCATCAGCGGGCTGGCCGAGGCCACGCTCACGCTGCGCCGCGCGCTGCTCGACCTCGCCGCCCAGCACACCCAGACCATCTACGGCGCGCACACCCACACCCAGCCGGCGCAGGTGTCGACCATCGCGCACTACCTGCTCGGCGTGATCGAGCAGCTGGAGCGCGACGCCAAGCGTCTCGAAGCGGCCTACCGCTCCACCAACCAGAACCCGCTCGGCGCCTGCGCCATCACCGGCACCGGCTTCCCGATCGACCGCCACCGCACCAGCGAGCTGCTCGGCTTCGATGGCCCGACCGGCAACACCTACGGCAGCATCGCCACGGTGGACTACCTGCTCGAAAGCGTGTCGGCGACGGCCATCACCGTGGCCGGACTCGGCCGCGTCGTGCAGGACCTGCTGCTGTGGGGCACGATGGAGTTCGGCTACCTGCGGCTCGCCGACGGCTTCGTGCAGTCGAGCAGCATCATGCCGCAGAAGCGCAACCCGGTGGCGCTCGAGCACGCCCGCGCCATCGGCAGCAAGGCGGTCGGCCAGGCGCAGGCCATCCTCACCACGGTGCACAACACGCCGTTCGGCGACATCGTCGACACCGAGGACGACCTGCAGCCGCTGGTGGCGTCGATGTTCCGCGACGGCACCCGCATGGTCACGCTGGTCGCCGCGGCACTCAAGGACGCGCAGTTCAACGTCGAGCGGCTGGCCGCCCGGGCCGGCGAAGGCGGCACGACGATCACCGAACTGGCCGACACCCTGGCCCGCGATCACGGGCTGCCGTTCGTGACCGCCCACAAGATCGCCGGCGCGGTGATCCGCGGCCGCAACGACGCGCCGGCCACGCCGGTGTCGGACCTGCTGGCCGCGGCCTCGACCGCCGTGCTCGGCTCGCCGATCATCTACGACCAGGCCAAAGTGGAGCAGGTGCTCAGCCCGCGCTACTTCGTCGAGATCCGCCGCACGCTGGGCGGCCCGGCCCCGGAGCGGACCGCGGAAGCGATCGGCGCGTCGCGGGCGGCGCTGGCCGCCGACGAGGCGTGGTGGAAGGGCCGGCGCGACGCCTTGTCGCGCGCCGCCGCGCAGCTGCGCGACGAGGCCAACCGCCTGTGAGCGACAGCCGCGGCCGCTACGCGAAGGTGCTGGCCAGCTGGGTCGCCGTCCTGGTCGCCCTCTACGCCTTCCAGGAGTACTTCACTCCCTGACGCTCGGATCAGCGGCTAGCGGCTCGCGGCTAGCGGCTAGAAAGACACTGTGTTGATACGCCGTGATCGTCGCTGCCGGCCTTCAGACGTCCACGAGCCGGTTCTTCTAGCCGCTAGCCGCTAGCCGCGAGCCGCTGTCTATGTCCTGGATTGACTGGGCCATCATCGCCGCCTACCTGGTGTGGATCGTCTGGGACGGCCTGCGCCCGGCCAAGGGCGGCAACCAGCTCGAGGGCTATCTGCTGGCCGGCCGCAGCCTGCCGTGGTGGGCCGTCGGCCTGTCGGTGATGGCCACGCAGTTGTCGGCCATCACCATGACCACCACCACCGGTCAGGGCTACGCCGAAGGCATGCGCTTCCTGCAGTTCTACTTCGCCCTGCCGCTGGCGATGGTGGTGCTGTCGGTCACCCTGGTGCCGTTCTTCCACCGCGCCAAGGTCTACACCGCCTACGAGTACCTGGAGCAGCGCTACGACGCCAAGACCCGCGCCCTCACCTCGCTGCTGTTCCTGATTTCGCGCGGCATGAGCACCGGCGTGGTGATCGCCGCACCGGCGGTGATCCTCAGCGTGATCCTCGGCCTGAGCGTCACCAACACCTGCCTGCTGATCGCCCTGCCGACGGCAATCTACACCATGGTCGGCGGTGTCGAAGCGGTGGCCTGGACCGACGTGAAGCAGATGGTGCTCATCGTCGGCGGCCTGGGGGCGGCGGTGGTGATGCTGGTGCTCGGCCTGCCCGACGGCGTCGGCCTCGGCGACGCGCTGCACCTGGCCGGCGGCACCGGCCGGCTGCAGGTGTTCGACTTCCGGTTCGACGTCACCGACCGCTTCAATTTCTGGTCGGGCACGATCGCGGCCTTCTTCCTGTTCTGCTCCTACTTCGGCACCGACCAGAGCCAGGTGCAGCGATATCTCGCCGCCAAGTCGGTGGACGAAGCGCGCACGTCGCTGCTGATGAGCGCCTACTGGAAGATCCCGCTGCAGGCGCTGGTGCTGCTGGTCGGCGTGCTGATGTTCGTGTTCTTCGTCTTCACCCGCCCGCCGATGCTCTTCAACCGGGTCCACGAGGCGGCGGTGAAGGCCAGCCCGCGCGCCGCCGACTACGCCGCCGCGGAGGCCCGCTTCGCCACCGCTTTCGAAGCCCAGCGCGAGGCCGGCGCCAACCTGGTGCGGGTGCGCCGCGCCGGCGACGACGCCGGTGTCGCCGAGTACTCCGCGGCGCTGAACCAGGCCGGGGCCGAGCTGCGGGCGGCGCGCGCCGACGCCGTCGCCATCACCAAGGCGGTGTCGGGCGAGAACGCCTACAGCGATGTCAACTACGTGTTCCCGTCGTTCATCCTCGAGCACCTGCCGGTCGGCCTCGTCGGCCTGCTGATTGCGGCGATCCTGGCCGCGGCGATGTCGACGATCGCCGCCGAGCTGGCCTCGCTGTCCACCGCCACCGTCATCGACTTCTATCGTCGCTGGGCGGCCCCGGAGGCCTCGGATGCGCAACTGCTCTGGGTGTCGCGTGTCGCCATCGGGCTGTGGGCGATCTTCGCCAGCGTCGTCGCCATCTACGCCGTCAACCTCGGCGCGCTCATCGAGGTGGTGAACCGCTTCGGCTCGTACTTCTACGGGTCGATCCTGGGCGTGTTCATCCTGGCCATCGGCTTCCCCCGGACCAACGGCCACGGGGCCTTCGCCGGCCTGATCGGCGGGATGCTGGCGGTGTGGTTCGTGGCCACGCAGACCCCGGTCGAGTTCCTGTGGCTGAACATCGTCGGCGCCGTGGCCGTGTGCGTGGTCGGCATCCCGGTGAGCGCGGTCACCGGCGGGCGCCGCGTTCCCGCGGCGTGACGCCATGGCCAGCCGGCCGCTGCTCGTCGTCCTCGGCCTGGTGGTGCTGGTGATGGTGGTGTCGTGGGCGCTCGGCGAGGCGCTGCGCCAGCGCAAGACCACGAAGCGCCGGCCGAAGCGCTGACTCCAGGCGCGGGTCGCAGATTCCGCACCGCCGGCGGTCCACTGACGACGCGGCTGCTGCGGCGCCCGTCGATCGCCGCGCGGATTGCCGCGCCAATCCGGCTGGCACCGAATCCGCAGTCGTCGGTGACGGTGCTACGATGCGCGCATGGGCGCGGACGACGCGATGCAGCCAGCCCCACGGCCGGACACCAGGCTCACCTACGACGACCTCGTCGCGCTGCCGGACGACGGGCGCCGTCACGAGCTCATCGACGGGGATCACTACGTGACCCCGAGCCCGAACACCCGCCACCAGCGGTTGGTGCTCCGGCTGGCCGGCGCGTTCACGACCCACCTGGCCGCGCATCCCGACCAGGGCGAAGCGTTCATCGCGCCGTTCGACGTGCTGTTCTCGGAGTTCGACGTGGTCGAGCCGGACCTGCTGTTCGTGGCGGCGGACCAGGCCGAGATCGTCACGGCCAAGCACGTCCGTGGGGTGCCTGCCCTGGTGGTCGAGGTCCTGTCGCCGGGCACGCGGCGCGTCGACGAGAAGATAAAGTACCGCCTCTTCGAGCGTGTTGGCGTTCGCGAATACTGGCTCGTCGACCCCGAGCTCGACCTGGTCAAGGTGTATCGCCGTGCCGCCGACGGCACGTTGCCTCGCGTCGCGGAGCTGAGCGCGGAGGCCGGCCACACCCTGACCACGCCGATCGCCCCTGGTCTGGTCGTGGCGCTGGCCGACCTGTTCCGCTGACCCCGCGCCACGAGCCTCAACGGACCGGAGCGGGTCGCAGCACCGTCAGCTCGGCGATGGCCCACGGATGCGGCGCGGCCGCGCCGGCCGTCATCCGCACGTAGCGTGCCGCCGTGGCCGACACCGCGATCCGCAGCGGCACGGCAGCAGGGACGTCCAGCGCCGCACCGAGAACTGCCGATGCAGGACGACCGGCCCAGACATCGCGCCAGGTGACGCCGTCCGTTGACGTCGCCACGGTCAGGTGTCGCGGATACGCGAACGCGTACGGCCCGAGGCTCAGCTGCACGCCCTCGATGGATCGCACCTCGCCGAGGTCGACGACCACCGACTCCCCGCCGGCCTGCGGCCCCGCGCTCGTCCACGCGGTGCGCAGATCGCCGTCGCGCAGCTGTGCGAGCGTCGCGTGGCCGGCGGAGGCCGTGACGGCGACGATGGGCCAGGCAGCGCCCGCTCGAGGCGGCACGGGACGAGGACGCGGGGGGATTCGCAGCAGGTCCTGACCGGGGCTCGGCGTGCCGCCGGCGCCCGCGAACTGGCGGCGCACAAGGTTGCCGAGCCGGCGCCCCTCCGGCGTGCCGTCGAAGGTGACGAACAGGCCGGTGTCGCCGGCCAGCACCTCGAGCACCGACGTGTCGCCGTCGTCGAGGGCCGCCGCCAGCACCTGGTAGTGCGGCGGGCGGTAGCCGCTGTAGCCGTTGGCCAGGCGACGGCCGTGGGTGATGGCGCGGTACATCGCCGCGGTGTCTGCGAACACGCCGAGCGGCAGCTCGAGCACGACCGCCTCGGGCGGCGCCTGGGCGATCGCCGCGCGCGCCGGCGGCGGCGCCGGCAGGGGCAGCGGATCGATCCACCCGTCGGCGAGCACGCCGATGACCACGGCGGCGCCCAGTCCGCCGGCGGCCCGCCGCGACAGCCCGCCGCGCACGCGGTCGAGGCTCAGCGCCGCGGCGACAGCGAGGGTCAGCGCCGCCAGCATCGCGAATCGCGCCGGGGCGCGCAGCGTGTCGCCGACGCCGGGCATCGCCATCAGCCACGCATACGGCGCCTTGTAGAGCACGCGTTCGCCGCCGAGCCGCACCGTCGGCCCGAGTGCGAGCACCCACAGGCCGGTGGTGGCGAGGGCATAGAACGCCAGCGGCGACGCCGTGGCCCACGCGTGCCGCAGGCGCGCGCGCGTCAGCAGCCAGGGCAGCAGGCACGCCAGCGCGACCGACAACGGCTTGTAGAGGTTGCTCACCGACAATCGCAGCCAGTCCGGGCCGATCGCAAACGCGCCGCTGGTCGCCGCGATGGCACCCAGCGCGGCCGGCACGACCGCGGCCAGTGCGCTCCAGCGCGCCACACGCTCCCAGGCCAGCGGGGGCGACTGCGGCGCGGCGCTGAGCCACCAGGCGCCCAGTACCACGCCCGCGGCGGTGAGGCCGGGGAAGAGCTCCGTTTCCGGCATCGTCGTCCACGGCGCGCCGTTCCAGAACGCCAGCATCTCGGGCGGCGTCAGAAACCCGAGAAGGTCGGCGCTGAGCGTCTCGGTGTCGGCGATCGTCCGGGCCAGGCCGAGGTGACGGTGGACGCTTCGGACGTGCCACCACACCGGCCACAGCACCGCCACCGGTGTCGCCGCGGCCAGCATCAGCCGGCCCAGGTCGGTCAGCGGTCGGTGCCGCCCGAACCAGACGGTCCAGCCGCCGACCAGCACCAGCCCGTAGGGCAGATAGTAGCCGGTGGTGAGCCCCTGCAGCAGCAGCGTCGACGCGGCGCCGGCCAGCCACGTGTCACGGCCGCTGCGTCGCCAGGCGTGCAGGCAGGCCAGAGTGATCGGCAGCCAGTAGAGCGCCAGCAGCTCGAGATGCTCGAGGTGGGCGGCGCGAAATGGGTGGAAGCCGAAGGCCAGCCCGCCGACGAAGGCCGCGCCACGGCTGACGCCCAAGGTTCGGCACAGCGCGTAGACCGCGGCCGCCGAGCCGACGAACGTCACCAGGAACGCGGCGCCGTACGCGGCGAGCGGCGAAACGCCGACGTGGATCAGCGGCGTCGTCAGCAGCGACAGGCCGACCCGTGGGTCGGCGAGCGCCATCGCGTCGCCGGCGGGAGCGAAGATCGGCGCGTCCCACCATGCCGCGCTGAGGGGCACGACACGCGCGTTCCACCACAGCGCCCAAATCGAGAACAGCGGGTCGCCGAGGTCCTTCGGCACGACGTCGCCCAGGCGGGGCGGCAGCGGCCAGGTGAACGCCATGGCGACGGCGACGTAGGCGGCGATCGTGCACACGTCGAGCCACCACGACCTGAACGGTGCGTTCCGGGGGGAACGATCCGGAGAAGGGGCAGCGGCCACGGGGCCCGCGGGTCCAGGCCAGCTTACCACGCCGCGGCGTGCCCGCCACCGCCGTCGTCCCTACCGAGGCGGTCAGCTCGAGATGCGGTCCAGCGCGTCCTTGCCGAGCAGCACGTTCCAGCACACCAGCTCGTACTGGGCGATGTGCTTCGTGTAGAAGGGGTCGTTGTCGCGGACGGCGTCGAGCGCGCGCTGCGGGTCCTCGTCGGGCACCTTGAGCAGGAAGATGCCGCCGAAGCGCGGGTCCATCGGACCGGCGGCGATCAGCGTCCCCTCGGCCATCAGCTTGCGGAGGTAGACGCGGTGTTCGTCGGTGACGGCTTCGACCTCGGGGATCGGACGTCGATAGCGGACGAGCGCGATAGCATACATAGGCGGGGCTCGAGGCTCGGGGCTCGGGTCTCGGGACATCCAGACCGCGTCCGTGCGCCGACCGATTATGCCACCCGCCCGCGCCGCCATCGTTCTGGCGCTCGCCGCCGGCCTCGGCGGCCCGGCCGCCGCCCAGACCGCGCTGAACTGGTCGGCCGACGACGGGGCGCGCATCGCCATGCTCGAGAAGACCGGGCGCCGCGTCGAGGGCGCCAACATCGTCCTGTGGCACCCGCCGTCGCTGCTGCCGTCGGATGCCGACCGCATCCGGCGCTTGATCGACCCGGCGGTGGGCGCGCTGCGCGCCAAGGTCGGCCGGCATCCATGGCAGACGGTGCCAACCGAGCGAATCACCTACTACCTGAGCGACGACACCTTCGTCTCCCACGCCAGCGGCCGGGCGGCGGTGTTCGTGCCCATGGCGCGGGTGCGCGACGGGCGGGCGCCGTACCTCCACGAGGCGCTGCACGAGCTGCTCGCGTCGTCGGCGACCGATCCCGCACCGGCCGAAGGCCAGGCGCGGCGCCTGCGACCGCTGTGGCTCACCGAGGGGCTGCCCGACTACATCGCCCAGCTCGTCGCCACCGAAATCGGCATCACCGAGCAGGGGCCGTTCGCGAGCGGCGGCCTCAGCGGGGCCGATCGCGTGTGCGCCGAACGGGCTCGCACCGAGGACGGCGCGACGATGCTGCCGTTCATCGGCGCGCCCGGACGTCCGGACGTGCTGTTCACCACCGACCGCGGCCGATTCGCGCCGACGTTCTACACCTGCGCCCTGTCGTTCACGAAGTTCCTCGCCGATCGTGGCGGCCTCGAACCGCTGGTCGCGCTGTTCGGCGTGCCGCCGTCGCAGACCGCGCCGCGGCTCGACGCGCTGGCCGGCCGTCCGCTGGCGGCGCACCGGGCCGACTGGCTGCAGGCGATCGGCCTGCCGTAACGGCCACGCAAACTCTTGCGCCGTCACACCGCTGAGCGGCTCCTGACGCGCCCCCGACACGTCCGCCTGACTCAATAGCCTGGCCGCAGCCAAGCGGTCTGCTGGAGGAGTCATGCGACTGCGTGTGCGGGTATTACCGATCATCCTGGCGGCCCTCGCCGCGGCCTCGTCGGCCTGGGCCCAGGGCCAGGCCATCGACGGCATCATCGAAGGCACGGTGCGCGTCCAGGCCGACGGCGCGCCGGCGGCTGGCGTCACGGTGCGGGCGTTCAACGCCGGGACCGGCTACGAACGCACCGTCGTCAGCGACGCGGCCGGCCGCTACGGCATGCCGCTGATGCCGCCCGGTGAGTACGTGGTCATGGCCGAGGCGCCGTCGTTCGCGACGATGAGCCAGGCCGGCCTGGTGCTGCGCGCCGGCCAGGTGCTCACCGTCGAGTTCGCGATGTCGGCGACCAGCTTCGCCGAGAGCGTGCAGGTCACCGCCGAGCAGCCCACCGTCGAAGTGGGCCGCACGGTGCAGAGCAACACCTACGACGAGCGGATCGTGCGCGCCATTCCCACCGTCGGCCGCAGCATCCTCGACTTCTTCGTGCTGCAGCCCGGCGTCAACGCCCCGCCGATCTCGAGCGGCGGTTCGGGCACCGGCACCCCGTCCACCGTCTACGGCGGGCTCGGCCTGCGCCAGATGAACGTCGACGGCGTCTCGAACAACCTGCAGGGCGGCGCCCGCAACCTGGTGATCAGCCAGGAGGCGGTGCAGGAGTTCCAGACCGTGACCAACTTCTCGGCCGAGTTCGGCCGCGTCGCCGGCGGCCTGCAGAACGCCTTCACCCGGTCGGGCAGCAACGCGCTCCACGGCTCGGCCTATCTCTTCACACGCCAGGACTGGCTGGCCGAGCGGCCGTTCCTGCTGGCGCCGACGGCGCCCAAGCCCGAATTCCAGCGCTACAACTACGGCGCCACGGCCGGCGGCCCGCTGGTGCGCGACCGGTCGTTCTATTTCCTCAGCTACGAGCGGTGGTCGCAGGATCTGCCGGTGGTCTCGACGATCACGCCGGCCAACGCCGCTGTGCTCGGCATCCCGGCCGGCAGCATCGGCGCGTTCACCTCGACGTTCCGTGCCCACACGCTGACCGCCCGCAACGACACCCAGGTCTCGCCGAGCCAGCGGCTGTCGTTCCGGTTCAACTACTACTACGACCGCGAGTCGCCGCTGAACGGCGGCCTGATCGCCCGTGAAGTCGCCACCCGCTTCGACGAGAACCCCTACTCGTTCACCGCGCAGCTCGTCTCGGTGATCCGTCCGACGCTGGTCAACGAGGCGCGCGTGCTGTTCGCCAACCGCAGCATCGAGAACGGCGTCGCCGCCGACCCCGACGCGCCGAACATCGACATCAGCGGCGTCGGCAGCTTCAACGGCAACAGCAACGGCGTGCGCCGTACTCGCGAACGCGGCGTCCACCTGGTGAACAACCTCACCTGGACGGCCGGCCGCCACGCCGTGAAGGTCGGGTTCGACCTGCTGCCGGTCAACTTTCGCGAGCGCACCACCAACATCAACGGCTCGTTCGTGTTCGGCGGGCTCACCGCGGTGGCCGGGGTGCGCGACGCGGTGACGCCGCTCGACCAGTTCCTGCTCACCGAGCGCGGCGCCATCGACCCGTCGACCGGACGGCCCTACTCGTACTCGCGCTTCACCCAGTCGATCGGCGCCGAGTACTTCGACGCCACGACCTTCAACCAGGGCTACTTCGTGCAGGACGACATCCGGCTCACCGACCGGCTGAAGCTCAATCTCGGCCTGCGCTACGAGTACTTCGGCCGGCCGGCCGCCAACCCGAATCCGGCCCTGGCGCGGTCGGGCGAGTTCCCGACCGATGCCAACAACCTGGCGCCGCGCCTCGGGCTGGCCTTCGACCCGACCGGCGCGGGGCGGACGGTGCTGCGCGCCGGCGCCGGCCTCTACTACAACGTCGTCGTCGCCCAGACCTACAACACGTTCCTGCGCGGCAACGGCCTCGACGTGGTGAACGTCAACGTGACGCCGACCACGCCGGGCGCGCCGGCCTTCAGCCGCGGTAAGGTGACGCCGCCGGCCGGGGTCAGCGTGGTGTCCGACGTCCGGGTGATGGACGAGGACTTCGAGGACGTTCAGGTGGCCACGTGGTTCGCCACCTGGGATCAGCAGCTGTTCCGCGACGTCGCCCTGTCGCTGACCTATCAGGGCAACCGCGCCTCGAACCTGCCGCTGGCGCTCAACGAGAACCTGGCGCCGGCCGGCACCCTGCCCGACGGAAGGCGGCGGTGGTCGACGGCGAATCGCCCCGACCCGCGCTTCGGGAACATCTTCGTCTCGACCTCGATCGCCGAGCAGCGCTACGACGGGCTGGTGGCGACGGCGACGAAGCGGTTCTCGCGCGGGACCAGCGCGCAGGTGTCGTACCACCTCTCCAAGACGCGCGGCACCGCCTTCGTCAACGACTTCACCGGCTTCGGCGTCTTCACGTCGCCGTCCGACCCGCTCGACCCCGCCGTGGACGACGGCCCGTCGGACTTCGACATGCGCCACCGGCTGTCGGCGACCGCCGTGCTCGAGCCGTCGGTGCCGGTATCGGGAGTGACCGCCGCGCTGCTGAACGGCTGGCGGCTGTCGTCACGGGTGATCGCCTCCGACGGTTTCCGCTTCAACGCCACCACCGGCCAGGACGGCAACGGCGACACCGTGTTCAACGACCGGCCGAGCGGCCAGGGCTACAACAGCTTCACCCTGCCGGGCTACTTCACGCTCGACCTGCGGCTCGATCGCACGGTGCCCATCGGCGGCACGCGGCGTCTCGAGCTGATCGCCGAGGCGTTCAACCTCACCAATCGCCTCAACCCCACCAACGTCAACCGCACGTGGGGCCCGAACGCCACCGCCAACGCCAGCTTCAACACGCCGACCGCGGCCGAAACCGCCCGTCAGTTCCAACTGGCGGCCCGCCTGTCCTTCTGAGGCCACCCATGCGCCGCATCCTCACCGCGCTCGCCCTGTTCGCCGCCGCCGTCGTCGGCATGCCGTTCGTCGCCGCGACCGGCGGCGACGACGCCCGCGTCGTCATGATCTCGATCGACGGCCTGATGCCGTCCGCGTACACCGACCCGGCCCTGGCGCGCTACACCCCGCACCTGCGCGCGTTGGCCGGCGCGGGTGTCTGGGCCGACGGCGTCGTCGGCGTGCTGCCGACGGTGACCTATCCGTCGCACACCACGCTCATCACCGGCGTCGAGCCGGCCCGCCACGGCATCTACGACAACCAGATCCTCGACCCGGAGAACCGCTCGCGCGGAGCGTGGTACTGGTATGCCGACGCGATCAGGGTGCCGACGCTGCCGATGGCGGCGCGGGCCCGCGGCCTGCGTGCCGGCGCGGTGACCTGGCCGGTCACCATCGGCATGGACCTGGACTACAACGCGCCGGAGTTCGTCGATCCGTCGCGCCATCCGGAGCGTATCGGGATGCTGAAGGCGTTGAGCCAGCCGCGCGGCCTGCTCCAGGCGGCCGAGGCGGCCCGCGGCACGCCGTTCGGGTGGCCGCAGACCGGTCGCGACCGCACCGACTTGAGCACCTTCATCCTGAGGACCTACGACCCGCACGTGTTCCTGGTGCATCTCATCGCGCTCGACAGCGCGCAGCACGAGCACGGCCCGGGCTCGGCGAAGGCGCTGGAGACCCTGGCGCAGATCGACGGCTATGTCGGCGAGATCGTCGCGGCGACGCGTACCGCCGGACGGAGCGCCACGGTCGCCGTGGTCTCCGACCACGGCTTCCTGCCGCTCGAGCGCCAGCTGCAGCCCAACGCGGCGTTCAAACAGGCCGGCCTGCTGGCGGTGGACGAGCGCGGCGGCGTGACCTCGTGGCAGGCCTGGTTCCACTCGAGCGGCGGATCGGGCTACGTCTACGTGAAGGACGACGTCTCGCGGGCGCGCGTCGCCACGCTGCTCGCCGATTTGAAGCGCGATCCGGCCAACGGCATCCGCGAGGTGTGGGACGCGGCCGCGCTGGCGGCACGCGGGTCGCATCCCGATGCGGCGTTCGGACTGGACGTGGTGGACGGCTTCTACACCGGCGGCGGCCACGACGTGCTGGTGAAGGCGGCGTCGAACAAGGGCGGCCACGGCTTCGGGCCGGAGCGCCCGGCGCTCCACTCGTCGTTCGTGATGGCCGGGCCGGCGGTGCAGCGGCGCGGCAGCATCGGCGTGATCCGCATGACGGCGATCGCGCCGACGCTGGCCGAGATCCTCGGGGTACGGCTGGCGCCGGATGCCGCGGCGCCGTTGGCGTTGAAGGCGCCGCCGACGAGCGCCCGGGCATCCTTCGGCGCGCCGGCCACGCCGGTGAGGACCAGCCGGTAGCACCGCGTGGCCGCCGGCGACCCGAGCGCCCTACTCGCGGGCCCGCTCCGACGACGCCGCGGCCCGCAGATGGACCTGCCACCACGCCAGCTCCTGCTGGTAGCGGTGCACCGTGTTCCACGGGCTCCAGCCGCCGTGATAGCTGTCGGGGTAGCGGATGAACGTCGCCGGTACCTTCAGCTTCTTCAGGGCGGTGTACATCTGCTCGCCTTGTTCGATCGGCACGCGCAGGTCGGCCTCGCCGTGCACGAACAGCGTCGGCGTGGTGACGCCGGCGGCGTGCATCACCGGGGACCACTTGAGCAGCGTCGCGGCGCCGCTGGCGTCCCACGGCGTGCCGCCGAACTCGCTCTCCTTGGTGCGCGGGATGTCGGCGGTGCCGTAGTCGCTCACCCAGTTGGAGATGCCGGCGCCGACGATGGCCGCCTGGAAGCGGTTGGTCTGGGTGATGACCCAGTTGGTGAGGAAGCCGCCGTAGGAGTAGCCGGTCACGCCGAGCCGTTTCGGATCGATTGGGTAGCGTGCGACCACGTGGTCCACGCCGGCCATCACGTCCTCGTAGTCGCGGCCGCCCCAGCCGCCCCAGGTGTCCCAGAGGTGCTTCTCGCCGTATTCGGTCGAGCCGCGCGGGTTGGTGTAGAGCACCGCGTAGCCCCGGGCCGCCCATAGCTGGAACTGCACCGAGAACTCGTTGCCGTAGGCGCTGTGCGGGCCGCCGTGGATGGCGAGGATCAGCGGCACCCGGTTCGACGCGTCGGCCGAGCCCGGCAGCAGCAGCCAGCCCTCGATCGGCGTGCCGTCCTTGCTGGTGAAGCGCACCGGCTCGGCGGGCCGCGGCCGGACGGCGCTCACCAGCGCGTCGTTGAACGACGAAAGCCGGCGTTCGCCGCTGCCGTCGAGCGCGGCGACGTGGACCTCGGCCGGGTGAGTCGCATCGCCGGCCACGTAGGCGACGCGCTGCGCGTCCCAGGCGATCGAGGCGTCGGCGAGGCGGCGGTTGCCGCGGCTGACCTGTTCGACCGCCCCGCCGGTCAACGGCACGCGGAAGAGGTGCGTCGAGCCGGCCACGCCGGCGGTGAACGCGACCACGCGGCCCTCAGGCGCGATGCGCGGCGCGCTCGGGATGTAGTCCCAGCCGGCGGTGAGATTCACCGGCGACCCGCCGCCGGCGGGGAAGCGGTAGAGGTCGGTGGGCGAGCCATGCGTCTGCTTCGCGGCGAGGATCTGGTTCAGGCTCTGCTCGCGCAGGGCGACGATGGAGCCATCGGCGGTCCAGATCGGCGCGCCGTGGTCGAAGCCGTCGTCGGTGACGCGGGTGGTCCGCCCCCTCGAGATCGACGGTGAAGATGTCGGCGCGCTCGTACACGTGCTCGTCGCGCTGGGCCATGTTCGACGTGAAGACCAGCGCGCGGCTGTCGGGACGCCACGACGGCTGGACGACGTCCACGCCCTGGGTGGTGAGCTGCCGCGGCGCGCCGCCGTCACGGCTGACGACGAACAGCTCCTGCGGCGGTGTGGCGTGCGGGTCGCGCGGATCGGGCAGATAGCCGCGGCCGTCGAAGCGGGCGTTCATCCAGTCGTAGATCCGGCCCTTGAAGCGCTCGTCGGTGAGCGTCTCGAACGGCGTTCGGGCCGGTGCCGGGCGCGGCGTCGCCGGCGGCACCGCCCTGGTGAAGGCGATCCACTTGTTGTCGGGGCTGAACACCGGCGGGCCGTCGACGCCGGGGATGCGGAACGCCTCGCCGCCCGGGCCGTCCATCCGCAGGAACCACACGGCGTCGGTCACCGGTCCGGCCTGATCGACCGACGTGCGTCGCGACGTGAACGCCAGCAGGCGGCCGTCGGGGCTCCAGCGCGGCGCCGACGACGACAGCGCCGGGTTGGTCAGGCGGCGCGGCGGCGCCGATCCGTCGGCCGGCACGATCCAGATCTCGCTGTGCCGGCGGTTCTCGCTTTCGACGATCACCGTCCGCACGAACGCCACCCAGCGTCCGTCGGGCGACAGGGCGGTGCCGTTGACGGCCTCGACCTTGTAGTAGTCGGCGAGTTCGATGGGGCGGGGGGACTGCGCGGCGGCAGGCGCGAGGGCGGCAGCGACGATCCCGAGCGCGAGCGACAGTCGGCGAATCATGCGCACCTCGATGAAGGAGTGGAGCGTGCGCAGTCTACCGCGACCGGAAAGAGAGAAGGGCATCCGCTGGTCAGGATGCCCTTCTCCGCCCACGCCTTGGCGGCGTGGGCCGTGCCGGATGGCCGGGCCGGTGTGGCGGCCCGTTCCGTATCCACCCACTGCTGTCGGCGGCCGCACGAGTCGAGCATCCGCGGCGCGCAGCGCGGTTGCCGGGCCGGCAACGGCACGCGCGGGCCTCAGGCCCCTGGATGCGACATCGAGTGCGCCACGCGGCGGCGCGGCGGCGGGAACGGACCGTCAGCGCGGCCGTGCATGGCCCGGTGGATCACCGCTCGGGACGTGTGTCACGTGCGCCCTCCCTTCGGAAGCTGAGCCTGATCGCACGCTACGCCTCGCCGTCATGCGTGTCAAGGGCCGCGCCGACAGTCGTGGAGACATATGTCACGCGCGCGCTGCATAATGCCGCGCACCTGGAGGTCTCGATGCCGCACTCGGCCGCCGTCGTTCGCGCCCGTGTCGTTCGTTCGCTCGTCGTCGCCGTGGCGCTCGTCGCCGCGCTCCGGCCGCCGCTGCAGGCGCAAGCGCCGGCCGCGGATCGCGTGCGTGACGATGCCGGCGTGCAGGGCGCGCAGCGGCTCTTCACCGCCTGGCTCGAGGGGCAGCTGCTGTATCGACACCTGCCCGGTGTGGCGGTCGGCGTCGTCGCCGATCAGGAGCTGGTGTGGGCGCAGGGCTTCGGCCTCGCCGACACCGCCCGCAAGGCGCCGATGACGCCGCAGACGAAGTTCCGCATGGCCTCGCACAGCAAGCTGTTCACGGCCACGGCGGTGATGCAGCTGCGCGAGCAGGGCAAGCTGCGCCTCGACGATCCGGTGACGAAGTACCTGCCGTGGTTCAGCGTGAGGCCCGCCGATCCGGACGACCCGGCGATCACCATCGAGGAGCTGCTCACGCACAGTTCCGGCCTGCCGCGCGAGGCCGGTTCGCACTGGACCGACTTCGACTTCCCGACCACCGAGGAGCTGCGCGGGTTGATGCACGAGCGGCAGGCGCCGTTCTCGCCCGACGTGCGCTGGAAGTACTCCAACCTGGCCTACTCGGTCGCCGGTCTCGTCATCGAGGCGGTGAGCGGCCAGTCGTGGGCCGACTACGTCCAGCAGCACATCTACACGCCGCTCGGCATGACGGCGTCGAGCGTGGACAAGGACGTGCCCGGGCTGGCGACGGGCTACGGGCGGCTGATGCCCGACGGCACGCGCGCGACGACACCGTTCATCGACGCGCGCGGAATGGGCGCGGCCACCGGCATCACCTCCACGGTCGAGGACATGGCCCGGTTCGCGTCGGCGCAGTTCCGCCGCGGCCCGAGGGGCGGCGACCGCATCCTCAGCACCGGCTCGCTGCGCGACATGCACCGGGTGCGCGTGCTCGAGACCAACTGGACGCAGGGCAACGCCATCGGCTTCGCGGTGCGGCGTGACCGCGACAAGGTCTTCGTGCAGCACGGCGGCAGCTATCCCGGCTACCAGACGCAGACCGTGCTGCAGCTCGACGGCAAGGTGGCGGTGATCGTCCTGACCAACGCCGACGACGCCAACCCCGGCGCCATCGCCACGCAGCTGATGAACACGGTGGGCGAGGCCGTGGCCAAGGCGTCGGCGCCGGCCGAGAGCGGCGCCACGCCGACCTGGGATCCGGCGTGGTCGCGCTTCGCCGGGCTCTACCGCGGCCGCGGCGGCGAGTCGCAGGTGATCGAGCTAGACAAGCGCCTGGTCGTGATCTCGCCCAACGCGCCGACGCTCGACAACCCGGTGCAGCTGGTGCCGATCGGCAACGGCCAGTTCCGCTACACCGCGCCGACCGGCGGCGGGCCCGTGGGAGAGATCGTGCGCTTCGTCGAAGAGGGCGGACGGGTCGTCCGGATGATCACCGGCGACAGCTACGTCGAACGCGTCCGGTAGGCAGCATCTGATCGGACTGCCCGGGCCAGAACGAGGTCAGACCCCGCGCCATCCGGTTCCCAGCCGCTAGCCGCCAGCCGCTAGCCGCTGGGCCTTGATCACCTTCCCGCCCTGCATGACGAACTGGACGCGCTCCAGCTCGGTGATGTCGGCCAGCGGGTCGCCGGCCACGGCGATGAGATCGGCGAACCGTCCGGGCTGCAGCGTGCCGACGCGATCGCCCCAGCCCATCGCCTCGGCGGCGATGCGCGTCGCGCCCTCGATGGCCGCCATCGGCGTCTGGCCGAGCCCGACCCGCAGTTTGAACTCGCGGGCGTTCTCGCCGTGCGGGAAGACGCCGGCGTCGGTCGCGAACGCGATCGGCAGGCCGTGCGCCAGCGCCGTCTTGAACGCGCGCTCCTGCGTGCCCTGCATCGCCTTCTCGCGCTCCACCTGGTGCGCCGGGATGTTGAGCGCCTGGTTGTCGTTGAGAATCGTGTGGCCGACGTAGAGCGTCGGCGCGAAGTAGGTGCCCTTCGCCTTCATCATCCGCGCCGCCTCGTCGTCGAGCATGCTGCCGTGGTCGATGGTGCGGACGCCGGCGCGAATCGCCGCCTTGATGCCCTCGGTGCCGTGCGCGTGCGCGGCGACGAAGCGCCCCCACCGCGTGGCCTCTTCGACCGCCACGGCCAGCTCCGCGTCCGAGTACTGCTGCGCGCCCGGCGGGATGCCTTTAGACATCACGGCGCCGGTGGCCAGGATCTTGATGAAGTCGGCGCCGTTCTTGAGGTTGGTGCGCGCCACCTGCCGCACTTGATCGACGCCGTCGGCGAGGTTGCGGACGATCGGCACGTCCACGTAGATCGAGAACTGCCGGGCGTCGCCGGCGCCGCCGGTGGCCGACACGTAGTTGCCGGCCACCTGCAGCCGCGGCCCGGGCACCGAGCCCTTGTCGATCGCGTAGCGCAGGTCGATGTCCACGTAGGGCCACGTCGGGCCCATGTCGCGCGCCGACGTGAAGCCGGCGAGCAGCGTGGTGCGGGCGTTGACCGCGCCGTAGATCGCCGCCCGCCCCGGCGTGGTGGTGAGCAGCGCCGATTCCCAGTTGGTGCCGACCTCGTCGGTGAGGTGCGTGTGCAGGTCGATCAAGCCCGGCAGCACCGTGGCGCCGCCGAGATCGATGATCTGGTCGGCGGTCATGCCCGCGGCCGGGCCGACGCGCTCGACGCGGTCGCCGCGGATCAGCACGCCGCCGTCGCGGATCGGCGCGCCGCCCAGTCCGTCGATCACCCGCGCCGCCTTCACGAGCACCGTGCGACCCGCCGCCGGCGGCGCCTGGCGGGCCGCCACCGAGGCGCTCGACGTGGCCAGCGCCAGCAGCGCCGTCGCCACGACGGCTGCCGGGGCCATCGCCAGTCCGCGGGTCATGGCTCGTCTTCGCATCGCCGGACACTACCACGGTGGCCCTGGCCTCTCGGCCGACACGGCTCGGGTCAGCTCCGCTTCGCCGATTCCGGGGAACGTCGCTTCGCCGTCATCGCGGATCGCGCCAGGCGGCGTCCCGGATCCGGACACCGATCGGCGGTGCGACCGGTGCGCGCGCGGCCTGCGGGCCGCGATTCTGGCCGGATCGCGGGCCCCGTATCACGCGCGGCCCCTGGCACGCCTCTCGCTCCCCATCAGCCCGTCATGGACCGTCCTCGGCTCCGCCCGCATCCGCGCCAGCGCCGCTGGCCGACCGCGGCCACGCCGTGGCTTTTCGGGCTGGGCGTGGGGCTCACGACGATGCTGGCCCTGGGGTCGTGGCTGCTGCTGTCCGACCCGGTGGTCGCCGCCGATGTGGCCGCCACGGGCGATCTGATGCCGCTCCTCGAGGCGGTGTTCGCGACGCTGCGGGCGGCGTTGGCCGATCTGCTGTCGTATCTCTGAGCCGGCGACGCGTCAGCGCGCAGCGCGGTGGTTGGCGCCGGCGGCGGCGTGCGCCGCGGCGACGAAGGCCTGCACGTCCTCCGCGGTCGTTCGGAACGACGTCAGCAGGCGGATGAAGGTCTCGCCTTCGCCGACCGTGTCCGTGCCGGGGCCCTCCCCCGGCCACTGCAGGTAGCGGGCGCCGCGGGCGATGAGGGCGTCGTGCAGCCACCCGGGTACGACGGCGAACACGGCGTTGGCCTGCACCGGCAGGGGCAGGCGGAGGGTCGGCACATCGCGCAGACCGGCGGCCAGCGCATCGGCCATCGCGTTGGCGTGGCGCGCGTGGGCCAGCCAGCGATCCCCGTCGAGGTACGCCAGCATCTGCGCCGCGAGGAACCGGCCCTTCGAGACCAGCTGACCCGAGCGCTTGCGTCGATAGAGGAAGTCGTCGGCGAGGGCGCGATCGAAGAACAGCACCGCTTCGACGCCGAGCGCGCCGTTCTTGGTCGCGCCGAACGACAGCACGTCCACGCCCGCCTGCCACGACAGCGCCGCCGGGGTGCAGCCGAGGCGGGCGACGGCGTTGGCGAATCGCGCCCCGTCCATGTGGACGTGCAGGTGCCGCTCGCGGGCCAGCGTGCTCAGCGCCGCGACCTCGTCGGGCGCGTAGACGGTGCCCAGCTCGGTGGCCTGCGACAGCGACAGCACGCTGGGGCGCTGCTCGTGTTCGCCGCGGCCCATCGTGTCGAGCCTCGCGGCGACGGCGGCCGGCGTCAGCTTCCCGGCCGGCCCCCGCACCCCGAGCAGCTTGGCGCCGCCGGTGAAGAGCTCCGGCGCGCCGCACTCGTCCACGGCGATGTGGGCTTCGTGGTGGCAGACCACCCCGCCGTGTGGCGGGCAGCAAGCGGCCAGGGCCAGTGCGTTGGCGGCGGTGCCGGTCACGACGAGGTAGGCGGCGAGGTCGCACTCGAACACGTCGCGCAGCCGCTGCTCGGCGTGCGTCGTCCAGTCGTCGTGGCCGTAGGCGCGGGCGGTGCCGGTGTTGGCCTCGCGCAGGGCGTCGAGGATCGCCTCGTCCACGCCGGCCACGTTGTCGCTGGTGAAGTTCATCGATTTGTAATCAGCTCTGAGTCATCGACTCTGCCACGGAGACAAGTCGGCATGGCGCGCAATCTGCCACGTCGAGAATTCTGCCACGCGGCAAGTTGTCTCCCGGACAGAGTCGATGACTCAGAGCTGATTACAAATCAACGCATTGGATCCACGACGACTTCGACGTCGGTGGAGGGCGCGCCGCTCGTGAGCACCGCATGCGCCGTGGTGGTGCGGAACGCGACGGCGCCGTCGACGGTGATGGTGACCTGCACCGTGTAGCGGCGCCGCGCCTCGATGCGCGAGGCGTCGTAGGGCAGCGCGAACGGCACCGGCACCTGCTCGCCGCGCGTGACGATCTCGACGCGACCGATCACGTCGGCCGGCGCGTCGGCACGCGACACGTCGAGCAGGCGCACATCGATGATCGCCCCGGCCGGCAGCGCGCGCCGGACGCGATACGTCACCCGTCCGGTGAGTGTCGCCATCTGCGGGACCCCACCTGCCCGCCCAGCCTCCGCCCGCCCGGCCACCGCGGACGCTGCCGCTTCCGCCGGAGCCGCCGCATCCGCGCGCGACAGGGCCTTGGCGCGCGGCGCGGTATTGGCGGCGTCGGCCATCGCCGCGGGCGCGGCCGCTGGCGCGGGGGCCGAGGCGACCGGTGCAGGAGGCGGCGGAGCGGCCGGCGCCGCCGCAGCGGCCAGCTGCTCGGCTGCCGCCTTCGCCGTGCTCTCCAGTCCGGCCACGGCTGTCTCCGCCGTCCGCAGACGCTCCGCCGGCGCCTCACGGCGCTCTGCAACGGCCCCTTCCTTCGAGGCGCCGACCGGGGGCGCCGCGGACCGAGCCGGCGGCGGCGCCAGGTCCTGCGCCTGGCCGCGCGAGTCCTGGCGCGCCTCGACCGCCGGCCCTGCGGGTGCTGTCGGCGGTGCCACCGGCGCCGTCGCCACCGGCTCCGCGTTCGACATCGTCAGCTCCGGCGCCGCCGGCCGCTGCACCCACACCGCGACGATCGCGACGGCGGCGGTGGCGGCCACGGGCACGAGCCACTTCCAGCCCATCCACCACGGCGCGCCATCGTCGCGCCCGCCGGCACGCGCGCCCACGCCGACGCCATCGGCCACGGCGGCCACCTCGGCCTCGGGTGCCCCGCGCACGAACGCCGCCAGCGACGCCTGGCACCGTGCGCACTCGGCCACGTGGCCGTCCAGGGCCTGCTGTTCGTCGGCGTCGAGCAGGCGCTCGGCGTACAGCCCCAGCGCCTCGGCGTCCGGACACGGTCCGGGCGCCGGCCGCCGTGCCGCCGCGTCCACCACCCGGCGCACCAGTCGATCGTCCTGTCCGCTCACGGCGTCCTCTTTCCTTTGAACGACGACGGGGCCCCGGCTTGCGCCGCGGTGTCCGGACGAGGCACGCCCAGGGCCTCGGCCAGGGCGGCATCCCACGCATGCGTGGCCACATCGCCCCAGCGCTCCACGTCGGCGGCGCGCAGCCCGCGGGCTGCCAGCGCCCGCTCGATCGCCGCGCGCAGCGCCTGCCGCGCCTTCTCGAGCTTGCGCGACGCGGTCGCCTCGTGCTCGCCGAACAGCCGGCCCGTCTCGGCCAGCGTCAGTCCGTGCACGTAGTAGTACGCCAGCCGCAGCCGCGCATCGCCGTCGAGCCCGGCGAGCCCCTCGCTGACACAGGCCGCGGCCTCGTGCAGCCGTGCCCGCGCGTCGGGGTCGAGGGCAGAATCGGGCGCCGCGGGTTCGGATGTACCCGCCTCGGCGTCGTCCATCGACACGAGCCGTCGTGACGCGCGCAGCCCGTCCACGTGCCGCTGCGCCAGCACGCTGCGCAGCCACGTGGTGAGCCGGGCGCGGCCGTGGTAGTAGCGGAACAGCGAGCGGCGTTCGCCCACGTCGGGACCGAGGCCGAACAGCTCCGCATAGATCGAGTCGGCCAGCTCGCGCCCCTGCTCGCCGGCAATGGCCCGTGCGGCGCGATACAGCTCGGGCCGGTAGGTGAGGACGAAGTGATCCCAGGCGGCCGGGTGTCCGTCGGCACACGCGCACGCCAGGGCCAGATCCTCGGCATGCAGGGCGTCGACGAACGGCTCGATGGCGGCAGCGGCGCGCGACCCGGCCGCGGCGTCGGCGGCGTCGCCGAACCGCGTGCGCACGGCGCGGCACACCGCGTCGGCGAAGCGCAGCCGTTCCACGCCCCAGCGGTCGGCGCCAGAGCGGGCGAACACCCGATCGAGGATCGCGTCGGCCACCAGCGGCGCCGGCCGAGGCCCGCCCATGTCAGTCCAGTTCGAACGCCAGGAACAGGAACTGCCCCTGCCGCAGCACCTGCAGCGCACACGGCGCGTTGGCCGGCAGCCTGGCGATGATCTGCCGGAAGTCATCGAGGCCGCGCACGGCCGTGCGGTTCACCGACACCACCAGGTCGCCCGGCGCGATGCCGTACTCGCCGGCGGTCTCGCCGGCCCGCGCCGCCACCAGCGCGCCGGTCACGTTGTCGCCGGCGCCGACCTCGGCGCGCAGCGCGTCGGTCAGCGTGAGCGCCAGCACGCCCAACCGCGGAATCAGATGCTGGTCGCGGGTGACCAGCTCGGCGAAGCGCAGCGGGTCGTCGTCGCGTTCGCCCACCGCGACCGGCAGGTTCACGCGCTGGCCAGCGCGCAGCACGACGAGCTGCGCGACGTCGCCGGCGGCGCGCCGATACAGGTTGACGTCGAGCTGCCGGCCGTTCTCGATGGCCTTGCCGTCGAGCGACACCACGATGTCGCCGATGCGCAGGCCGGCGGCACCGGCCGGGCCGGTGAGATCGACATCGGCGACGATGGCCCCCGACTCCTGCGGCAGGTCGAGCGCGCGCGCCATCACCGGCGTGATCGACTGCACCACCGCGCCGATGCTGCCGCGGCGCACCCGCCCGTACTGCCGCAGCTGGTCGTACACCGTTTTGACGATGTTGCTCGGTGCCGCGAAGCCCAGCCCCTCGTTGCCGCCGCCCTGCGACAGGATCAGCGTGTTGATGCCCACCACCTGCCCGGCGGCGTTCACCAGCGGCCCGCCGCTGCTGCCGGGGTTGATGGGCGCGTCGGTCTGGATGTAGACCATCGGGTCGTCGGGTTCGAGCTGCCGGCCCACCGCGCTGACCACGCCCATCGTCACGGTGTTGTCGAGGCCGAGCGGGCTGCCGAACGCGAACACCAGCTGGCCGGCCCTGAGGCCGTCGGAATCGCCGAGCGCCAGCGCCGTCAGGCCGCTCGCGTCCACCTTCAGCAGCGCCAGGTCGGTTTCCTCGTCGACGCCGGCCACGGTGGCGTCGAGAGTGCGGCCGCGCGGACGGACGATCGACTGGCCGCTCTGCGTGCCGGCCAGCACTACCTGCACGCGGCGCGCGCCCTGCACCACGTGGTAGTTGGTCATCACGTAGCCGGCGGCATCGAGGATCACGCCCGACCCGGACGAGCGGCGCCGTTCGACCAGGCCGTCGGTGGTGGCGGCATCGGGATCGACGACCAGCCCCGAGGCCACGACCTGCACCGTGCTGGGACTCACCCGGGCCGCCAGCGCCTCGAACGAGGCGCTCACGTCGCGCAGCGACACCGCGGGCGCCGGCTTCGTCGCGGCGGCCTGCCCGCCGCCGCCGGCGAGGACCGGCGAGGGCAGCGCGAGCCACGTCGCGAGAGCAGCCAATCCGAGACGCATCGAGACTCCTGTATGGGACCGTCGCGGCTCGGACGCGCCGCAGTCCTCCAGCTTAGCTGAAGAGGCCGACAGCGCCGGTTCGGAGCTATCTGGTAGAGTCCGAGCGGCTGATGGCTCCATCCACGCTCACGTTCCTGGGGGCGGCCCGTACGGTGACCGGGTCGAAATATCTGGTCGAGGCCGCGGGACGTCGGGTGCTGGTCGACTGCGGCATGTTCCAGGGGCTGAAGGAGCTCCGGCTGCGCAACTGGGCCGATGCGCCGGTGCCGCCCGCCACCATCGACGCCGTGGTCCTCACCCACGCGCACCTCGATCACGTGGGCCTGCTGCCGCGGCTGGTCGCCCAGGGGTTCCGAGGACGCATATTCTGCACGCCGGGCACGCAGGATCTGTGTTCGTTGGTGCTACCCGACGCCGGGCGCCTGCAGGAGGAAGAGGCCGAACGGGCCAATCGCAAGGGCTACTCGAAGCACCGGCCGGCGCTGCCGCTCTTCACCGAGGAGCAGGCGGTGAACACCCTCACGCGGCTGCAGCCGGTGGGGTATCAACGCCCCATCCCGGTGGCCAACGGCCTCGAGGTGGAGTTCATCCCCACGGGTCATCTGCTCGGCGCCGCCTACGTGCGGATGCGGCGGGCCGACCACACCGGCGGCGCCGTGATCTTCGGCGGCGACCTGGGACGCTACAACCGCCCCATCCTGCAGGACCCGTCCCCCGGCGCTGCTGCCGACGTGCTTCTCGTCGAGTCCACCTACGGCGACCGCGAACACCTGAACGGCGACGAGAACGAACGCCTGGCCGCCATCATCAACGACACGGCCGCCAAACAGGGCAAGGTGATCATCCCGGCGTTCGCGATCGGGCGTGTGGAAGAGGTGCTGTACGCGATCAAGCAGCTCGAAGACGCCGGGAAGATCCGCGCCCTGCCCGTCTATGTGGACAGCCCCATGGCGCTCGAGGCGCTCAAGTTCTACCAGCGGCACGCCAACGAGCTCGACGACGACGTCCAGCGCCGGCGCGGCGAAGTGTGCGCATTTTGCACAGCCCGTTTCACGCCTGTCGCTACGGCCCAGGACTCGAAGGCGGTGACCGAAAGCCGCGGCCCGGCCATCGTCATCTCGGCGAGCGGCATGGCCACCGGCGGGCGGGTGCTGCACCACCTGGCCAAAGGGCTGCCCGACCCCAGGAACACGGTGCTGTTCGTCGGGTTCCAGGCCGCGGGCACGCGCGGCCGGCAGTTGATAGAAGGTTCCCAGGAAGTGAAGATCCACGGGCAGTTCGTTCCCGTGCACGCACGCATCGAGAAGCTGAACGGGATGTCAGCGCATGCAGATGCGAGCGAAATCGTGCGCTGGCTGCGCACCTTCCCGGGCCCGCCCGGGGTCACCTACCTGGTGCACGGCGAGCCATCGGCCCAGGACGCCCTGAAAACGCGCCTCGAACGCGAGTTGGCCTGGAACGTGCAAATTCCCACGCACGGCGACCGTGTGCCCTTGCCTTTGTGACTGCTCCCCACATGCGATCCGATGAAACGCCCCTGAGCCCGTCCACGCCGGTGGCCGCGGTCCCTGCCACCCGTCCGTACCTGCTGGAGCGCGTCGACGACGCCGCGGTCGTCCAGCTCTACGCCGACGGCTTCGCCGACCTGCCGCTCGACCAGAAGCAGCTCATCTGGCACCTCTACGAGGCGGCGCTGGCCGGCCGCGACATCTACTACGACCAGCGGCACCGCCACGGCCTGGCGATGCGCAATTTCCTCGAGGCCCTGGTCACCCACGACCAAGCGCTCGACGAGGCGACGCGCGCCGAGGTGTGGCGCTACACCAAGCTCTTCTGGCTCAACAGCGGCGGCTACAACAACCTCACCGCCCGCAAATTCGTGATGACCCTCACCGAGCCGGCGCTCGTCGCCGCGGCGGAAGCGGCGGCCGCGGCTGGCGCGCGATTCCGCACCGAGGGCGGGGAAACGGTGGCGGCGCTGGCCCGTCGCCTCGCGCCGTCGTTCCTCGACGCCGCGGCCGACCCGATGGTCACGTGCAAGACGCCGGGTCCCGGCGGCGACATCCTGCGCGACAGCGCCAACAACCTCTACGCCGGCGTGACGATGGCCGATCTCGAGGGCTTCACCGAGCGCTATCCGCTGAACTCGCGGCTGGTCAAGCAGGAGGACGGCCGGCTGGTGGAGGAGGTGTACCGCGTCGGCGGCCGCTACGGCTTTGAGCTGTCGCGCGTCGTGCAGCACCTCGAGGCGGCGATTCCGTTCGCCACCCCGTCGTTCGCGGCGGCGCTGGCCGCGCTGGTGCGCTGGTATCGCACCGGCGAGGACGCCGACCGCGTCGCCTTCGACATCGCCTGGGTGAAGGCCACCGACACGCCGGTGGACACGATGAACGGCTTCATCGAGGTCTACATGGACGCCCGCGGCATGAAGGGGTCGTGGGAAGGGCTGGTCTACTACGTCAACGCCGAGAAGACCTCGCGCATCCAGCGCCTGGCCGAGCACGCGCAGTGGTTCGAGGACCGCATGCCGATCGACCCGGCGTTCCGCAAGCCGGTCGTGCAGGGCGTGACCGCCACGGCCATCGACGTGGTGGTCGAAGCGGGCGACTCGGGGCCGATCACGCCGATTGGCGTCAACCTGCCCAACGACCAGCGCGTGCGCGAAGCCCACGGCAGCAAGTCGGTCACGCTGTCGAACGTCACCGAGGCCTACGAGCAGAGCACCACCGACGAGTACCGCCACGAGTTCACCTGGGACGACGCCGAGTTCGCCCGCGCCAAGCGCTGGGGCGCCACCGCCAGCGAGCTGGCCACCGAGATCCACGAGGTGCTGGGCCACGGCTCGGGCCGCATGGCCGCGCACGTCACGGCGCAGCCGCAGGAGCTGCTGAAGGAGCAGTACTCGGCGCTCGAAGAGACGCGCGCCGACCTCGTGGCCCTCTACTTCTGCGCCGACCCGATCCTCGGCGAGCTGGAGATCGTGCCGGCCGAGCACCACGCCGAGATCATCCGCACCGAGTACGAGGCCTTTGCGCGCACCGCGCTGGTGCAGCTGCGCCGCGTCCGTGAGGGCACGCAGCTCGAAGAAGACCACATGCGCAACCGCCAGGCCATCGTGCACTGGCTGCTGGCCAACACCGACGCCATCTCGGTGCGCAAGCGCGACGGCAAGACCTTCCACGTGCTCGAGAGCGTCGATCGCTTCCGCCAGGGCGTGGGCGAGATGCTGCGCGAGGTGCAGCGCATCAAGAGCGAGGGCGACTACGCCGCGGCGCGCGTGCTGTTCGACACCTACGGCGTGCACTTCGACCCCGAGCTGCGCAACGAGATCGTCGCCCGCGTCGATCGGCTGAAGCTGCCGTCCTACACCGGGTTCGTGATGCCGACGCTGACGCCGGTGCGCGACGCGAGCGGGGCCGTCACCGACGTGGCCATCTCCTACTGCTGCAACTTCGCCGAGCAGATGCTGAGCTACTCCGAGGAACGTCGCCGGCAGTAGGGCAGACCTTCAGGTCTGCCGACAAGGCGACCACGGCGCCGCTGTGAGCGACGAGCCGGCGGTGCGTCCCTCGTGGCTCACGCTTCGCGCCGCCCTGCCAGGAAGGTCGGCGACTGTGATCAACGTCGTTACCTGCCCGGCAGAAACGTCGGCACTCAGATTTCGCCCCGACGGACGCCCCACCGGCTCGCCGATCGCGGGTTAGGGCGTACGTAGGGCAGACCTTCAGGTCTGCCGACAAGGCGACCACGGCGCCGCTGTGAGCGACGAGCCGGCGGTGCGTCCCTCGTGGCTCACGCTTCGGTCCGGGCTGGCGGGAGGGCACGACCTGGCGCTGGGCCAGTCCGCCAATGCGCCCGGTCCTCAGATTTCGCCCCGACGGCCGCCCCACCGTCTCGCCGCTCGAGCGCTACGAACCCGGCCGCAGTTGGTCCACCGGCCAGCGCCCACCACTCAAGTGACGGGCTCTATCGGAGACGACCCAATACGTGATGTCCGAGACACTCGTCGCGACTGCCCGCGCCGGCCAGTCCAACTGGCGCCACTTCGAGTCCGCGAAACGGTCTGCGAACCGTGGCCGCTCGAGGAATCCGTCGAGCACGAGCACCGGTTCCAGTCCCCCCTTCTGCAGATCCTCGACGATGCGGTCGAGCGTGGCCGGGTCGATGAGATCCAGGCGGACCACGTCCGCGCCGGTGTAGTGGGCGATGGCACCGCTGTGTGCGAAGCTCAGCACCACCGCGTTGTGAGGGAGCGTCTCGGCGAGGTACTTCCCCATCACCGGGATGACCTGATGCGCCCGCCACTCCTGCAGCGAGTATCGCGCCAGGTCTGGGCGTCGGACAGCGGTGGCAGCCACGGCAAGCGCCAGGAAGAGCACTCCGATGCGGGTGCGCGGTGTGCTCCACATCAGACTCGCCAGAGAAGCCAGCGCCGTACCGAACAGCACGAAGACGGCGACACTGGCCGGCAGGAGGAACCGGAGAAAAGGCCAGTGATCGTAGGGAATGAATGCGAGGTAAAGGCCGATGTTCAAAGCGACGACCACCCAGGCCGAAACGACGACAGCCCGACTGACGGGCTGACAACCGCCCCCCCCTCGCTGCGCAGGAAGAAGCGGAGCTGCCAAGCCAAGCAAGAGAGCCAGCCCGTACACGTCCACCCACATGTTCCAGTAGTTCCTGGCGTTCGCGGGCACGTTGGCCGCGTCGAAAAACGACTCCGCCCCCGGGTATCCAGAGTGGAAGGGGCTTCCATAGAGTGCGAGCTGAGTCCACGCGACGAGCATTGGGCCGCAGGCGGCAGCGGCGACGAACGCGGCCGCGCCCAGCCAGTACCGGATCCTGCGCACCCGCAGCTCGCCGCCCGTCAGAATCAAGGCCAGCGGCACGATGGCCAGCGGCGCGAGATTCGGGCGGATAGCCACCGCCAGCGCGACGATCGCTCCAGCAGCGAGCGCGGCGCCGACGCCGCGACGCAAGCCGAGATACCAGGCACATGCCCAGCATGCCGTCGCCGGGACGTCGCTCATCGGTTGCACCGTGTGGAGCAGCACGATCGGACTGGTGGCGACGAGCGAGGCGCCGATCAACCCGGCAGCACTGCCGCCAGCGCCTTCCCAGCAGGAACGTGACGAACACCAGCACCCCGCCAAGAGCCGGGGCGATGACGAACGGACCGAAGTCTCCGCCAACGCGCTCGGCGGCAGCCATGAGCCATGACAACCCGGCCGGATAGAGCGGCACGTTGGTTCCCAGGATCGGACCCGGGCGAAATCCCAACGGCGCACCGCTTTCCGTGGCGTGTGGCCAGGACGCCCAGAGCTGCAGGGGCGCCGGTCGCACCAGATCACCTGACGCCCACGAACGCGCCGCGGCGACATAGCCGGAGGCATCGGCGTAGTTGGCGGAGTAGACGCCGAACCGTATGCCCGCGGCGGTGCTCAGGCCGGATAACAACAGCGCGGCCAGGACGGCCGCGCGCCGCCGGTTATCGCGGCCTCCAAGGCCATCAGTCGAGCTGCCCACGACGCCACGGTAGCAGCATCGCCGCCTGCCGAGGTGGATCGCGTGTCGAATGCCGGGGTGACGTCGACGTCAGGCTGCTACAGTCGATCGAGAGGTGACCATGCGACGGTTGAGCTTGGCGTCCGCGTTGGTGCTCGTCACCGTGATCGGCGTCGGCGCCCAGCCGCCGCGGCAACGCGATCTGCCGCACGTGCAGCAGGTCGGCGCGGCGCTCACGGAGTACGACGACGGCGTCGTGCAGGCGATCGCCGCCTACTACCACTCGCAGCGCAACCACGACGGCCGCTGGCTGCTCGTCGAGTTCGGCTTCCACAGCCAGGTGCCTGCCGACCTGCAGCGGGGACGCATCGAGCTGGTGACGCCCGACGGCAGCGTGGTGCCACTCGCGGCGCAGCGTCAATGGAGCCAGGACTCGATGCGGGCGCGGCAGCTGCTGCAGCAAGCCCAACCCACGCGCCACCAGGTGCGCACCTACTTCCGCCGGCTCGCGGACGTCGAACCGCTGCGCTTCTTCGGGCGGCCCGAGGACGGGCAGACGGTGCTGGACCGCGTCAGCACGTCGCTCGATCGGGTGCTGCTCGGCGACCTGCTGTTCGAATCGCCCACTGGTGGGTGGGCGCGCGGCCGGCACGTGCTGGTGGTTCGGCTCGATCGCGACGTGGTGCAGCTGCCGATCGACTTGCGCTGACTCCGTCACGGCTCGCGTCGCAACCGCCGTGGCCCGTCCGCACGGGCGGTAAGATGGCGCCATGTGCGACCTCGACCATGCCCATCCGCACGGCCAGCCGCGCCCGTTCGGCTATCTCGTGGACACGCCGGAGATCCGCGCGCTCGTCGACGAAACCCGGAGGCTGACCGCCGCGATCGCCGACGTGCCGGCTCGCGTCGAGACGCTGAAGCCGGCCTTCGCGGCGCTGCTCGCCGCCGACGGCTGGCTGCCCGAGGAGTACGGAGCGCCGGACCTCAAGAGCGGCATGGGCAGCGGCATCGGCCAGTACGCGCTCTACCGCGCCGAGGACGGCTCGCTCACGCTGTTCTCGCTGGTGATTCCTGGCGGCGCCGAGACGCCGGTGCACGATCACTTGGCCTGGGGCCTGATCGGCGTCTATCGCGGCCGGCAGTTCGAGACGGTGTATCGACGCCTCGACGACGGCGAAGATCAGGACCGCGCCGACCTCGAAGTGGCCCGCACGCAGACGATGGACCGCGGCGAGTTCTACTCGCTGCTGCCGCCGCGCGACGACATCCACTACGTGAAGACGGTGTCGGACGAGCCGTCGGTGTCGATCCACCTGCTGGCCAACGACACGGCGTGCGTGTGGCGGCACCGCTTCGACCCGGCGGCCGGCACGGTGAAGGCGTTCCGATCGGGCTACAGCAACGCGCCGTGCCCTCCGGAACCCGCCAGCGCCTGATCGACACTGGCCCGAGCGACCGTCCACGATGCCCATCACCCTGCCACCCGACACGCGCCGCCAGCTCGTCGAGTCCATCAAGCAGTACGCCGCCGAGCATCTCGACGAGCCGATCGGCGACCTGAAGGCCGGGCTGTTCCTCGACTTCTGTCTCGCCGAGGTCGGCAGTGTCGTCTACAACCAGGCCATCGCCGATGCGCAGCGCTACTTCCAGGAGCGCACCACCGACCTCGACGGCGTCTGCCACCAGCCCGAGTTCACGTTCTGGAAGACGCCCGGCAAGAAGCGCTGAGGCCCACCGTGCCGCTGCGACCCACGACACGGATCGCCGACTTGGGCGACACTGGTGAACCTATGCCGGTTCGCAGTCGAGTGTTCGTGACGGTTGCCGTCGCGGCCGTGGCCGTGGTGATGGCCCCCGCGGCGTGGGCCCAGTCCGCGCTGTCCACCCGCATCCTGCAGACGGAAGACGCCCGGCTGCTGAGCACCGAAGCACGCGCGGTGCTGGCTGAAGGCGCCAAGGACAAGGACCCGCGCATCCGCGCGCAGGCCGTGCGCGCGATGGGCCGGTTCGAGACGCCGCAGCTGCTCGACGACATCCTGCCGCTGCTGTCGGATACGGACTCCGGCGTGCGCCAGGCCGCGGCCGTGGCCGCCGCCAACGCCGCCAAGGTGTTTCCGCTGCGGGCGATCGAGGCGCTGACGCAGGCGCTGCGCACGGCGCCACCCGCCGATTGGGCGGCCGTGGCGGCGTCGGTGGGGCGCATCACGCTGACCAGTCCCGCCGAGTTCACGACCGTGGAGCAGGCGATTGCTGCAGGCCTGCCGCCGGTGACGCTGCGGGCGCAGGTGGTGCGACCCGCCAGGCCGGCGTTGCCGGCCACCGACCCGGTGCGCGTCGAAGGTGCAGCCCGTGGCCTCGAGGCGCTCGTGCGCGTCAACCCGAAGCTGGGCACGCTCACGGCCGACACGCGCTCACGACTCTATGCGGTGGTCGAGACGCAGCAGGGCGCCGCCGCGCGATCGCTCACCCGTGCCCGGCGGCTGGCGCTGCTGACCCTGCGCACGGCGCGTGCGGTGGACGGCGATCTGGCGCTCACCGCCAGCAAGGACCCCGACGACGAAGTGCGTCGCCTGGCGATGACCGCCGTCGCCGCGCCGATGGTGCCGGCCTCCGACGGCGCCGCCATCGAGGACACCGCCCGGGAGGCCACGCTGCGCGCCGGGCTGAAGGACCCCGAACCGCGGGTGCGCCTCGAGGCGCTGCGCGGCTGGGGGCGGCATCGCCAGGCGGCCGACTGTCAGCCGATCGTCGCCGCAGTGGCCGACGCCAGCACCCACGTGGCCCTGCAGGCCATCGACCTGCTCGGCGCGGGCTGCCCGACGGCGGGCGGAGCAGTGACGGCCCTGCTGCTGAAGACCGTGGACTCCCTGCCGGCGTCGGGGGCCGCCACCTGGCATCGCGCCGCGCACGCGGTCGTCAGCCTGGCGCGCGTCGCGCCGGCGGACACGCGGCTGGTGCTGCCGCGGTTCGTCGGCCACCCGACGTGGCAGGTGCGGGCCTACGCGGCCCGCGCGGCGGGACAACTCGAGGCGGTAGAGCCGCTGGTGCGGCTCGGCCACGACGACCACGACAACGTCCGCGAGGCGGCCATCGAGGAACTGGCGCGATTGAAGCGCGCCGAGGCGTTGCCGCTGGCCTACGACGCGCTGGCCCGCCCCGACTACCAGCTGCGCATGACCGCGGCCCGCACGCTGGCGGCGGAGACCGACAAGGCCAAGGCCGCGGCGGCGCTGCTGCGATCGCTCGACGAGCTGACGGCGCAAGGCCACGACACGTCGCGCGACCCGCGCGTGGCCATCCTGACGACGCTCATCACGATGGGCAGCGCGGCGGATGCCGCCCGAATCGAGCGCTACCTCACCGACTGGGACGCCCGCGTCGCGGAGCTGGCCGCCAAGGCGATCGCCCAGTGGACCGGCACCGCACGCGAGGCCACGCCGCAGCATCGGGCGCAGCTGCCCCCCGATCCGGCGGCGCTGGCGGCGCTGCGCGGCAAATGGCTGCGCATCACGATGGCCTCCGGCGGGGTGCTCGACTTGCGCCTGCTGCCCGACGACGCGCCGGCGACCGTGCTGCGGGTGACCAACCTGGCGAAGAGCGGGTACTACAACGGGCTCACGTTCCACCGCGTGGAGCCGACGTTCGTGCTGCAGGGCGGCAGCCCGGGTGCCAACGAGTTCATGGGCGACGGGCTCTACATGCGCGACGAACCTGGTGGGCTGCACCTGCGCGGCACCCTCGGCATCTCCACGCGCGGCCGCGACACCGGCGACGCGCAGATGTTCGTGAACCTCGTGGATTCGCCGCGCCTCGACCACGCCTATTCGGTGTGGGCGGTCGTCGAGCGTGGGATGGACGTGGCCGATCGCGTCCTCGAAGGCGACGTGATGACGCGCGTGGAGCTGGTGGACGCGCCGCGCCGGTGAGCCTGCGATCCGCGCGCCTGCCGCACGACCTCACGCCCAACCGGCTCACGGCGGCGCTGGCCGCCCGCCGCGCCGCCGGCCGGGCGGTGTGCGATCTCACCGCGTCCAATCCCACGCGCGTCGGGCTCGCGTATCCCGCGGACCTGCTGGCGCCGCTCGGTGACGCCCGGGCCCTCGCCTATGCACCGGAGCCGTTCGGCGTGCTGGCGGCGCGCGAGGCGGTGGCCGCCGACTACGCGCGCCGCGGGGTGGCGATCGAGCCGTCGCGACTCGCCCTGACGGCGAGTACCAGCGAGGCCTACGCTCAGCTCTTCAAGCTGCTC
Organism: uncultured Bifidobacteriaceae bacterium; assembly: GCA_964442845.1. GTDB lineage: Bacteria > Acidobacteriota > Vicinamibacteria > Vicinamibacterales > UBA2999 > CAWAYR01. The sequence goes on along the minus strand of CAYUAX010000018.1, from coordinate 112 downwards.
TGCAATCCGGGCGATCGAGTGCTGGTGCCGCGGCCCAGTTATCCGCTGTTCGAGCATCTCACCGCGCTCGAATCGGTGGTCGCGGCGCCCTACGACCTCGACGCCCACGCCG
>CAYUAX010000017.1:0-39698 GCA_964442845.1 uncultured Bifidobacteriaceae bacterium | reverse complement strand
CTCCTTCTCGAGGGCGGCCAGTTGCGCCGCCAGGTCGCGGCGGGTCGCCAGATCGGCGGGCGCCATCGCCTGTTCGAGCTCGGCGACGGGCACGTTCACCGCCTCGAACACCTGGATGGCCAGCAGCCGCTCGCCGGGCGTGCGCTCGCCCTCGGCCTTGGCCGCGGCCTGGTAGATCGCGTCCGAGAAGCGGGCCTTGATCAGCGCCAGCTCCAGCCGATCGCGATACGGCTTCTCCACCGCCGCCAGCCGCGCGCGCAGCGCGTCGCGCCGGCCGTCGATGGCTTCGTTGGCGGCCAGATACGCGTCGGCCTGGGGCCGCGGCGCCAGCGGCACCGCCGTTTCCACGTAGCCGAAGATCGACGCCTGCAGCGCGTAGTAGTCCTTCTGCCGAATCGGATCGAACTTGTGGTCGTGGCAGCGCGCGCAGCCGATGGTCAGGCCCAGCGTGCCCTTGCCGATCACGCCGATCACGTCGTCCAGGTAGTCGAAGCGCCGTTCCGGATTGTCCTTCTCGCGGAAGAGCACGCGCGGCCCGGCGCGCAGGAAGCCGGTGGCAATCAGCGTGTCGTCACTGCGGCCGTCCATCTCGTCGCCGGCGATCTGTTCGACCAGGAAGCGGTCGTAGGGCGTGTCGGAGTTGAACGACCGGATCACGTAGTCGCGGTAGCGCCAGGCGTTCTGGCGGTGGACGTCGTACTCGAAGCCGGCCGAGTCGGCGTAGCGGGCGACGTCGAGCCAGTGGCGGCCGTAGCGTTCGCCGTAGTGGGGCGAGGCGAGCAGCGTGTCGACGAGGCGCTCCCACGCGTCGGGGCGGTCGTCGGCAACGAAGCGATCCACTTCCTCGGGCGTCGGCAGCAGGCCGAGCAAGTCGAGATACGCGCGACGCACCAGGGTGCGGCGATCGGCGCGCGGTGCGGCCGTGAGCCCGCGGGCCCGGCGCGTCTGCTCGAGCAAGCGATCGACGGGATGCGAGATCGCCGGCCCCACGTCCGGCAGCGGCGCCTGGCGCGGCGGCTGGAATGCCCAGTAGCTGCGCTCCGCCTCGGTGATCGGCCGATCCTCGAAGGCGGCCATCTCGGGCACCGGCGCGGCGACCGCGGCGGCGGTCGCGTCCCACGGCGCGCCCTCGTCGATCCACCGCTTCAGCGTCGCCACCTCCGTGGCGGAGAGCGCATCGCCGCGCATCGGCATGGCCGGCGCCTCGAGGCCGGCGACATGGCGATAGAGCCGGCTGCGTTCGGCGCTGCCGGGCACCAGCGACGGGCCGTGCGTGCCGCCGGCGATCGCCGCCTCGCGCGTGCGCAGGTCGAGCTTCGACAGCTTCAGCTTCTCGCCGTGGCAGCCGAGGCACTTGGCGGCCAGCAGCGGCTGGATGTCGGCGGCGAAGCTGACGGGGCGCGGGGCCGACTGGGTGGGGGCCGGGGCCGGCACCCCGGCTGAGGGCGCCTGGGCTCCCAGCGCCACAGCGGCGACAACCAGGCCGGCCCCGAGGAAACACGACGCGAGCGATCGTGGCTGGGGCATCGGCCTCCACGTCTCCCTTCCGCCGGTGGCACGGCCGAGCCGCGCCGTGGGCCGCCCGTGGCCCACGCTGAGGCCGCACTCTACCGCATCCGCGCACGGCGTTGACGACCCCGACCCGAAATGACCGGGCACCGCGCGTCGGGTAGACTCGCCCGCGGAGGCTGGCATGCGGGGACCCTCGGAGGCGCGTGACGGCGTTGGGCGGGTCTCGCGCCGGGCGGTCCTCATGGGCCTGCCAACGGCGCTGGTGGGACGCGCCTGGGCGCAAACGCCGGCGCCGCGGCTGGCCGCGCGCGACTTGAACCACCTGACGCTCAGCGTCGCCGATCCCCAACGGTCGCTCCGCTTCTACCAGGGACTGTTCGGAATGCCGGTGCAGGCCCGTCAGGGCGCCACGACGCTGCTGCGCATCGGCCGCGGTCCCCAATTCCTCGCGCTGAGTGCCGCCGGCACCACAGCGCCAGGCATCAGCCACCTCTGCCTCACCGTGGACGACTTCGCCGTCGATCGCGTGCTGCGGGTCCTCGCCGTGCACGGAGTCACGCCGGCCGACGGGCCGGGCGGCGGGCTGAGCGGCGGGCCGATGAAGGTGCGGGTACGGCGGCGCGGCCCCGACGCCGGCGGGGACGACGCGGGCACGCCGGAGATCTACTTCGGCGACCCCGACGGCATCGTCGTGCAGCTGCAGGATCCGCGCTACTGCGGCGGCCGCGGCGCCGCCGGCGAGATCTGCAGCGCCGTCGAAGCCGCGCCGTCCCCCGGCCTGCTCGCCATCGAGGCCCTGAATCACTTCACCATACGGGTGTCCGACGCGGCCCGGGCCAACGCCTTCCACCAGGCGCTTTTCGGCTTCCCGATCCGCTCGTTCCAGGGACCGTCAGCGCCGACGCTCGCGATCGGCGACGTCGGCTTCCTGATGTACTCGGGCCGCCGCGGCGCGACGACGGCGACGATCGATCACGTCTGCCTCAACATGCAGGGCTTCGCCGTGGATCGCGTCACCGCGGCGCTCGAGCGCTACGGCATCACGCCGCGCGGCACGGCGGCGCCGGCGCCCCTGCAGTGGTACGTCAGCATGCGCGGACCGGAGCGCGGCGGAGCGAAGGACGGCACCCCCGAGCTGTACTTCACCGACCCCGATGGCATCCCGATTCAACTGCAGGACGTGAGCTACTGCGGCGGAAGCGGCGTCCTCGGCAACGTCTGCCCCCAGCCGGCCGGCTGAACCCGTTTGCCGCCGTCCGAGCGGTCCGCTACCATGCGCCGCCTGGAGGTTCGATGAACCACGCAGCCACGATGCGGCGGCTCTACGACGTCGTCAACGCCGGCGACCTCGACGGCCTCGGGCGCCTGCTCGCCGACGACTTCGCCGAACGCGAGGCCCTGCCGGGTCTTCCGCCCACCAAGGCCGGCGTGATCGAGTACTTCCGGATGCTGACCGCGGCGTTCCCCGACCTGCGGATGGTGCCGGACGACGTGATCGCCGGCGGCGACAAGGCGGTGGCGCGGGTGCGCCTCACCGGGACGCACTCGGGCCCGTTCATGGGCCTGGCCGCGACCGGACGGCGAGTCGAGGTGCCGCTCGTGGACATCATCCGCTTCGGCGACGACGGGCTGGCCCGCGAGCATTGGGGCGTCGTCGATCAACTCGTGCTGCTGCAGCAGCTGGGCGCCCTGCCGAACGAACCCGGCGCGTAGCCACCACCGGGCCGCCGCCTACTCGTCGGGCACCAGCATGCGGATCGTGCCGTCCTGGCGCGACGTGACGAAGATCTCGCCGTCGCGGCTGAGGCCCAGGTGCAGGTCGGCCCGCGCCATGGTCGCGCCGCGCGTCCGCTCGACGAGCTCGCGCAGCGAGGTGTAGACCCGTCGCCCGTCGGCGCTGCGCTCGTAGAGCTGGATCTCCTCGATCGGCGCCACGGTGCGCGGCACGCCGTCGTCGGCCCGCTTCATCGCGGCGACGTCGGCGGCGAACAGCCGGCCGCGCACCACGTCGCCGAACACGAACTTGCCGGCCAGGGCGGGAATGCGGCCATGGTAGGCGAACCCGCCGCTGATGGCCTGGCCGTCGCGATGGTCGTACATCGCCACGGGATACAGGAAGCCGTCCTTCGTGCGGCCGTCGAGCACGTCGTCGGGCAGCGCGAACAGCTGATCGAGCCGGCCGCCGGGTCGCGAGATGCCGTTCTCGTAGACGCCCTCCCGCTTCATCCAGCCGTAGTTGCCGCCGTTCCTGACGATGTTCACCTCCTCGATCTGGTTCATGCCGATGTCGAGCGCGAACATCGTGCCGTCGGTGTCCCACGACAGGCGGTGCGCGTTGCGGAAGCCGTAGGCGTAGATCTCGCCCAGCGTCCCCGGATCGCCGTCGGCGGCGAACACGTTGGCGGCCGGCACCGTGTAGTCGCCCAGACCTTTCCGTCCACCGCTGACCGCTGGCGGCCGCGGGTCGATGCGCAGGATCGCGGTGATCACGGAGTCGAGCCGCTGCGCCTGCGCCGGGTTGTTGGCGCGCGGCCCGCCGCCGTTGCTGAAGCCGTGATCGCTGCCGCTCGTGTAGATCAGACCGTAGTCCGCCGACCCCGGCCGCGCCGTCGGGTTGAACTCCACGGCGCCCATCGGGTGGGTGAGGTTCTGGACGATGTGGGCGCCGCGGTACAGCTCGCGGCGGGTGCCGGCGAACTGGTTCGCCGCGGGGTTGGTCGCGTGCCACTCGGTGATGACGTTGTGGTAGGTGGCGTCGGCGGCGGTGAACGTCGGCGGCACGAACACCGGCGGTGTCGGGTTGCCGGCGGCGCGTTCGCCGTGCACCGTGTAGAAGAGGCCGTTGGCCGCGAACTCGGGGTGGAACGCGAAGCCGATGAAGCCGCTCTCGAGGCGGTTGTAGACGGCGTGCGGGAAGAGCGCCGCGAAATCGAGGTAGACCGACGGCGTCGCCCCGTCGAGCCGGTAGAGGAACCCGCGCGAGTCGTTGACGAACCGGCGGCCATCGGGCAGATCGCGCACGTAGCTCACCCGCGCCCAGCCGGCCGGATTGGTGTCCTGGTCGAGCGGCCGCACGCCGCGGGTGTCGGGCAGTCGCGCCACGTCGGCGATGCGCACCGTGAGGCCGCGCTTCTCGACCCGGGCGGCGAACGGCCCGGGCAGCTGGGCCTGCAGGGCCGCGCCGGCGGCGAGAACGACGAGTGCTGGCAACAGCCGACGAACCATGGCGGGCTCCTCGAAAGGCGCGGCGTCCGGTGGAGCGCGCAGGCTACCACGCGCCTGGCCGCCGGGCGGCCAGGGCTGGGCGGTCAGGCGCCGGCTGGAGAATAATTCCGGGGACCGGATCCCGGGGCAGGCTCGGGCTGGAAAGAGACACCGCCGTGACCACCACGTTCGATCCGGAACTGACCCCCGGCGCCCGCAACGCCATCCGCGTCTGCCTCAACGTGCAGCCGCACGAGCGCGTCACCGTCATCGCCGATCGCGCCTGCGCGGAGATCGCCGCCAGCATCGTCCGCGAGATCGAGGAGGTGGGTGCTCCCCATCGCGCCTTCGTGCTCGAGGACGAGGCGCCGCGGCCGCTGGTGGACTTCCCCGCCGAGATCGCCGCCGACATGGAGCAGAGCCAGGTGTCGGTGTTCGCGGTGCAGGTGCAGCCCAACGAGCTGCAGTCGCGCATGCAGATGACCGGCATCGTCAACCGCCGGCGCATGCGCCACGCCCACATGGTCAACATCACCCCGCAGATCATGTGCGAGGGCATGCGCGCCGACTACGAGAAGGTCGATCGGCTGAGTCAGAAGGTGGTCGAGATGGTGCGCGGCGCGCGCCAGGTGCGGGCGACGACGCCGGCCGGCAGCGACTTCACCGCCACGCTCAACCGCGACTACAAGTGGCTGAAGACCAGCGGCCTCATCAGCCCCGACAAGTGGGGCAACCTGCCCGGCGGCGAGATCTTCACGACGCCCGGCGAGGTGAACGGCACGGTGGTGGTGGACGGCGTCGTCGGCGACTTCCTGTGCGAGCGCTTCGGCATGCTCACCGACACGCCGCTCACGCTCGAGATCAAAGCCAACCGCCTGGTGTCGGCGACCAGCGCCAACAAGGAGCTGGAAGAGGCGTTCTGGGCCTACACCCACACCGACGACAACTCGGACCGGGTCGGTGAGTTCGCCATCGGCACCAACATCGAGCTGACGCGCCTCATCGGCAACATCCTGCAGGACGAGAAGTTCCCGGGCATCCACATCGCGTTCGGCAACCCGTACGGCGCCCACACCGGCGCCGACTGGTACTCGTCCACCCACATCGACGTCGTCGGCACCGAGTTCGACATCTGGGTGGACGACACCCAGTTGATGCAGCGCGGCGCCTTCCTGGTCTCGGCGTGACCGGCACAATTGGGGCCTGTCCCCAATCGTGGTGTAGCCATCGTTGACTGCCAGATATGGTCCCGGCGCTTCGCCAACGATTCAATCGCGACTGGACGCCGGCGGCGTTCGCCCGCCTGCAGCAGCGGCTGAGTGAACGCACCGGGCTGCCGCTGCCCTTCCCGATCAGCGAGACGCCGTGCTTCTTCCCGCAGGCGCTGCTCGACGACATGGCGGCGACGGCCGTCGATCTGGTCACTGGCTTCCTCGCCGACGCACCGGCCCGCGCCGCCGCCGAGGCGCTGATCCCGCCGCGCTATCTCGGTCCCGGACAGGAGTCGCGGCCGACCTGCCTGCAGGTGGACTTCGGCCTGGTGCGCACGCCGGACGGCGCCGCCGTCCCGAAGCTGGTCGAGCTGCAGGCGTTCCCGTCGCTCTACGGCTTCCAGCACGTGCTGGCCGAGATGCACCGCGAGGTCTACGGCCTGCCGCCCGAGCTCGACGCGCACCTGGGCGGCCTCGACGGGCCGGGCTATCTCGCGCTGGTCCGCGACGCCATCGTCGGCGCGCACGACCCCGCCGAGGTCGTGCTCATGGAGATCGCGCCGGCGCAGCAGAAGACGCGGCCCGACTTCGTCGTCACCGAGCAGCTCTGGGGCATCGCCACCGTCGATCCCCAGGACGTCGTGGTGCGCGGCCGCACGCTGGCCCGCCGCGTCGGCGGCCGCGAAGTGCCGATCCGCCGCATCTACAACCGCGTCATCCCCGACGAGCTGGAACGCACCGGCCACGCCATGCCGTTCGACTATCGCGACGACCTCGACGTGGAGTGGGTCGGCCATCCGGCGTGGTACTTCCGCCTGAGCAAGTCGGCGATCCCGTGGCTGCGCCATCCCGCCGTCCCGCGGACCTGGCGGCTCGAAGACGTGGACGGCTTCCCGGCCGACCCGGCCGGCCTGGTGCTGAAGCCGCTGTTCTCGTTCGCCGGCGGCGGCATCCGCTTCGATCCGACGGCCGCGGACCTCGCCGCCATCCCGCCGGACGAGCGGCGGCTGTACCTGCTGCAGGAGCGCGTGGCGTTCACCCCGGTGATCGACACGCCGCACGGGGCCACGCAGGCCGAGATCCGCATCATGTGCCTGTGGACCGATCGGCTGCGCGCAGTGCTGCCGCTCATCCGCATGGGCCGCGGCGCGATGATGGGCGTGGCCCACAACCGCGGGCTGGCCTGGGTCGGCGCCTCGGCGGGGTTCGGCGTGCGGCCATGACCGGCTGGCGCGGCTACGCGTTCGCCGCCCTGATGGTGGGCATCGCCACCGCGTTCGGCGAGGTCATCGAGGCCTACCTCCAGACCGGCCGCATGCCCTCGTCGCTATTCCTGCCGGCGGTGCTGGTCGCCACCGCGGTGGCCGGCCAGGGCCCCGGAATCTTCGCCACGGTGCTCGGGCCGATCGTCGCCGAGGTGGCCATCTCGCACGACCACAGTCTATTCAACGCCGTCGCGCAGGAGGCCGTGGCGCTGGCCCTCTACGCCGCCGTCGGCGCCGGCGTCGCGGTGATGGCCGGCCGCCTCACCCGGGCGCGGGCCATGGCGGAATCGGCGGCCGCCGAGGCGACGCGGCGCAGCGACGAACTGGTGGTGGCGCGCCACGAGGTGGATCGGCTGGCCCGCGACGCGCAGCGCCGGGCCCGGGATTTCTCGACGCTTTTCCACGAGGCGCCAATCGGCCTGGGTATCGCCGAGGACGTCGAGTGCCGGCGCGTGCTGCCGAATCGCGCCCTGGCCGAGATGCTCGGTGTGCCCCCGGCCGAGCAGCGCGGCGACGCCCCCGAAGTGGACGCACACGTCACGCTGCGCAAGCTGACGCCCGAGGGCACGCCGCTGGCGCCCGAGGATCACGCGCTGCAGCGCGCCGCGCGCACCGGCCAGCCGGTGCGCGCCGTGGACGTGGACATCCTGCGGCCCGACGGCGCCCGCCTGTCGCTGGTCGAGTTCGCGGCGCCGCTCTTCGACGACGACGGCCGGCCGCGCGGCGCGATCGGCGCCTTTCTCGACGTCAGCAGCCGGCGGCGGGCCGCCGAGGAACAGCGCTTCCTGGCCGAAGCGACGCGGCTGCTCAACGACACGCTCGACTACCAGGACACGCTGGCGCAACTGGTGCGGCTGGCGGTGCCCTCGCAGGCCGACTACTCGCTGCTCGACGTGCTCACCCCCGAGGGCCACGTGGCGCGCGTCGGCCTCAGTCATCACGACCCGGAGAAGCAGGCGTTCCTCACCGCGGCCCTGGTGGACACCCCGCCCGGGCAGGGCCTGCGCACCGAAGGCGGGCTCCTGCACATGGTGCGCAGCGGCCGGCCGCTGCTGTGGAGCGTGATCACGCCCGGGTTCCTCATCGACCAGGGCGTGCTGCCGCATCACATCGACTTCCTGAAGGTCGTCGACCTGCGCTCGTGCCTGGTGGTGCCGCTGTTCGAGCGCGACCGCGTCGTCGGCGCGTTCGCCTGGGCCCGGCACTCCGGCCGGCCGTCGTTCGACGATCGCGACCTGGCGCTGGCCGAGGAGGTGGCGCGGCGCGCCTCGGTGGCGGTGGAGAACGCCCGCCTCTATCGCGAGGCGCAGACCGCCAACCGTCTCAAGGACGAGTTCGTGGCGACGCTGTCGCACGAACTGCGCACGCCGCTCAACGCCCTGATCGGCTGGACCGAGCTGCTGCTGTCGGGGCAGCTGCCGGCCGAGCGGCAGCGGCTGGCCATCGAGGCCATCGACCGCACGGCCCGGCTGCAGAGTCAGATCACGAACGATCTGGTCGATGTGTCGCAGGCCGCGTCGGGCGCGTTCCGGCTGGTGCCGCGGCCGGTGGCCGCCGGCGAGGTCGTGCGCAGCGCCGCCGAGGCCTTCCGGCTCGCCGCCGAGTCCAAGGGCGTGCGCCTGGCCGTGCACGTCGCCGCCGATCTGCCGCACGTCTACGTCGATCCGGACCGCCTGCAGCAGATCGTCTTCAACCTGGTGGCCAACGCCGTCAAGTTCACGCCGCAGGGTACGGTGGACGTCCACGCCCGAGTGGCCAACGGCCGCCTCGAGGTCGACGTGCGCGACACCGGCATCGGCATCGCCCCGGGGTTCCTGCCGTTCGTCTTCGATCGGTTCCGCCAGGCCGACGGCGGCATCTCGCGGCAGTACGGCGGCCTCGGCCTCGGGCTGTCGATCGTCCGCTCGCTGGTCGAACTGCACGGCGGCCAGGTGAGCGTGCACAGCGACGGCGAGGGCAAAGGCGCCCGCTTCGCGGTGTGGCTGCCGGCCAACGCGCCGGCGACCATCGCGTCGGCCGGCGCGACTCAGTAGCCCGGGCGCGCGGTGAGCAGCGCCACCGCGCCGGCGACCGCGCCGGCGTGGACCACCCGGCCGCGATCGATCACCAGGGCCCGATCGGCGGCGTGCTGCAGCTCGTGGACGTCGTGCGTCACCCACACCATGGCCACGCCGAGCGCCTGCCGGGCGCGCAGCACGTAGGGCAGGATGCGATCGCGACGCGCCGGGTCGAGCGCGCCGAGCGGCTCGTCGAGCAGCAGCAGGTCGGGCTCGGCGGCCAGGGCCCGGCCGAGCGCGACGCGCTGGCGTTCGCCGCCCGACAGCCCGGCGGTGGGCCGGTCGAGCAGATTGGCCACTTCGAGCATCTCGGCCACGGCGTCCACGCGCTGGCGATCGCCGGCGCCGTACTCGAGGTTGCCGCGCACGGTGAGATGCGGGAACAGCAGCGCGTCCTGCGGCACATAGCCGACGCGGCGGCGGCGCGGCGGCACGTCGAGGCCGGCGGCGGTGTCGAGCAGCGTGCGGCCGCCGACGCGGATGGTGCCCGTGGCGGCGCGCAGTCCGGCCAAGGCTTCGAGCAGCGTGGTCTTGCCGGCGCCGGACGGTCCGGCCAGGCCGAGCACCTGCACCTCGGCGTCGTCGCGCACCTGCAGGGAGAACTCGCCCTGTCCCACGGTGAGGTCGAACGCGAGGGCGATCACGCCCGGGCCTTCCGCAGCAGCGCGTTGGCGGTGGCCAGCACGCCGAACGCCACGGCGACCGACACGACCATCAGCACGCTGGCATCGGCCTCGCGTCCGGCTTCGGTCAGGTTGAAGATGGCGACCGCCAGCGTTTGCGTCTGGCCGGGGATGCCGCCGGCGACGACGATGGTCGCGCCGAACTCGCCGAGCGCGCGGGCGAAGCCGAGCAGCGCGCCGGCCAGCACGCTGCCGCGGGCCAACGGCAGGGTGATGGTGGAGAACACGCGGAACGGGCCGGCGCCCAGGGTGGCGGCCATGGCCTCGTAGCGGCGGTCGACCTGCTCGATGCCGGCGCGGATGGTGAGCACCATGAGCGGCAGGCTCATCACCGCCATGGCCAGGACGACCGCCTTCCACGTGAACACCACCTCGACGCCGGCGGCGTCGAACAGCCGGCCCAGCGGGCGATCGCGGCCGAGCAACTGCAGCAGCAGCAGGCCGATCGCCACCGGCGGCAGCACCAGCGGCAGCATCACCACGGTTTCGAGCAGCGGCTTGCCGCGAAACGACCGGCGGGCCAGCAGCCAGCCGACCGCCACCGCGATCGGGAGCGCCAGCAGCATGGCCAGCGCGGCCGTCACGCCCGAGAACAGCGCCACGCTGAGGACGCTTTGATTCACGCGCCGGCGGCTCCGAATCCGGCGGCGGTGAACACGTGCCGCGCGTCGGCGGAGCGGAGGAAGGCGACGAACCGCATCGCCGCGTCCTGCCGCGGACCGGCCACGACGGCCACGGGGTAGACGATCGGCGGCGTGTCGTCGGGCGGGACGCGGTAGAGCACCGGCAGCGACGGCGCGGAGGCGGCGTCGGTGGCGTAGACCACCGCGGCGTCCACCCGCCCGGCGCGGGCCGCGGCCAGCGCCGCGCGCACGGTGACGGTCGGCACCACCTTGGGGGCCACGGCCGCCCACACGCCCTGCCCCTCCATCCAGCGCCGCGCGTAGACGCCGGCCGGTACGCTGTCGGGATTGCCGAGCGCCACCCGGCGCACCGCGGCGGCGGCGAGGTCCCGCGCCGCGGATACCGCGAGCGTCCCACCGGGGCGCCCGACCACGACGAGACGGTTGGTGAGCAGATCCGTGCGCGTGCCGGCGACGAGGCGGCCGGCCGTCGCGACGACGTCCATCTGCGCCTCGTCGGCGCTCACGAACACGTCGGCCGCCGACGCCGCGCCCTCGACGATCTGCCGGGCCAGGAAGTTGGAGCCGCCGACGTTGAGCCGCACCGCCTGCCCGGTGGCCTGCTCGTGGCGCCGCGCCAGCTCGCTCATCACGTCGGACAGGCTGGCGGCCACCGCCACCACGATGGCCGGCGGCCGCGGCTGTCCGGCCGCCCCCACGTCGGCCGACGCCGTGGCGGCGGCGAACGCCGCGACGAGCAGCAGGACGGCGGCGCACGGGCGGCGGGACATCGTGACTGCAGAATAGTATGATTCGCCGCGGTATGAGCATCGACTCACGACGACTCACGACGGAGCGGCGTGCCGAACCGTGCAGCCGGCCGTGGCTGGTGCGGCGATGAGCGCGACCATGCTGTCGGTGCGCGAGGCCGCCGATCGCCTTGGGGTGAGCTACTCGGCGCTCAAACAATGGATCTACAAGGGCACGGTGCGCACGGTGCGCACCGGCGGCGGCCACCATCGGGTGCCGTTGGCCGAGGTCGATCGGCTGCTCAGCCAGCAGGGCTCGCCGCAGCCACGCAGCGCGGCGCGGCCGGGGGCCGCCGCCCACGGCGTGCTGGTGGCGCTCAGCGGCCGCAATCAGCTCCGCGGCATCGTCGACGAAGTGCGCCACGACGGCCTGCTCGCCCAGGTGCGGCTGCGCATCGGCGACCAGAAACTCACCGCGGTGATCACCCGCGACGCGCTGGCCGAGTTGAAGCTGACCCGCGGCGACGAAGCCCTGGCCATCATCAAGTCCACCGAGGTGATGATCGGCCGCGAGCAGGGGCCGGCGGCCGGACCGGGCCGGCCCCGCCGCTCGACGCGCTGACGGCCGGGCAGTTGCCTGCCGGCGCCAGCCGGCGTACGCTCGGCTGCCGGTCGAGTTCGTTCCAGGGGGGTCCATGCGCAGCCTCGTCGTGCCGATTCTGATCGCCGGGTGGATGTGGGCGCCGGTGACGGCGCAGGACGCCGATCGCTACCTGCTGCTGGCGACGACCAGCACCGGCACCATGCAGCGTGAGATCGACGACGCCGCCGGGCGCGGTTACCGGGTGATGGCAGCCAGCCGCACCGAGAGCGCCGAGGTGATCGTGGCGCTCGAACGCGCCGAGGGCCCGTACCGCTACCGCCTGGTGGCGACGACCCGCACCGGCACCCTGCAGCGCGAGATCAGCGAGGCCGCCGAGGCCGGCTACCGCGTGGTGCCGCGGGCCGTGACGACCAAGCGCTCGCTCGGCAACGTGCTGAGCGGCCCCGACAACCGCAACGAGGGCGAGCTGCTGATCATCATGGAGAAGGGCCCGGAGATGGTGCCCGGGCTGGCCTACCAGGTGCTGGCCACCAATCGGACCGGCACGCTGCAGAAAGAGATGAGCCAGATGGCCGGCCGCGGCTACACGCTGGTGGCGTTGTCGAGCCGCGGCGAACACGTCGCGATCTTCGAACGCCACGACTGACCTCGGGAACGACCGGCGGCAGACCGCCGGACAAGGAGGCACATATGCGACGCGTCGTGCTCACCGCTCTCGTCCTCGCGGCCGTGCCGGTGGCGCTGTCGGGCCAGGCCCCGGCCGACCGGCTGACCCTCGACCTCTACTGGGAGTACGAAACGGTCGAGAACCCGCAGCCGTCGCCCGACGGCGCCCAGGTGATCTACACGCGCCAGGGCTTCGACAAGGTGAACGATCGGCGCGAGTCGGCGCTGTGGATCATGAACGCCGACGGCTCGCGGCCGCGGTTCCTGGTCAAGGGCGCCAACGCCCGCTGGTCGCCGAGCGGCGACCGCATCGCCTACACGGCCGAGGGCGCCCCCAAGGGGACCCAGATCTTCGTGCGCTACATGGACGCCGAAGGCGCCGTGACGCAGGTGACACGCGTCGAGCAGACGCCGGGCTCCCTGGCGTGGTCGCCCGACGGCGCCACGCTGGCCTTCACGATGAACGTCGTGCAGAAGAACACCTGGCCAATCGCCATGCCGCGGGCCCCCGAGGGCGCCCGGTGGACCGAGGCGCCGCGCATCGTCGAGCGGCTCGACTATCGCCAGGACCGCGAAGGCTTCGTCGACGACGCGTATCGCCACCTGTTCGTCGTGCCGGCCAGCGGCGGCACGCCCCGCCAGCTCACCACCGGCGACTGGAACCACACCGGCGCCGAGTGGACACCCGACGGGCAGCGGCTGCTCTTCACCGCCAACCGGGTCCCCGAAGCGGAGCACGTGTGGCGCGAAAGCGACATCTATGCGGTGACGGTGGCGACCGGCGCGATCGTTCAGCTCACCCGGCGCCACGGCCCCGACAGCGGCCCCCACGTGTCGCCCGATGGGAAGCTCATCGCCTACACCGGCTACGACTTCACGAAGGACACCTGGGTCGACAGCAAGCTCTACGTGATGAACGCCGACGGGAGCCACCCGCGCCTGGTCTCGGGGACGTGGGATCGCTCGCCGCAGGATCTGGCGTGGCGCGCCGACAGCGCCGCGCTCTACTTCACCGCGCAGGACGCCGGCGCACAGCAGCTCTACGAGCTGGCGCTCACCGGAGCCAACGCCGGGGCCGTCGTGCCGCTGTCGAAGGGCACGCACCTGCTGACCGTGTCGGGCATCACCGCCAGGGGCGCGGCGTTCGGCGTGCTCACCTCGTTCCACGCGCCGCCCGACGTGGTGCGCGTGGACCTCGCGGCGGCGGGCCGGCCGATCACGCGGCTGACCGCCGTGAACGACGACATCCTGGCCGGCAAGCGCCTCGGCAAGGTGGAGGAGATCTGGTACACGTCGAGCGACGGGCAGAAGATCCAGGGCTGGTACATCACCCCGCCGGATTTCGACCCGAGCCGCAAATATCCCCTGCAGCTGCGCATTCACGGCGGCCCGCACAGCATGTACGGCGTCGGCTTCAACTACGGCTGGCAGGAGCACGCCGCCAGCGGCTACGTGATCCTCTACACCAACCCGCGCGGCAGCACCGGCTACGGCAGCGCCTTCGGCAACATGATCATGCGCGCCTACCCGAGCAAGGACTACGACGACCTGATGGCCGGCGTCGACGCGCTGCTGGCCAAGGGCTTCGTCGACGACCGCAACCTGTTCGTCACCGGCTGCAGCGGCGGCGGCGTGCTCACCTCGTGGATCGTCGGCAAGACCAGCCGCTTCGCGGCGGCCTCGGCCGACTGCCCGGTGATCGACTGGCTGAGCTTCGTCGGCACCACCGACGGCCCGACCTGGTACCAGAACTTCGAGAAGCTGCCGTGGGAGGATCCCTCCGAGCACCTGCGGCGCTCGCCGCTCACTTACGTCGGCAACGTCAAGACGCCGACCATGCTGATGACCGGCGTGCAGGACCTGCGCACGCCGATGCCGCAGACCGAGCAGTTCTACAGCGCGCTGCGCCTGCTGAAGGTGCCGACGGCGATGGTGCGGTTCAACAACGAGTGGCATGGCACCACGTCCACGCCGTCGAACTTCATCCGCACGCAGCTGTACCATCGCTACTGGTTCGACAAGTTCAAGCGCTCGGCGGCGGCCACGACGACGGCCGGCCGCCAGTAGGCGCGTCCTGCGAGGTTCGATGCGACGTCTGCTGCCGCTGTCGTTGTTCGTGTGCGCGCTCGCCGTGACGGCGGGCGCGCAGGCCCCGGGCATCGACCCGGCCGTCATCGCCCGCCTCCGCGAGGAGGCCACGGTCCGTTCGAAGGTCTACGAGCACGTCTGGTGGCTGTCCGAGGTGTTCGGACCGCGGGCCACCGGCACCCCGGCCTTCGCCGCGGCCAGCGAGTGGGCGATGCAGCAGTTCCGCACCTGGGGCCTGAGCGGCGTGCACCAGGAGCGCTGGCGCTTCGGCCAGGGCTGGCACATCGACGACTTCTCCGCGACGATGATCACGCCGCAGCCGGCGGTGCTCATCGGCGCGCCGCGCAACTACTCGCCGGCCACGCCCGGGCCGGTGACGAGCGAGGTGGTGTTCGTCGGCATCGACTCGCAGGGCGACTTCGCCGAGTACACCGGCCGGCTGCGCGGCAAGATCGTCGTCATGCAGCCAGCGCGGGCGGTGCGCATGCTCGAGGGACCGGTGATCCTGCGCATGGACGAGGGCAACCGATGGGCCGAGGCGGCCGATGTGCCCCCGATCCCACCGCCGCGGCCGCCGACCCCGCAGGAGCGGGCGGACGCCGAAGCCCGGCAGGCGCTGGGCGCGGCGACGCGCGCCTTCCTGGTGCGCGAGGGCGCGGCGGTGCTGCTCGAACGCGGCGCCGACGACGACCTGTCGGCCGGCGGCAGCGACCTGTCGTGGGAAACCCAGCGCACCGACGGCGGCACGATCTTCCCGACCAGCGGCGGCAGCCGCGATCCGAACGTGCCGGCGCAAGTGCCGTCGGCGACGCTGGCCGTCGAGCACTACAACCGGTTGGTGCGCCTGCTCGAGCGCGGCCACACGGTGCGGATGACGGTGAACATCCGCACCACGTTCCATCCCGAGGCCGGGGAGGGCAACGGCATCAACACGCTGGCCGAGATTCCCGGCACCGATCTGGCGCACGAGGTGGTCATCCTGGGCGCGCACATGGACGGCGTGCCCTACGCCACCGGCGCCACCGACAACGCCACCGGCACGGCGGCGATGATGGAGGCGGTGCGGGCGATCCAAGCGCTGAAGCTCAGACCGCGGCGCACGATCCGCATCGCGCTGTGGGGCGGCGAAGAGCAGGGCCTGCTGGGCTCGCGCGCCTACGTCGCCCGCCACTACTGGGACACGGCGGCCAAGGCGCCGCGGCCCGATCACGCCCACGTCGTCGCCTACTTCAACCTCGACAACGGCACCGGCCGCATCCGCGGCATCTGGGGCCAAGGCAATACCGCCGCACTGCCGGTGTTCGAGGCGTGGGGCGCGCCGCTGAAGGATCTGGGCTGGCGGCTGGCCAGCCCGCGCCGGGTCGGCGCCACCGATCACTCGTCGTTCGACGATGTCGGGCTGCCCGGCTTCCAGTTCATCCAGGAGCGGCTCGAGTACAACTCGCGCTCGCACCACTCCAACATGGACACGTTCGACAGGGTGCAGCGCGCCGAGGCCGAGCAGCAGGGCGTGGTGGCGGCGGTGTTCGCCTGGTCGGCGGCGAACGCCACCGAGCGGCTGCCGCGCCGCTCGCGGCCGGGAGGCACACCGTGAATCTGCGCGACACCTACCCGCCGCCGATTCCGCGCGCGGTCCTGAAGGTGCAGTCGGCCATCGACGGCCACATGCGCGCGTTCATCGCCCGGTCGCCGTTTCTGTGCCTCGGCACCTCGAGCGCCGCCGGCGCCGACGTGACGCCGCGCGGCGACGCGCCGGGGTTCGTGCAGGTGCTCGACGAGCACACGCTGCTCCTGCCGGATTGGCCCGGCAACAACCGGCTCGACACGCTGAGCAACGTGCAGGAGAACCCGGCGGTGGCGCTGCTGTTCTTCGTGCCCGGCGTGCAGGAGACGCTGCGCGTCAACGGCCGCGCCGAGATCTCGATGGACCCGGCGCTGATTGCCCGGTGGGACGTGGCCGGCAAGCACCCGCGCTCGGTGCTGAAGGTGCAGGTTGCCGAAGCCTTCATGCACTGCGGCAAGGCGCTGATCCGATCGCGGCTGTGGGCCGCCGACGCGCAGATCGATCGCACCGAACTGCCGTCCTACGGGCAGATCCTCAAGGACCAGACGAAGCTGCCCGACAGCGCCGACGAGATGCAGCGCTCGCTCGAGGACGGCTACAAGAACCGGCTCTACTGAGCGGCGGGGCGCGATGATGGCGATCCGAGCCACCTTGGCCGCGCTGCTGCTGGCGCTGAGCGCGAGCCCAGCCTGGGCGCAGGCCGGCTGGACGACATCGGCGCTGATCGTCGCTCCCCACGCCGCCGGTTCGGCGGCGACGCCTCTCGTCGTCGGCGAGAACGGCGAGGCGCTGATCGTCTCGACGTGGGCGGGCACGCAGCTCAGGACCGCCCAGTACCATCCCGCCGGCCAGACGTGGTCGCCGGCAGTGACCATCGCTGAGGGGGGTGCCCTGCTCGTCGGCCCGGCGGCCATCGACCGCGACGGCAACGCCGTCGTGGTGTTCAGCCGCGAGGACACGCCGACCCATCGCTATCTGTACGCGGTCCGCTTCGACGGGGCCACCCGCCAATGGGGCGCCGCCGCCCGGCTGTCGGATGCGGTCGCGCCCGGGGCGCCAGTGACGGCGCTGGGCATCGGCTTCCCGTCCGGAGGCGGGACGACCGTCGTGTTCGCTGAGGCCGGCGTCGCCAGGGTGGTGCGCACGACCGGGCCCACCGCGCCGTGGTCGGCTGCCCAGACGCTGTTCGCGCCGCTGCTGGCACAGGTGGCCGCCGTGGAGGCCGACGGCGGCGTCCTGTTGGCCGGTGCCGACTTCCAGGCCGTACGCGTCGTCGCATGCCCTGTCGCGGCGACGTGCGGGCCACCCATCGTCGTCCACAGCGGTTCGAACGGCCTGCTGCCGACGCTGACGCTGGCGCGCAGCCGGGCCGGCGCGCTGGCGCTGGCGTGGGAGGACGGCGGTGTCCTTGCGGCCATCCGCTCGCCCCTCGGCGCGTGGACATCGGCCACGACCCTGAGCGGTCCCGGCGGCGCGTCGCACGCGGGGGCCCGCGTCGGCATCGACGACGCCGGCAACGTCGTCGCGGCATGGCAACGGTTCCAGGGCTCCCTGGTGGCCACCGGATCGTTCTGGATACAGGCGCGCCGCTTCGACGCCGCCACCAGCACCTGGGGGCCGACGCATACGGCCACCGCGCAGGCGATCGGCGGCGCCGCGCTGGCGCTCGATCCCGCCGGCAACGCTGTCCTCGCCTGGCGCGAGCGCGCCGGGCCGGCGATGGCGGTGCAGGCAGCACGCTTCCGCGCGGATCGCGGCGAGTGGGAGGCGGCGTCGTCGTTACCCACTTTGGGCGACACGGCCGACGATCCGGCCGCCGGCAGCGACGCCGCCGGCAACGCAATCATCGCCTGGCGGGCCAGCCTCGGGGCCATCGCGGCGACGCTCCACGCCCGGTGGCGTGCCACGCCGCCGGCACCCGCGATCACGGCCGTCGCGGCCGCCAGCGGCGCCTTGCAGCTGTCGTTCGCGTTGCCCCCGACCATCGAGCCGGCCTTCGCGCCGACCACCCTCGAGGTCTCGGTGGACGGCGGGTTCACGTGGACGCCGCGGGCGCCCGCCGGTCTCGACTCGCCGGTGACGATCGCGGGTCTCACTGACGGCGTGCTGTACGTGCCGCGGCTGCGCGCCGTGAACGGCGCGGGACCTGGCGAACCGACGCGGCTCCCGCCCTTGCTGGCGCGGTCCGGCACCGCCACGACGCCCACGCACCTTCGCGTCGTGTCGCGCGCGGGCAACACCATGACCTTTGCATGGGTGCCGCCGGCCGCCGGCGTCGTGCCCGACGGCTACCTCGTCGAAGGCAGCATCGCCGGCCAGACGCAGATCCTGGCCAGCCTGCCGACGGGCGGCTCCGGCACGCAGATCACGCTCGCGGTCCCCAACGGCACGTTCGACGTCCGCGTCGTCGCCGTCGCCGGCGGCCTGCGGCTCGGCCAGTCCGCACCGCTGCAGATTGCCGTGAACACCGTGGCGTTTCCGTCGGCGCCGCGGAATCTGCTGGCCTCGGCCGCCGGCGACACGCTGGCGCTGTCGTGGACCAACACCTGGGAGGGCGCGTCGCTCACCGGCCTGCAGCTGCTGGTCAGCGGTCCGGTCAGCGCGACGCTGACGCTGCCGGTGACCGAGTCGTTCGTCTACGCGGGCGTCCCGCCGGGCACCTACACGTTCGCGGTGACCGCGCTGAACGGTGGCGCGCCAGGCGGCGCGACGTCGGCGGTGCAGCTCACCTTCCCAGGCACCTGCGCCGGCGCACCGGAGCCGCCGACGGCGTTCAGCCTCAGCACGCAAGGCGGCCGCGTGTTCGTGGATTGGCTGCCGCCGGCCAGCGGCGCCGCGGTGACGAGCTACGTGCTCGACGTGTCGGGTGCGTTCACCGGCGCCCTGCCGACGACGTCCCGCTCGCTGGCGGTGCCGGTGGGTGCGGGCAGCTACAGCGTGCGGGTGGCGGCGGCGGGCCCGTGCGGCACGAGCGCGTTCACCGCGCCGCAGACGGTGGTGGTGCCGTAGACGGACCGTCCGCCACCCGTCGGAACACCGCCAACTCGTAGCGCGTCCAGCCGCGCGCCAGGCACACCTGCAGCGCGGCGCCGCCCAGCACCGGCCCGAGCGGCGTGGCCGCGAGCGGCAGCCAGCCGAGCCCGGCGTGGAGCACGCGATCGCGCACGCTGCACGGCTCGAGGTACGGCGACAGATCCGTGGTGGCCTCGAGCGTGAAACCGGCGCCCTCGGCCAGTGCGCGCAACTCCGCGGAGGTCACCAGCGAATTCAGGTGCCAGCCGCGCGTGAAGCGGGCAATGGCCCGCGTCGCGGCGGCTTCGGTGGTCGGCTGCCTGACGTCGTCGCAGATCGCCAGCAGGCCGCCGGGCCGCACCAGACGGCGGCATTCAGCGAAGAACCGGGTCGGATCGGCGGCGTGGGCGAACGACTCGATCGCGTAGGCGAGATCGGCGGCGGCGATCGACGGCGGCAGGGCGTCGAAGCTGCCCTCGAGGCATGTGACGCGATCGGCCAGTCCGGCTTCGGCGATGCGCGCCGCGCCGAGCCGCGCCTGCACCGGGCTGATGGTGACGCCGGTGGCGCGGATCGGCAGCCGCTGCGCGAGATGGCAGAGCGTGGCGGCCACGCCGCAGCCGAGATCGACGACATGCGGCGTGGCGGCGGCGGGGGGCAGCCCACGCACCAGGTCGGCGATGCGCTCGTCCACGTAGTGGAACGCCTGCGCCGGCGTCTCGACGCCAGGCCCCCAGACCGCACGATGAATCACGCCGACGCCGCCGCTGCGTCCGAACGCGAGGAACGTCGATGTATGGCGGTCGTAGTAGCGGCGAACCTGCCCTGGATCGAACCGTGGCACGTCTGGGCAGTGTAGCCTCGTCCCACCGCCCGTCACGCCGTCGGCCGGCGGCACGCCCATCCGGACTATGCTGGCGATTCGGCGCTTGCGTCGCCGACCAAGGAGCCCCGCATGCCGGTCCGATCCCGCACGCTGCTGTTCGCCGTTGTGTTCGCCGTCGTCGCCGCCGCCGCCCAGGCGCAGCCGCGCGGCGTGATGGCCGACCTGATCAAGGACGTGACCGAAGTGGAAGGCAAGATCGTCCAGTTGGCCAACGCCATGCCCGAGAGCACGTGGGCGTGGCGGCCGGGCGCCGGCGTGCGTTCCGTCGGCGAGGTGTTCACGCATGTCGCCGCCGACAACTACTTCTTCCCGGCGGCGTTCGGCACGGCCACGCCGGCCGGCGTGGGCATCACCACCGACTACAAGACGGTCACGGCCTGGGAGGGCCGCACGCGGGCGCGCGCCGAGGTGATCGCCGAGGTGCAGAAGTCGTTCGCGTTCATGAAGGACGCCATGGCCAAGACCAACCCGGCCACCGTGGCGACGCCGATGAAGATGTTCGGCCAGGAGACGACGCCGCAGGCGACGTGGATCAGCGCCGCGACGCACCTGCACGAGCACCTCGGCCAGCTGATCGCCTACGCGCGCAGCAACAAAGTCGTCCCGCCGTGGAGCAAGTGACGCCGCCTCACCGGCGCAGGATCTTCTCCATCGGCCGGCCCTTGGCCAGCTCGTCGATCACTTTGTCGAGGTAGCGCACTTCCCGCATCAGGGGATCCTCGATGTCCTCGATGCGCACGCCGCAGATCACGCCGGTGATCAGCGACCGGTTCGGATTGAGCGCCGGCGCCTGCGCGAAGAACGTCGCGAAGTCGTGCCTGGCGTCGATCTGCTGTTGGAGGCCCGGGCGGTCGTAGCCCGTCAGCCAGCAGATCACCTCGTCGACTTCTTCCTTCGTGCGGTTCTTGCGCACGGCCTTGTCGACGTAGTGGGGATACACGCCTGAGAACTTGATCGTCGCGATGCTGCGCATGGCCATCTGAATGCCTCGGTCCGAGTCGACGCCGGGACGACTTCGTCCCGTACCACCAGCCGACCCAGCCACCTCGTGGTCCACCTGCCCGGCGGGCCCGGTCACGTTCTATCCTGCCTCATGGCCACTCGACGCCGGTTCCTGACGACCACGGCCCTCGCCGGCGGCGCGCTCGGCGCCTCGGCCCTCGTGCCCGACGCGCTGGCGGCGCTGATCCAGCCGGCCCCCAGGCCGCTGCGCATCCTGGTGCTCGGCGGCACCGGCTTCATCGGCCCGCACCAGGTGCGCCACGCCGTGGCCCGCGGGCACACGGTGACGCTGTTCAACCGCGGCCGCACCAATCCGGGGCTGTTCAAGGGCATGGCGGGCATCGAGGAGCGCATCGGCGACCGCGCGCCCAACCCCGGCAACTACGAGGCGTTGAAGACCGGCGAGTGGGACGTGGTGATCGACAACCCGACGACGCGGCCGCGCTGGGTCCGCGAGGCGGCTGCCGCGGTCAAGGGCCGGGCCGGGCAATACGTGTTCATCTCGACGATCTCGGTCTACGCCAGGAACGACACGCCGGGGGCCGATGAAACCGCGGCCGTGGCCACGACCACGACGCCCGACGTCGAAAGCGGCCCGGAGTTCCCGCCGCTCTACGGCCCGCTGAAGGCGTTGGCGGAGCAGGAGGCGCAGAACGCGTTTCCGGGCCGGGCGACGATCATCCGCCCCGGGCTGATCGTCGGCGTCGGCGACGCGACGGATCGCTTCACCTACTGGCCGGTGCGGATCAGCCGCGGCGGCACCGTGCTGGCGCCGCCGGCCGACGATCCGGTGCAGATCATCGACGCCCGCGATCTGGCCGAGTGGACCATCCGCTGCTGCGAGCAGCAGGTCTACGGCGTGTTCAACGCCACCGGGCCGGCGTCGCGCTTCACGGTGCGGCAGATGCTCGAAGGCATCCGGGCCGCCACCGGCGCGAACGCCACGTTCGTCCACGCCAGCAGCGAGTTCCTGGCTGCGCAGCAGCCGCCGGTCCGCGGCTGGTCCGACCTGCCGGTGTGGGTGCCGCCGCAGGGCGAGACCGCCGGCTTCACGCAGCGCAGCATCGCCCGCGCCGTGGCCAAGGGGCTCACGTTCCGCCCCTTCGCCGACACGGTGAAGGAGACGCTGGCGTTCTACGCCGCGCAGAGCGAGGAGCGGAAGGCGCAGCTGCGCGCCGGCCTGGCCGCCGATCGTGAGGCGGCGGTGCTGGCGGCGTTGAAGGCGCGCGGGTAGCCGGCTAGCGGAACACGTCGCGGAGACGACGGCCGAGGTCGTCGGCCCAGCCGCGCACGGCGCGAGCCATGCGCTGGCGGATGGTGCCGCGGTGCAGCGGGCACAGGCCGCCGGGCACGTCGTCGCCGTCCTTGAAGTACTCGGTGTAGAGCGGACAGCCGTCCACTGGCTGGCGGTGGCTCTCGGCGCAGAGCGTCTCCGCCTGCAGGCCAGCCGGGCGGGCGAAGCGGCCGGGGACGCGCACGCGTGCGGCCCGCTGCATGAAGTCGGCCCAGATCGGCAGCGCGTACCGCGCGGCGAAGGCGTCGCGGCCGATGGTCGCCGGCTGGTCGAAGCCCACCCACACGCCGGCCACCAGGTTCGACGAGAAGCCGACGAACCACGCGTCCTTGAAGTCGTCGGTCGTGCCGGTCTTGCCGCCGGCCGGGAAGCGCACGCCCAACTGCCGGGCCCGCGCCGCGGTGCCGTGATCGACGACGTCGCCGAGCATGGTCACCATCTGGAACGCCACCTCCGGTGACAGCACCCGCTCACTCTCCACGTCGCCGAGGAACGCGATGTCGCCGTCGGCGTCGCGCACGCGCCGCAGGTCGCGCGGCCGCACCGCCAGGCCGCCGTTGGGGAACACGGCGAACGCCGCGGTCAGCGACAGCGGCGTCACCAGGCCGGTGCCCAGCGCCAGCGACGGGACGTCGGGGAGATCGGCGAGGCCGGCGCGGTCGGCGAGCCGCAGCACCGGACGGGCGCCGACCTGCTGGTGCAGGCGCACGGCGGCGCGGTTGTTCGACTGGGCCAACGCCTCGCGCAGCGTCACCACGTCGGGCGCGTCGTCGCGCACGTTGCGCGGCGTCCATTCGTCGGGCCCCTGCGGCGGCAGGCGATCGAGATCGCGCAGCTCCGTCACCGGCGACATGCCGTCGGCCAGCGCTGCGGCGAACACGAACGGCTTGAACGCCGAGCCGGGTTGGCGGCGGCTGCGGCTGGCGCGGTTGAACGCCGATTGCGCGTAGTCGCGGCCGCCGACCAGCGCCAATACGTCGCCGGTGGTCGGGTCGAGCGCGACCAGCGCGGCCTGCAGGCCCGGCGTGGCGAGCCGGTCGAGCCCGCGGCTCACCGCCGCCTCGGCGGCGTCCTGCAGCGCCACGACGAACGTCGTGTCCACGCGCCAGTCGGGCGGGTGGTCGCCGCCGAACTGATCGCGGAAGCGCTGGCGCAGATGGGCCTTGGCGTAGCCATGACGCGCCAGGCTGTCGCTGCGATACGGCCGCACCCGCGGCGCGGCGCGCCGCGCCGCCCGCTCCTGACTCGCGTCGATGAAACCGGCCGTGCGCATCCGCGCCAGCACGACGTGGCTGCGGGCCACCGCGCCGTCGAGGTTCGACCACGGCGACAGCGTGGCCGGCGCCCGCGCCAGGCCGGCGATCAAGGCGGACTCGGCCAGCGTGAGGTCGCGCGCCGCCTTGCCGAACGTGCGACCCGCCATCGCCTCCACGCCGTAGATCCCGGCGCTGAGATACACGCGATTCAGGTACAGCTCGAGGATCTGCGGCTTGGTGAGCTGCGCTTCGATCAGCAGCGAGAGCACCGCCTCGCGGCCCTTGCGCCAGTAACTGCGGCGGTTGGAGAGGAACAGCGTGCGGGCGAGCTGCTGGGTGATGGTGCTGCCGCCTTCCAGCGTGCCCGGCGCGCGCAGGTTGCGGAACGCGGCCCGGCCGATGGCTATGGGATCGACGCCGGGATGGCGGTAGAAGCGGTGATCCTCGACGGCGACGAACGCCTGCTGCAGGTGCGGCGCGATGGCCGCGATGGGCACGTCGTGGCGCTGCTCGTCGAGGCGGAACCAACGTTGGCCGGCGGCGTCGTGGAACCAGGTGTCGCCCACCCCGCGGGTGAGCCGATGCACCGCCCAGGTCTGGCGGCCGAGCCAGACGACCGACAGCGCGGCGGCGGCGACGAACACGCCGAGCAGCAGCGTCGCCCGACCGCGGTCGGTGCGCACCAGGCGGAGCACACTGGATTGGACGCCGGCCGGGCGGCGCCGGTTGTCCGCGGCGCGGCTACGTGATCGGCTGGCGGAACGCCGCGACCACGTAGACCAGCGACGGCGACGGGCGGCCGTGGACACGCGCCGGCCTGAAGCCCATCGCCTGGGCGGCCTGGAGCGCGGCGGCGTCGAAGGCCGGCGACGATTGCACGACGCGGGCGCGGCCGATCCCGCCGTCGGGGCCGACCGCCAGTTCGATCACCACCACGCCGTCCATCAGCGCGTTGGGCGGGAAGCGCGGCAGCTCCGGCGGCGCGGAGGGATACGGCACCGTCTCCGACGCGCGGCCGACATCCTGCGGCGGCGTGCCGAGCGTGCCCGGGAACAGCGCCGGCGGCCGGAACAACCCAATCACCAGAACCTTCGATTCGACCGGCGTGCGGACCACGCGCGACTCGCCGTCGGCGCCGGGTTCAGCCGACATGTCCACCGCGGCCTCGAATTGCCAGGTGCGCACCGCCGTGGTCACCGCCTCGGTGAACGGCGCGGCATGGCGCAGCGGCGCGACGCCGCGGACGCGGCCGTCGCGGCCGACGGTGGCTTCGACGGCGACATCGGCGCCGCTCACCGCCTGGATGGGAATCTGCGGGATGACGCCGGCGCGGTAGCGGGCCGGCGTGCGGCTGACGAACGGCGCGACGCCAGGATCCTCGACCGGCGGGATCGGCGTCTCGTCGATCACCGTGGGCCCCTGCCGCAGGTCGGCGTCGGAGATGACGCGGGCCGGCGCGGTGACGGTCTTGCGCCGCGCGGCTTCTTCAGCGGCGATCCGTCCGAGTGGCTGCGCCGCCACGGGCAGGGCGGCGAACACGACGAGCAGGCCGGCGGATGCGAGCGTCCTCATGCGTTCCTCCGTCGTGCGAGCGGACACGTCACCAGTGTGCCACCGCCCCCGGCGGAGCGGTCACCGGGCGCGCAACGAGGGTGCAGGGGTGCGCAGGACCGCGCCCCGGCTCAGCGGTGCCGCACGTAGACCGTCGTCGGGCCGCCCTTGGTGAAGGCCACGACGTCGTACGGATCCTTGGCGCCGCCCTGCTCCATGCCCGGCGACCCGATGGGCATGCCCGGCGCGGCGATGCCGGTGATCTTCGGCCGCTCCTTGAGCATCTTCTGGATGTCGGCGGCCGGCACGTGGCCTTCCACGTAGTAGCCATCCACCTTGGCGGTATGGCACGACGCCAGCTCCTGCGTGATGCCGGCCTCGCCGCCCATCTGGTTGAGGCGCGCCTGCGGCACGTCGTGCGCCTCCACCGAGAAGCCGTGCTGGCGCAGATGCGCCACCCAGTTGCTGCAACAGCCGCAGGTGGAGGTCTTGTAGACGACCACGTGCGGCCCGGCCGGCTTCTGCGCCTGCGCGGCCAGCCCGAGCCCAGTGGCGGCGACGACCACGGCGACGGCGAATCCCTTGGTGTTCATGGCCTCAGTGTGACACACCGCAGCCGGCGGTGAGCCCGTGCCGGGGCGCTTCTCGTTCGTGCTGGTGAGGGGCCGCAGCGACGCGGCGGCGGTCAGTCGTCGGTGCGCACGTCGAGCTGCATCCGCTGCGACAGCCAGGCGCGGGCCAGCCGGAAATCGCGCTTGGCGGTGGCCAGGGAGATGTCGAGCAGCTCGGCGGCTTCCGCCCGACCGCACCCGAGGAACGCGCAGAGCTGGACCAGTTCGGCCTTGCGCGGGTCGAACGCGGCCAGCTCGTCGAGGGCCCTGTCGAGGTCGAGCAGGTCGGCCTCGCTGGGGTCGACCAGCTGGAGGTCGTCGGTCAGCGGCACGCGGGTGCGCCGGGCGCCGCGCTTCTCGGCCTGCGCCGAGCGGATGTGGTCGATCAGGATGTGGCGCATCGCGCCGGCGGCGAAGCCGAAGAACGCCCGCCGGTTGGGGAAGCTGGCGCGCTGCTGGCGGAGCAGGCGCAGGTAGAGATCGTGGACCAGCACCGTCGCCTGGAGGGTGCCCGAGCGGCCCGCGCTCAGATAGCGCGACGCCATCGCCCGAAGTTCGGGATAGACGTCGGCAATCAGTTGATCGAACGCGGCGGCGTCACCGCGGCCCCAGCGATCGAGCAGCTGGGTGAGGTGCCCGGGCGGCAAGGCGGACATGCGCTGAAACGATAGTATGCGGGTCGCGTCGATGGACGTCACACGATGGCAGCGAATCGAGGCCGTGTTCGCCGCGCTGGTCGACGCGCCGCCCGGGCCGGCGCGTGACGCGCGGCTGGCTGAGCTGTGCGCCGGCGACGACGCCGTGGCCGCCGACGTGCGGGCCCTTCTCGACGAGGACGGTCGCCTGGCCGATGCCGACGCCGCGACCGACCCGCACCTCGGCCTGCGGCTCGGCCACTACGCCGTCGATCGTCTGATCGCGCGTGGCGGCATGGCCGCGGTCTACGAGGCCCACCGCGCCGACGACGCGTTCCACCAGCGCGTCGCCGTCAAGATCATGGACCTGCGGCTGGCCGACCCCGACGTGGTCGCCCGCTTCCGCGCCGAACGGCAGATCCTCGCCGCCCTCGAGCACCCGCGGCTCACCCGCCTGCTCGACGGCGGAGTCACCGCGCTCGGCGAGCCCTACCTGGTGATGGAGTACGTCGAGGGCCGGCCGCTGGACCGCTACTGCGACGAGCAGCGCCTCGACATCGGCCAGCGCGTGACGCTGGTGATCGAGGTGTGCCGCGGCGTGGCCTTCGCTCATCGCAATCTGGTGCTGCACCGCGACCTCAAACCCTCCAACCTGCTGGTCTCGGCCGACGGCCAGGTCAAGATCGTCGACTTCGGCACCGCGGCGCTGCTGGAGCCCGATCGCCAGGCCACGGTGTCACGGGCGCCGCTCACGCCCGCCTACGCCAGCCCGGAGCAGTTGACCGGGCGGCCGGTCGGCACCGCCAGCGATCAGTACAGCCTCGGCCTGGTGCTGTTCGAACTCGTCACCGGCGCGTCGCCCTTCGGCGACCGGCCGTCGCTGATGGCCGCGATCGAGCGGGCGCTCGACGGCACGCCGGCGACGGCGCCGCACACGCTGGTCACCCCCGCCGCCGCCGCGGCGCGCCGCACGTCCCCGGTCCGCCTGCGCCGCCAGTTGGCCGGCGATCTCGGGACCGTGGTCGCCAAGGCGATTGCGCCGGAAGCCGCACAACGCTACGCCAGCGTCGAGCACCTGGCCGACGACCTGGTGCGATGGAGCCGCGGCGAGCCGATCCTGGCCCGTGCGCCGTCGCTCGGCTATCAGGCCTCGCGCTTCGTGCGCCGGCACTGGGTGGCCACGACGCTGGTCGCGACGCTGCTCGGCGGACTGGTCGCAGCAACGGTGGTGTCGTTCCAGCAGAGCGCAGCGGCCAGGCGCCAGGCCGAGATCGCGACGTCGGAGTCAGCGAAGGCCACGCAGCTCAACCGCTTCCTGACCGAGATGCTGGCCTCGGCCGATCCGCGCGGGATGGCCAATCCCAACGCCGACGGCGGCCGGGCGATCACGGTCCGCGAGGTGCTCGATCGCGCCAGTCGGGCCATGGACCAGCAGCTCGCCGAGGCCCCGGAGGTCGAGGCCGAGCTGCGCCGGACCTTGGGCCGGACCTACGTGGGCCTCGGCGCGCTGGCAGAGGGCGAGGCGCAGCTGGCGCAAGCGCTGGCGCTCTCGCAACGCGGTGGCGACGACGTGGGGGTGGCGCGGACACAGGTGTCGATGTCGCTCGCGCGCTACGCCCGCGGCGATTTCGCGGCAGCGGAAGCGCTGGTGCGCGACGCCCTGGCGGTACTGCGGACGGCGGGGAGTCGAGCGCCGCGCGACACGATGCTGAGTGCGCTCACCAACCTCGGCCTGGCGGTGACGCGACGGAACGCCACCGACCCCGAGGGCCTGGCCCTTCTACGCGAGGCCCTCGAGCTCAGCGAGCGCGAGCACCTGCAGCGGGTGCCGACCGCGCAGTTCGCGGCGAACCTCGGCACGCAGCTGATGGTGGTCGGCGATCTCGCCGGCGCCGAGGACCTGTTCACCCGGGCGTTGCGACTGGTCGACGGCGTCGCCAACGCGTCGATGGAGCGGGCGTGGATCCTGCGGAGCATGTCCGAGCTGGCCCGCACCCGCGGCGACTACGCCGCGGCGGCACGCCTCGGCGGCGATGCCGTGGCCTTGGCCACCGCGGCCTTGCCGGCCGAGCACCCGACGACGCTCGTGTTCAAGACGACCTGGGGCCGGGGCCTGGCGTACTCCGACCAGCTGACCCAGGCGGAAGCCGTGCTGAAGGACGCCGACGCCGGCTTCCGCGCGCTGCGGCCGGCCGGGCACCAGGACCTGATCGGGCCCAACCTCGGCCTCGGGGTCACCTTCCGGCGCCAGGGCCGGCTGGACGACTCCGAGCGCGTGCTCCGTGAAGTGCAAGGTATCGTCTCCGCCCTCCCCGGCCTGGCCTCGATTGCGGCCAACATCGCCGGGGAACTGGGGCTGACACTGCGCCAGGCGGGCCAGCGCGACGAGGGCGACGCCCTGCTGCGCTCCAGCCACGCCGGTTACCAGAAGCTGCTCGGCGACGACCATCCCTACACCCGGCTGGCGCGCGCCCGGCTCGACGGCGCCACCGACTAGCCGCAGTGCGTCGACCCGCGCGGCCGTGAGCCCGCTCGGCGGCCCTTTCCGTTCGTCTCTGTGAGGCCACGGAAAGGACCCTCTGCCGATGACGAGACTGTCGCCCGCCCTTGTGTCAGGACTGCTGGTCGCTTCACTCACCTGGGTCGCCGGCGTCCCGATCGCCACCGGCCAGCCCGCCCCACCGGGCCCGCCGGCGAACCTCCAGGCGACGGTGAACGGCAACACCCTGAGCCTGACGTGGGCGGCGCCGGCCACGGGCGGAGCGCCCGCGACCTACACGTTGGTGGCGCGCACCTCCGCCGCCGGTCC
Organism: uncultured Bifidobacteriaceae bacterium; assembly: GCA_964442845.1. Classification (GTDB taxonomy): domain Bacteria; phylum Acidobacteriota; class Vicinamibacteria; order Vicinamibacterales; family UBA2999; genus CAWAYR01. The sequence goes on along the minus strand of CAYUAX010000017.1, from coordinate 10,416 downwards.
CGTCGTGGCGACCATCCCGCTGGGCAACGTCACGGCGTTCAACGCCGTCGGGCCGAACGGCGTGTTCGTGGTCACGCTCGTGGCCACGAACGCCGCAGGCACCGGGCCCGAATCGGCTTCGGTCACGCTCACCTTCCCCACCCTGCCGGCCCCGCCGGGGCCGCCAACGGCTCTGGCGGCCAGCGCACTCGGCTCCACCGCGACCTTCACCTGGAATCCGCCGGCGTCCGGGGGCGTCGTCGGCAGCTACGTACTCACCGCCGGCCTGACGCCAGGATTCGCGGTGCCAATCGCCACGCTGCCCGTGCCGGCGTCGGCCGGCGGCACGGTGGTTCCGGGTGTGCCGCCCGGCACCTACTACGTCCGCGTGCTGGCGCAGAACGCCGGCGGCGTCAGCTCGCCGAGCAACGAGGTGTCGTTGACCATCGCGGGGCCGACGGCGCCCGGCGCACCGACCCTCGCGCAGCCGACGGGCTCGGGGAACACCCTGACCGTGTCGTGGGCACCGGGAGGCGGCGGCACGCCGTCGTCGTACCTGCTGACGGCGTTCACGACGGGCGGCCAGGCAGTGGCGAGTGTGCCGCTCGGCGGCACGTCGGCGTCGTTCTCCGGGGTGCCCAGCGGCACCTACGTGCTGCAGATCGCGGGGGTGAACGCGGTCGGCACCGGACCGGCGTCGAACCAGGTCACGGTGACGCTACCGATCACCGGGCCGCCGCCGCCGATCACGCCGCTCGGCGCCGACATCACCAGCGCGAGCGACAACTTCGGCCACAGGGTGGCGCTGTCGGCCAACGGCCAGCGGCTGGCGGTGGCGTCGTTCGCGTCGGCCAACAGCGGCGCCACGCGCGTCTACGAGCGAACCGGCAACACCTGGACGCAGATCGGCGCCGACATCCCCGGCGAGGCGGTCGGCGACCAGTCCGGCATCAGCCTCAGTCTGAACGCGGCCGGCACGCGCCTCGCGATCGGCGCCGATCGCAACGACGCGGCGGGGTCCTCCAGCGGCCACGTGCGCGTCTACGACCTCGTGGGCAGCGCGTGGACGCAGATCGGGGCGGACCTCGATGGCGGCGCCGCCGGGTGGCTCTTCGGCTTCAGCGTCGCCCTGTCGGCCAGCGGCGACCGGCTCATCGCCAGCGGCCACGGCAGCAGTTCGACGACCGGCTACGCGAGGGCCTTCGAGCTGGTCGGCGGCACCTGGACGCAGCTCGGCGGCACGCTGTCCACCAACGGCGACTTCGGCTACGCCGCCGACATCTCGGCCGACGGCTCGACGATCGCGGTGTCGGCGCCGTCACAGGACGGCGAGGTGTACGTCTACCGGCTCAGCGGCGGCACCTGGGTGCAGCTCGGCAACGTCCTGGTCGGCGACAACGACAGCGGCAACTTCGGCGACGGCCTGTCGCTGTCGGCGAACGGCTCGCGCCTCGCCGTGGCGGCACCAGCCGGCGGCGGCAACACCGGCAAGGTCAGCGTGTTCGATCTCGTCGGCGGCACGTGGACGCCGGTGGGTGGCGCCGTGCTCGGCGTCACCGACCAGGGTGCCGACACCGTGGCGCTGTCGGACGACGGGACGCGCTTCGCGGTGGTCGGCAACTGCCGCTGCCTGGCCAGGGTCTACGGCCTCACGAACGGGACCTGGACCCAGATCGGTTCGGACATCACCAACCCCAGCGCCGCCGCCAACACCGGCCTCGCCCTGTCCGCTGACGGGCGCGTGGTCGCCGTCGGCTTCGTGGCCGGCACCCCGAAGCGGGTGCGGGTCTTCGGCATCGCCCCGTAGCATTTGCGGGCCCCGGCGGAACCCTCCGCCGGGGCTCGCGCTTGCCGCCGACGCGCAACTTCGGCTACCCTGGAGGCCACCGTGTTCGCGCTGCACCACGTGCACCATGTCCATCACCATGCCGCCTTCGGGCCGGCCGGACTGCACGTGTAGCGACGCCACACGAATCAGCCTTCACAGTCGAAGCTGAGCAGCCCCGCCGGATCCGGCGGGGTTTTTTGTTTTTGGGCGAGGTTCGCCCGCGAGGACGCGCGATGACGTTGGACTTCTCGAAGCTGGACGGCCTGGTGCCGGCCGTGGTGCAGGACGAGACGAGCGGCGAGGTGCTGATGGTGGGCTTCATGAACCAGGAGGCCTGGGACCTGACGCGCCGGATCGGCTACGTGACCTTCTACAGCCGCACCCGCAACACGCTGTGGACCAAGGGCGAGACGTCGGGCAACCGGCTGGCCGTGAAGCAGCTGCTCGTCGACTGCGACGACGACACGGTGCTGGTGAAGGCGGCGCGCGAGGGCGACGGCAACGTCTGCCACACCGGGGCGCGTACCTGCTTCAACACGGTGGTCACGGAGTGGACGGAGGCGGCGCGATGAGCTCCTTGAAGCTCGGCATCCCCAAGGGCTCGCTGCAGGACTCGACGGTGGCGCTCTTCCGCCGCGCCGGCTTCGAGATTCGCGTCGACAGCCGCTCCTACTTCCCCTCCATCGACGACAGCGAGATCGGCTGCATGCTGATCCGCGCCCAGGAGATGGCCCGCTACGTCGGCGACGGCGTGCTCGACGCCGGCCTCACCGGCATGGACTGGATCGCCGAGCACGAGATCGGCCACCCCGAAGAGGCGCCGCTCGTGCGGGTGTGCGACCTGGTGTACTCCAAGCAGAGCTTCGGCAAGGTGAAGTGGGTGCTCGCCGTACCCGAGGACTCGCCGTTCAAGACGGCGGCGGACCTGAACGGCAAGCGCATCGCCACCGAGCTGGTGCGGGTGACGAAGCACTGGTTCGGCGAACGCGGTGCGAAGGTGGACGTGGAGTTCTCGTGGGGCGCCACCGAGGTGAAGCCGCCGGTGCTGGCCGATGCGATCGTCGAAGCCACCGAAACCGGTTCGACGCTGCGCGCCAACCGGCTCCGCATCATCGACACGCTGCTGGAGAGCAACACGCAGCTGGTGGCCAACCCGAAGGCGATGGCCGACCCGTGGAAGCGCGAGAAGATCGAGACGCTGGCGTTGCTGCTCAAGGCGGCGATCGAGGCGCAGGGCCGCGTCGGCCTGATGCTGAACGTGAAGAAGGCCGACCTCGCGGCGGTGATCGCGCAGCTGCCGGCGCTGCAGCGCCCGACGGTGTCGGCGCTGAGCGATCCCGACTGGGTGGCGGTCAACACGATCATCGAGGAACGGACGGTGCGGGTGCTCATCCCCAAGCTCAAGGCGGCGGGCGGCCAGGGGATCGTGGAGTACCCGCTCAACAAGATCGTGATCTAGCGGCTAGGGGCTCGCGGCTAGCGGCTAGGGATCACGACGTCACGCTGTCACGCTGAAACAACATGATCAGGATCGTCGAGTCGAAGAATCGGGCCGAAGTCGAGGCGCTGCTGAACGCGGCTGTGGTACGCGACCGGGCGACCGAGAAGGCGGCTTCGCGCATCGTCGCCCGCGTCCGCGCCGAGGGGGACGCGGCCCTGCGTCACTACGCGCGGACGCTGGACCGCTGGGAAGGGCCGCTCGAGGTGTCGCGCCGGCAGATCGAGGCCGGGGCCCGGAAAGCGCCGCGTGACGTGCGCGCCGCGCTGAAGGCGGCGGCCCGCGCGATTCGCGTCGTCGCGGCGGCGCAACGGCCGCGCGAGTGGCGGGTGTCGCCGGCGCCCGGGGTGAGCGTGGCGCAGCGGGTGGTGCCGCTCGACCGCGTCGGCTGCTACGTGCCCGGCGGACGCTATCCCCTGCCGTCGTCGCTGCTGATGACGGCGATTCCGGCGCGCGTCGCCGGCGTGCCCGAGGTGATCGTGTGCAGCCCGGCCATCGACCCGGTGATGCTGGCGGCGGCGGTCGAGGCCGGCGTCGATCGCGTGTTCCGGATCGGCGGCGCGCACGCCGTGGCGGCGATGGCCTACGGCACGGCGACCGTGCCGCGCGTGAGCAAGATCGTCGGCCCCGGCAACCGCTGGGTGGCCGCGGCCAAGGCGCTGGTGGCCCAGGACTGCCCGATCGACTTCTACGCCGGTCCCACCGAGATCCTCATCGTCGCCGAACGCGGCCGGGCGTCGTGGATCGCCGCCGATCTCATCGCCCAGGCCGAGCACGACGTGGACGCCCGCGCGGTGTTCCTCACCGCGAATCGGCGGCTGGCCACTGCCGTGGCCGAGGAGGTGGCGCAGCAGCTCCCGGCCGACGGGCCCGCCGCCACGTCGCTGTGGAACCACGGCGGCGTGATCGTCACGCGGACCATGCGCGAGGCCGAGGCGCTGGCCAACGACGCGGCGTCGGAGCACCTGGTAGTGGACAGCGAGGCGCGCGCCCGCGCCATCCGGCATGCCGGCGCCGTCTTCATCGGCTCGTGGACCGCGCAGGTGGCCGGCGACTACGCGCTCGGCTCGAACCACACGCTGCCGACCGCGGGCGTCGCCCGCACGCGTGGCGGCCTGCACGCCGCCGATTTCGTGAAGCTGGTGTCCACGCAGCGTGTCACCGCCGCCGGGCTGCGCGGGGTCGCCCGCACCGTGACCACCCTCGCGCGCGCTGAAGGCCTCGAGGGCCACGCCCGATCGATCGACGTCCGGGTGCCGGCCGCGGCGCCCTCCTCCCGCCGCCGTCCGGCACGAAAGGCTCGCGTCCGATGACCACCATCCAGGGCATGCCCAACCTGGGGCCGGGGCTCCGGCTCCACCTCAACGAGAACACCGGCGGCTGCTCGCCGGCGGTGCTGGACGCCATCCGGGGCGTCACCGCCGACGACGTCTCGACCTACGCCGACTACGAGAGCGCGGTGCGCGACACCGCGGCGCGGCTCGGCATCGACCCCGACTGGCTGGTGCTGACCAACGGGCTGGATGAAGGGCTGCTCCTGGCGGCGATCGCGTTCCTGATGCCGCGCGCCCCCGAGGCGCTGGTCGCCCAGGGCGCGCCGGCGATGGCGCCGGGCGGTCAGGCCGAGCAGATCGTGATGCTGCCCACGTTCGAGCCGGTGCTCATCAATGCCAAGGCGCTGGGCGCGCGGACGATCGCGCTGCCGCCGGGTCCCGACTTCGCCTATCCCGTCGATGCGGTGCTGGCGGCGATCGGCCCGAACACGCGGATCGTCTACATCAACACGCCGCACAACCCCAGCGGCGTGCCGGTGGCCGAGGCCGACATCCGCCGCGTGATCGCCAAGGCCGAGCACGCCGTTGTGTTCATCGACGAGGCGTATCACGACTTCCACGGCGTCAGCCACTTGCACCTGACCCGCGAGTATCCGAACGTGCTCGTCGGCCGGACGTTCTCCAAAGCCTACGGGCTGGCCGGCATCCGCGTCGGCGTGGTGATCGGCCCGCCGGCGCTGCTCGAGCCGATCCGCTTCGTGATGCCGCTCTTCAACCTCAACTCGGTGGCGGTGGCGGCGCTGCGCGCGGCGCTGGCCGACACCACCTTCATGCCGTGGTACGTCGCCCAGGCGCGCGAGTCGAAGGCGCGGCTCTACGCCGCGCTCGATCGGCTCGGCCTGCGCTACTGGAAGAGCGAGTCGAACTTCGTGCTGGTGGACGGCGGTGCCCGAGCCCAGGCGCTGATCGCCGGGATGATCGCCGGCGGGGTCCTGGTGCGCGATCGCGGCAAGGACCCCGGCTGCGCGAACTGCTTCCGGGTGACCACCGGCGTGGTCGAACACACCGACAAGGCCATCGCCCTGCTGGAGACGCTGTGCGCAAAGCGCTGATCGATCGCAAGACCGCCGAGACGCACGTGCGCGTCGCCCTCACCCTCGAAGGCCGCGGCCGGTTCGACAACCGCACCGGCGTGCGTTTCCTGGATCACATGCTCGACCTCGTGGCCCGCCACGGCGCCTTCGATCTGGCGGTGCAGGCCCAGGGCGACCTCGACGTCGATCAGCACCACACGGTGGAGGACGTCGGCATCGCGCTGGGCCAGGCGGTGAACGCGGCGCTCGGCGACCGGCGCGGCATCAACCGCGCCGGCTACTTCGTGATGCCGATGGACGAGACGCTGGCCGTGGTGGCCATCGACCTCGGCGGCCGGCCGCACACCGTGGTCGACACCAAGGTGCGGGTGCGGCTGGTGGGCGACCTGCAGACCGAGCTGGTCACCGACTTCTTCGAGGGCTTCGCCAGCGCCGCCAAGGCCAACGTCCACGTGAAGGTGCTGCACGGCCGCTCGAACCATCACAAGATCGAGGCCTGCTTCAAGGCGTTCGCGCGGGCGCTGCGGGTGGCGTGCGCGAAGGACGCGCGGATGGCGAAGCTGCTGCCGAGCACCAAGGGGCTGCTGTGATCGCGCTGGTGGACTACGGCGCCGGCAACCTCACTTCGGTGCGCAAGGCGCTGGCGGCGGTCGGCGCCGAGGTGTTCACGCCGGCGGCGCCGGCGGAGGTGGCCGGTGCGGCCGCGGTGATCGTGCCAGGCGTCGGCCACTTCGGCTCGACGCGATCGCTCGATCAGGCATGGCGCCATGCCATCCTCGAGCGGCTCGACGCCGGCCGGCCGCTGCTCGGCATCTGCGTCGGCCTGCAGTGGCTGTTCGCCGGCAGCACCGAGGCCCCCGAGGTGAGCGGTTTCGGCGTGTGCCAGGGCCTGTGCGATCGGCTGCCCGACGTGGCGCCGGCGACCGGTGCGCGTCAGAAGGTGCCGCACGTCGGCTGGAACACGCTGGCGCTGCCGCGGCCGTCGCGGCTGTTCGCGGGCATCGCGTCGGGCGCGTATGTCTACTTCACGCACTCCTACGCGGCGCCGCTGGCGCGGGCGACGGTGGCCACCGCCACCTACGGCGTCGAGTTCACGGCGGCCGTCGAGGAGGGGCTCGTGTCGGGCGTCCAGTTCCATCCCGAGAAGTCGGGGCAGATCGGGCTGCAGGTGCTGCGCAACTGGGTGGCGCAGGTGCGCGCGGAGGCGCGGTAGTCGTGCTCGCCAAGCGCATCATCGCCTGCCTCGACGTGCGCGACGGCCGTGTCGTCAAAGGCGTGCAGTTCGAAGGGCTGCGCGAGGCCGGCGATCCGGCGGCGCTGGCGCGGCGCTACGACGGCGAGGGCATCGACGAGGTGGTGATCCTCGACGTCACCGCCACACTGGAGGCGCGTCAGGCGCGGGCGCAGACCATCCACGCGGTGGCGCGCGAGCTGTTCCTGCCGCTGTGTGTCGGCGGCGGCATCCGCACCGAGGACGACGCGGCGGCGGCCATCGACGCCGGCGCCGACAAGGTGAGCCTCAACTCGGCGGCGCTGGCCGATCCGTCGCTGATCACGCGGCTGGCGGTGCGCTACGGCAGTCAAGCGGTGGTCGTCGCCATCGACGCCAAGCGCGTCGAGGGCGGCTGGACGGCGTATGCGCGCAGCGGCTCGGCCGACACGTCGCGCGACGTGGTGGCGTGGGCGCGCGAGGCGGCGGCGTGCGGCGCCGGCGAGATCCTGCTGACGTCGATCGATCGCGACGGCACCAAGGCCGGCTTCGACTGCCCGCTGACGGCGGCGGTGTCCGACGCGGTGGCGATCCCGGTGATCGCGTCAGGCGGCGCCGGCGGCTTCGATCACTTCGTCGAGGTGTTCACCGCCGGCCGGGCGGATGCCGCGCTCGCCGCGTCGATCTTCCACTTCGACACCCACGCCGTCTCTGAGCTGAAGCAGCACCTCGCCGCCGCCGGCATCCCCGTCCGTTTGTAATCGCCTCCGAGTCACCGACTCAGAGTCGGTGACTCAGAGCAGATTACATTTGGTTACACCAGCGCGGTCTTGAAGAGCACCAGCAGACGCGACCAGGCACGCTCGGCCAGCTTCTGGTCGTAGACCGCCGAATCCGGCGGGCACCAGCCGTGCGCGGCGGCGTAGACCTCGATCTCGGCCGGCAACTTCGCCTTCGCGTAGGTCTCGCGCAGCACGTCCTTCGCCGTCGGGTCGCGCTTGTCGTCGTTGTCGGCGACGGCGAACAGGAAGCTGGCCTTCATCGTCGGCACCAGCAGGTGCGGGCTGTCGGGCTCCTTGGTCACCAACCCGCCGCCGTGGAACGATGCGCCGGCGCCGACGCGATCGGGGACGGCCGCAGCGGTCCGCATGACGATCGGGCCGCCCATGCAGTACCCGGTCGTGCCGATCTTGCGGCGCTTGTCGACGGCGGCTTGACCGTCGAGCCACGCGACGAACGCCTTGGCATCGGTGACGTGCGTCGTCGGGCTCAGGCCCTTGGCCAGCGGCATGACGATGTCGCGCGTCGCCTGATCGGCGAAGCTGGCCCCGGCCGGCACCACCGGCGCCTTCTTCATCCGGTAGAACGGATTCACCGTCAGCACCGCGTAGCCCGACTCGGCGAGCCGCTTGCCCATCTGCCGGAACGCCGGCCGCAGCCCCAGGATATCGGGCCACACGATGACGCCCGGGCTGGCGCCGCTCGCCGGATGCACGAAGTACGCATCGCACTCGCCGTCGGGGGTCTTGATGACGACGTCCTGCTCCCGCACCGCCTGCGCGTCGGCGGCCCGCGGCAGCAGGAACGCCACCGAGGCGCCCACCGACGCCGCGCCGAGCTGGCGCCGCGTCAGACGCGGAAAGCGCGCGTAGTTCTCGAGGTCGTGTTCGAAGTTCTCATCGCACATGCGGACGATCCTCCTAAGCGGCGGGCCACAGCCAACCGAACGCCCCCGCCGTGAGGCACGCGTAGACCAGCGAGTCGAACGTGGACTTGAGCGACGTGAGCGCCGACCGCTTGTACCAGATCGTCATCTGCCACAGCCCGAGGGCGTAGCCCATGAACGCGGTCGTGCCGACGACGCGGAACACCATCAGGTAGTCGCCACCCGGGGGAATCGTTCGGCTGGCGACGTAGCCGGCGAAGAAGGCGACGACCGCGCAGTAGACGAACCACTGCGCCATCTGGGAGCCCATGAAGTTGGCGCCGGAGGGCAGCACGGTCATCGAGATCACGGGCCCCTTCTGCCACTTCTCTTGGAACGCCGGGTCCTTGAAGCCGGCCGACCCGCCCGCCCAGGGCAGGAAGTAATCGCCCGGTGGGATGCCGATCGGCCGCAGCGCCGCGATGATCTCGTCTTCCTTGGGCAGCTTGGCGTAGTCGCTGTTGTGATAGCCGAGCGCCATGTGGATGATCGAACTGGCGACGAACACGAGCACTGCCGCGACGAGCACCGGCAGCCAGAGCGACGTCAGTGCCACCATGCAGACCTCCGTGTCCCGGCCCGGCTGGGCCGCAGGAGGGCGCATCCTACCACCGGCTCAGCCGCGCCGGCCTGCGATTACAATCCCCGGCATGGTGGCGGCGGGCGCGCGGGGCGCGACGGTCGGCGTCTGGCTGGCGGCGGTGGCGATGACAGCCGCAACGCTTGCGGCCCAGGCCCCGCAGGCGCCGGCCACCCTCAAGGCCCGCCTCGCCCCCGTGCCGATCGACGTCGCGATGCAGGCGACCATCGCCGGCCTCGGCGAGGCCACGGCCACCCTCGCCGGCACCACGCTCGCCCTCGAGGGCAGCTACCGCGGCCTGGTCTCCCCCGCCACGTCGGTGCGCGTCTACGAAAGCGCGCGCCCGGGCATGCGCGGCACGCTGGTGGGCGAGTTCGCCAGCGGCGGCGGCACGCGCGGCACGTTCAAAGGCGCCCTCACGCTGACCCGTGCCCACGCCGACGCCTTCGCCAAGGGCCTGCTCTACGTGCAGCTGCAGAGCGAGCGGGCGCCCGATGGCAATCTCTGGGGCTGGCTCACGCCGCCGAAAGGACCACGCCGATGACGCCTCACCGGGTCGCCTGCGGATGGATCGCCGTGGCCGCGCTCGGCGTCGGCTCGCACGTCGCGCTCGTCGGCGGCCAGGCCCCGGCCGCACCAGCGGCGTCACCCGTGCTCACCGCGGCGCAGGCGGCGGCTGGACGCGACGTCTACCTGGCGCGCTGCGCCGGGTGCCACCTCAACGACCTCGCCGGCCGCAACGACGCGCCGGCCCTGGTCGGCCCCACGTTCATGAGCGCGTGGCGCACCCGCACGCCGCGCGAACTCGCCGAGTACGTGCGCGCCTCGATGCCGCCGGGCGGCCCGCCGCTCGGCGCCGACGAGGCGCAGAACGTCACCGCGTTCGTCCTCGCCAGCAACGGCGTGGCCGTGGCCGCCGCACCCGCGGCGGGGACGCCCGCGGCCACGACGCCCGCAGCACCCGGCGCGCCGTCTCAAGGCCCGCGGCTGCCGCCGGCCACGCCGCCGCCGCCGTCACGCGGCCACTACGTGCGCGGCGAGCTGGCGCGCTACACGCCGGTCACCGACGCGATGCTGCGCGACCCGGCTCCCGGCGACTGGCTGATGGCCCGCCGCACCTACCAGGCGTGGAGCCACAGCCCGCTCACCGAGATCACGCCGGCCAACGTCGGCTCGCTGCGCCTGGCCTGGGCGTGGAACATGAACGAGGGCGGCTCCAACCAGCCGATGCCGCTCGTCCACGACGGC